>JBCCNM010000030.1:0-26490 GCA_039025835.1 Pseudomonadota bacterium | reverse complement strand
TATCCGTACCGGCGCGCCGGCGAGGCGCCGACGCGCATGTTCGCGGGCGAGGGCACGCCGGAGCGCACGAACCGGCGCTTCCATTACCTGTCCGAAGGCAATCCGGCGGCGCGTCTGTCGACCGCCTTCGACTCGGTAACTCTGTACGGCGAAGACCCCCACGAGCGGCCGGATATCTATGGCAAGGTGGGCAACTCCGGTGTGTCGATCGCGACGGTCGACGACATGAAGAAGCTGTATTCCGGCTTTGACCTATGCGCGCCGACTACCTCCGTGTCGATGACGATCAATGGGCCGGCACCGATGATTCTCGCGTTCTTCATGAACACGGCGATCGACCAGCAGGTGGAGAAACACCTGCGGGAATCCGGTCAGTGGGATGCCGCTGAGAAGACTATGGCCGCTCTGTACGCCGGCCGTGAGCGCCCGTGTTATTCCGGCGACTTGCCGCCGGGCAACGACGGTTTAGGCCTGGGCCTGCTCGGCGTGTCCGGAGATCAACTCGTCGATGCCGAGACCTATGCGCGCATCAAGGCCGACACGCTGAAGGCGGTTCGCGGCACGGTGCAGGCTGACATCCTCAAGGAAGACCAGGCGCAGAATACGTGCATTTTCTCGACCGAGTTCGCGATGAAAATGATGGGCGATGTGCAGCAATACTTCATCGACAAGCAGGTTCGAAACTACTACAGCGTGTCGATCAGCGGGTATCACATCGCCGAAGCCGGCGCGAACCCGATCAGCCAGCTCGCATTTACACTGTCGAATGGTTTTACCATCGTTGAGTACTACCTGGCGCGCGGCATGGATATCGACGATTTCGCGCCCAACCTGAGTTTCTTTTTCTCCAACGGCATGGATCCGGAGTACACCGTGATCGGCCGCGTGGCGCGCCGGATCTGGGCGCGTGCGATGCGCGAGCGCTACGGTGCCGGCGCCCGCTCGCAGATGATGAAGTACCACATCCAGACGTCCGGCCGCAGCCTGCACGCCCAGGAAATCAGCTTCAACGACATCCGTACGACGCTGCAGGCCCTGTACGCCCTGTTCGACAATTGCAACAGCCTGCACACCAATGCCTTCGACGAAGCGATTACGACGCCAACCGAGCAGTCGGTGCGCCGCGCCGTAGCGATCCAAATGGTGATCTCCGAGGAGCTGGGGCTGAATTTTTGTGAGAACCCGTGGCAGGGCTCATTCATCATCGATGAGCTCACCGATCTCGTCGAAGAGGCGGTGTACCAGGAATTCGAACGCATCTCGGAGCGCGGAGGCGTACTCGGCGCGATGGACACGATGTACCAACGCGGCAAGATTCAGGACGAGAGTCTGTATTACGAAAGCAAAAAGCACGACGGTTCGCTGCCACTGATCGGCGTCAACACCTTCCTGCCGAAAGAGGGCCAGGAAGACGAGGTGCACGAGCTGGAGCTGATCCGCTCAACCGACGATGAGAAAGACGACCAGATCGTCAATGTGCGAGCATTCCGCGACCAGCACGCTGCCACCTCGGCGGCGGCGCTCGAACGGCTGCAGTCGGCCGCGCGCGCGCGCGAGAACATTTTTGAGGAGCTGATGGAAACCGTGAAGAGCAATTCGCTCGGACAGATTTCATCTGCGTTGTACGATGTCGGCGGCGAATACCGCCGCAACATGTAAGCGAGGCATCGAGGGCCCGAACGCCATGAGCGAAATCATCAAATACGAAACTGACGGACCGGTCGCACGCATCACCCTGTATCGACCGGATTCAATGAACGCGTTCACCTCCGAGCTGTGTGCAGATCTGCTTGAGGCGCTGGAACTCGCGAGCAACGACGAGGCTATCCGCGTGGTCATCCTGACCGGCGACGGCCGCTGCTTCAGCGCCGGAGCCGATCTCAAAGGCGGCCTCGAAGGTCGAGCGGTGTACGGCAAACTGCAGTACGAATACCGGCCGGTGCTGATGGAGATCTCGCTGATGCCGAAGCCGGTAGTCTGCGCGATTCCCGGATCAGCGGCCGGCATCGGCTTGTCCGTGGCACTGACATGTGATCTGCTGATAATGGCCGACAACGCATTCATGCTGTCGCCGTTCACGACGATTTCGCTGGTACCGGACGGTGGCCTGAATTGGCAGCTCGTTCGCCAGCTTGGCTATCGGCGGGCCTTTCAGCTCGCTATCGAGTGTGAACGCATCCCGGCGGCAGACTGCGTGCAGCTCGGTCTGGCGAATCGCACCGCAGCCGCGGACGAGTTGCAGGACGAGACCATGGCCTGGGCGCAGACCATCGCCAAGCGCGCTCCGTTGTCCATTTCCGCGACCAAGCGCGTCATGCGTCATGCGATGGATCACAACTGGCCTAGCTCCTACGACCTTGAGGCCGATTTCCAGCAGTCGCTGCTCGGCAGCCACGACAACGAAGAGGGCGTTGCCGCATTCTTCGACAAGCGCGAGCCGGAGTTCAAAGGCAATTAGTTCCACGTCCTTGGAGGGACACGTCAGATGGTAAACCGCGAGATCTTTACCGAAGATCACGAGATGTTCCGCGATTCAGTGCGGAGTTTTATGCAGAACGAAGTCGGTCCGCACACCGAGCGCTGGCACGAGGCCGGCATCGTGGATCGGGAAGCGTTCCTGAAAATGGGCGAGCAGGGCATGCTGCTGATGTGGGCCGATGAGGCCTATGGCGGCGCCGGTGTCGACGATTTCCGCTACGAACAGATCCTGATGGAAGAAAACGCGCTGTACGGCGACAACGGTTTCTTTTTCTGGCTGCACAGCCGCCTGGTCGCGCCGTACCTCGGCGGACTGGGCAACGACGAACAAAAGCAGCGTTGGCTGCCGAAGTGTGTGTCCGGTGAAAACATTCTCGCTGTGGCGATGACAGAACCCGGTGCGGGAAGTGATGTTGCCGGCATGCGCACCAAGGCCGAGGACCAGGGCGACCACTTTGTGCTGAACGGCTCAAAGACCTACATCTCCAACGGCATTCTGGCGGATCTCGTTGTGGTCGCTGCGCGGACCAGTGATTCGAGTCACGGACTCAGTCTGTTTGTCGTCGAGCGCGACATGCAGGGCTTCGAGCGAGGTCGCAATCTCGACAAGATGGGTCTGAAGAGCCAGGACACAGCGGAGCTGTTTTTTAACAACGTCAAGGTGCCGAAGGAAAACCTGCTCGGTGAATTGCACAAGGGGTTCTACTCGTTGATGCACTTCCTTGCCGAGGAGCGACTGCTTGCTGCGGTCGGCTTCCTGGCCAACGCCGAGGCGGCATTCCAGGAAACCATGGCCTTTGTTACCGAGCGCAAGGCTTTCGGCCAGACGGTGGCGGATTTTCAGAACACGCGCTTCAAGATGGCGGACATGCGCGCTGATCTCGACGTTGCACAGGCGTACGTGGACCAATGCGTAATGCGGCACAATCGTGGCGAGTTGTCGGCCGAAGATGCGGCCAAGGCCAAGCTGCACACCAGCGAACTGGAAGGTCGAGTAACCGACGAATGCGTGCAGCTTCACGGTGGTGCGGGCTACATGAACGAGTATGCCGTGTGCCGTCGCTTCACCGACGCGCGCGTGTCCCGGATTTACGCCGGCAGTTCCGAGATCATGCGTGAGATCATTGCGCGCTCAATGGGCCTGGACCCCCGTCGCAAATGACACGCGTCGCATTCATAGGTCTCGGCGTGATGGGCTACCCGATGGCCGGCCACCTGTCGCGCGCCGGACACGACGTCTGTGTTTACAACCGAACGAACGCCAAGGCGGATGCCTGGTGCAGCGACTTCACTGGCCACTCGGCGGCAACGCCGGCGCAGGCCGCTACCGAGTCGGATGTCGTCTTATGCTGCGTCGGTAACGATAACGATGTGCGTGGGGTGATGCTCGGCGAACACGGAATATTCTCGGGTTGTGCTGACGAGACAGTCGTGGTGGATCATACGACGGCATCCGCCGGTCTCGCGCGCGAACTGGCCGACAAGGCAGCAGAGCGCGGACTCGGATTTGTCGACGCACCGGTTTCCGGCGGCCAGGCTGGCGCCGAAAATGGCCAACTCACCATAATGGCCGGCGGTTCGGAAGCCGATGTCGAGCGTGCGCGTCCGGTCATGGACGCGTACGCCAAAAGCATCACGCGTATCGGGGACAGCGGTGCCGGTCAGCTCGCCAAGGCCGCAAACCAGCTTTGCATCGCCGGCGTATTGCAGGGCTTGTCGGAGGCGCTGCACTTTGCCGCCTGCGCCGATCTGGATATCGAGAAGGTGGTCGGCGCGTTATCCGCTGGCGCCGCGCAGTCCTGGCAAATGGACAATCGCTGGCGAACGATGGCGAACGGCGAATTCGATTTTGGCTTCGCCGTGGACTGGATGCGCAAGGATCTCTCGATCGCGCTTTCCGAGGCTGAGGCTAACGGTGCTAAACTCGAGCTTGCAAAATTGGTCGACCGCTATTACGAAGAGGTGCAGGCCATGGGCGGCAATCGCTGGGATACGTCCAGCCTGATTGCCCGACTCAATAAACCGGGCGCATAACCCATCACAAAACAGGGGTGGTCTCCTGACCTGAGATCCGCGTACGCGGGAACCCTCGAACCTGATCCGGATAATGCCGGCGTAGGAAGGACAACATGACGCAACCGTCGCTGCGGCTTTTCGCCGCGCTCTTTATTTGTGCCACCGCCAGTGCTGACGACAGTCTCAACGAGATCGTCGTAAGCGCTGACTATCGTGAACGACCGCTGCAGGACGTCGCGGCGAGTATCACACTGCTGGATGCTGAGCAGATCGATGCCCTGGGTGAGCAGCACTTCGAGGAACTGATCAAGTCGATCCCCAACCTGAACTGGTCGGGTGACGGCAATCGCGCACGTTACCTGCAGATTCGCGGTGTCGGCGAACGCTCGCAATACGAGGGCGCGCCGAACCCGTCGATCGGATTCCTCATCGACGACATCGATTTCAGCGGTATCGGCAGCGTTGCTACCTTGTTCGACGTAGAGCGCATCGAGGTGCTGCGCGGGCCACAGGGTACGCGCTACGGCGCCAACGCGCTGGGCGGCCTGATCTATCTGCGCACGGCATCGCCCGATGCGCCTGCGCGGGTCGAAGCGTCTGTTGCCGATGACGACACGCTGTCGCTTGCCGCTGCTTTCGGCGCTTCATTGTCCGACGACTGGGCATTCCGTTTCAGCGCGCAGTCGTACCAGAGCAACGGTTTTCGCGACAACGCCTTCCTGGGACGTGACGACACCAACGGTCGCGACGAGCAGACAGCTCGTTTGCGACTGAGGTACGCGCCGGGCGGCAACTTCTCCGCCGATGCGACGCTGTTGTATGCCGACATCGACAACGGCTACGACGCGTTCGCGATCGACAACAGCCTGACAGTGCTGTCGGACAATCCCGGTCGCGATGCACAGCAGAGTACCGGTGTCTCGCTGGCGCTAAACTGGGAGGAATTTGCCGGTGGGCGCCTGACCTCGATCACGACCGTCGCTGATTCGGACATCGACTTCGGATTCGACGCGGACTGGGGCAGTGAACCTGCCTGGGCACCGATCACCTATGACTTTACGTCGGTAGCGGATCGCGAACGCCGCACGCTGAGTCAGGAGCTGCGTTTGGCGTCCACCACGCCGATCTTTGACGACAGCACCGATTGGCTGATAGGCATCTACGCCCTTAATCTCGACGAAGATTTCCTGTCGGTGAATGAAGGTACTTACATCGACCCGGCATTCAGCTTTAGTGACAGTCTGTTTGATGAGTTGCGCAGCAACTATGAAGCCACCAATCTCGCCTTGTTCGGCCAGCTCGACATCACGCTGAGCGCAGGCACGCGCTTGACGACGGGCCTGCGTCTTGAGCGTCGCAATGCGGATTACACAGACACCGCCGGACTTGACGAGTCCCAGTCGGAAACGATGTGGGGCGGAGAGCTGTCACTGGTTCACGAGTTATCCGCCGTGACGACGATCTACACGACACTGTCTGCCGGCTTCAAGGCGGGCGGTTTCAATCTCGGCATCGTTCCGCAAGCGCAGCGCGCCTTTTCTGATGAACGCCTGTGGAACCTCGAAGCCGGCATCAAGCACCAGGGCCAGCGCTACCTGGTGAATGCGGCTGTTTTCTACAATCGCCGCGACGATCAGCAGGTGCGAACCTCGTTCCAGGTCGATCCGGGCGATCCGGCGTCGTTCATTTTCATCACCGGCAACGCGGCGGAAGGTAAGACTCTAGGTGCGGAAGTCGAAGCACAGTATTTCGCGAGTGACGCCGTCACCCTTTGGCTGGCCGTGGGTTTGCTGAACGCCGAGTTCGACGAATACGATTCGCCGCTTGCAGATAACCTGACGGGTCGTGGCCAGGCACATGCGCCGGACTACACGGCGTCGGCCGGCGTGAATTGGGTATCGGACAGTGGTTGGTTTGCGTCGGTGAACGCGTCGGCAATCGACAGCTTCTATTTCGGTAACAGCCACAACAACCGGTCGGAGGCCTATGCTCTGGCTGATGCTCGCGTCGGCTTCCAAGGCGACGCCTGGACCGCCTCGCTGTGGGCGAGGAACCTGTTTGACGAGCGCTATGCGGTGCGCGGTTTTTTCTTCGGTAACGAGCCACCGGACTTCGAGGATACTGTTTACACTCGCGCCGGAGATCCGCGCCTGCTGGGCGCCACACTGGAGTGGAGATTTTGAGTATGCGAGTTGCAGTCGATATCAGCCTGTATCCGTTTGATGCGGACTTCATCCCGCCGATCAAGGACGTCATCGCACGACTGAGTGGCCATACAGCAATCGAGGTCGAGACCAATCGCCTGAGTACTCAGCTTCGCGGCGATTACGACGTGGTCATGGCGGCGTTGAACGACGAAATACGAACAACCTTTGAGCAGGTGCCGAAAGCGATCTTCACGATCAAGATCCTCAATAACCCGCTTGAGGACTGACACGCGTGTGGCAGTTGTTCGTTGAGCAGGTGGCCGCAACGTCGGCGGCGGAATGGGTCGCCGTTGTTGCTGCTGTGCTTTATTTGTTGCTCGCCATTCGTGAGCACATAGCCTGCTGGTTGTTTGCGGCCATCAGCTCCGGCACCTACGTCTACCTGTTTATCGACGCAAAGCTCTATATGGAGTCCTTGCTGAATGCGTACTACCTGGCGATGGCGGCCTACGGCTTTTACCTGTGGACGTACGGCCGGGGTGATGCCGACAAGCGTCCGGTGGTGCGCTGGTCGCTGAGCATTCATATCGTTGCCATCGGCGGGATACTTGCACTCAGTGCACTCAGCGGTTTCGCATTGAGTGCGTGGACCGACGCGGCTCTGCCGTTTTTTGACTCACTGACCACGTTTGGCGCTTTTGGGCCACGCTGCTCGTAGCGCGCAAGGTTTTCGAAAATTGGTACTACTGGTTAATCATAGACTTAGGCTCAATTGGTCTATATTTGTTAAGAGATCTGTACCTGACGTCGATACTGTTTCTAGTGTATGTCGCGATTATCCCGTTTGGGATCGCGGCCTGGAGACGGTCGATGGAGAAGGACTTGCATGTCGCAGGATAAAGTTCGGTCGATGTTGCTGGAGCGTGTCGAGGAATGGCGATTCGCCAACATCGAACGTATTCCACAGGGACACACGGAGTCGGCGTACCGTTTGTCACTGAGTGGCCGTCGTGCATTCTTCAAGTACGAAGAGGCCACCCGCGCACCGTTCAAAATTCCCCGTCACCTCGAAGCCGAGATTCAGCGGCTCGCTGCGTCTCGCGGTCTCGCACCGGGTGTGTACTACGTCGATGACGACTGCATGCTGACCGAATATGTCGACGGCCGCGTTTTGGCCGATTCAGACTTTCACGACCGCGAGATGCTGGTTCGTATCGGGCTCCGTCTGCGCGAAGTACATAAACTGCCGCTCTGCGGTTTGCGCTTTAACGCCATGACGGCCGCGACGCATTATGCGATGCATGCACCGGACGCGAAAATTGCGGAGCGCTGTCTGGCGGCCGTGGCGTCATTGCCGTGGGAGTCGGCGGAGCTTGCGTTCTGTCACAACGACCTTGCGGTTGGCAACCTGATCCTCGACGATGACATCCACTTTATCGACTGGGAATACGCCTGCGACAACTCGCCGCTGTTCGATCTGGCGACAGTGATAGCACATCACAACCTGGACACGTCAGAGGCGCGAGTACTGGTTGAGGCGTATTTCGGAACCTGCTCGGAAGACCATCTGGCGCGGCTCGCTGTATACGAGCGCGGGTACCACGCCCTGCACTGGCTGTGGATGGCCGCAAAAGACCCGGGCGATCGCAGGCTCAACCAGATTGCGGCGGAGATCAGCTTCTAGGCTTCCTCGGCTTCGGCCTTGCTTTTTAGTCGCGCTTCGCGACGACGTTCACCTTCGACCAGCAACTTTTTGCGCAGGCGGATGTTTGACGGTGTGATCTCAACCAATTCGTCGTCGTCAATAAACTCCAGCGCCTGCTCCAGCGAGTAGTTCAGCGGCGTTGTCAGCTGGATATTCTCGTCCGAGCCAGCGGCGCGAATGTTCGTCAGCTGCTTGGCCTTGGTCGGGTTCACCGGCAGATCATTATTGCGCTTGTGAATGCCCACAATCATGCCCTCGTAGACCTGCTCACCGTGACCGATAAACAGCGATCCGCGCTCTTGAAGGTTGTACAGTGCATAGGCGAGCGACTTGCCAGGCACGTTGGATACGAGCACGCCGTTGTTGCGCTGGCCGATGTCAGTCTTGACCTTCGGCCCGTAGGCATCGAACACGCTGTACAGCAGGCCGGTGCCCGCGGTCATCGTCAGGTACTGGGTGCGAAAGCCGATCAGGCCGCGAGCCGGGATGCGGTATTCGAGTCGCATGCGACCGCGTCCGTCGGAGGTCATATTCAGCAGCTCGCCCTTGCGCTCGGCGAGGCTCTGCATGACCGAGCCCTGGTAGTCCTCTTCAAAATCCGCTGTCACCAGCTCGTACGGTTCCTGTTTCCGGCCATCGACCTCGTGCTCGATGACCGACGGACGGGACACGGCAAGCTCGAAGCCTTCGCGGCGCATGGTCTCGATCAGCACCGACAGGTGTAGTTCGCCGCGCCCGGATACAACAAACTTGTCCGGGTCGTCGGTTTCCTCAACGCGCAGGGCCACGTTGTGTTTCAGCTCTTGTTGCAAACGCTCGAGGATCTGCCGGCTGGTCAGGAACTTGCCGTCCTGCCCGGCGAACGGGCTTTTGTTAACCTGGAAAGTCATGCTGATTGTCGGCTCGTCGACACTCAGCGGCGGCAGCCCGTCCGGATGATCCTTGTCGCAGACTGTGTCAGAGATCTGCAGGTCCTCAAATCCAGAGAACACGACGATGTCGCCGGCACTCGCAGAGTCCACGGCGACGCGTTCGAGACCATGAAAGCCGTACAGGTTGGCGAGCGTGCCGGAAGTTTTGCGGCCGTCACTCTTAACAACGCCGACGCGTGAGTTGGCCTTCACAGTGCCGCGTGCGATGCGTCCGATGCCGAGCACGCCGACATACGGGTTGTAGTCGAGGCTCGATACCTGCAGCTGCAGCGGTCCGTCAGCTTCCACCTTCGGTGGTGGCACGTGGTCGACGATGGCCTGCAGCAGAGGTGTCGTATCGCCGCCGGACACATCGGCGTCGAGACCGGCAAAGCCCTGCAGCGCCGAGGCGTACACGACAGGAAAGTCGAGCTGCTCATCGCTCGCTCCCAGACGGTCGAACAGGTCGAAAGTCTGGTCGAGCACCCAGTCCGGGCGTGCGCCGTCGCGGTCGATCTTGTTGATCACCACCAGCGGCGTGAAGCCCTGTGCGAAGGCTTTCTGGGTCACAAAGCGTGTCTGCGGCATCGGACCGTCTACGGCGTCGACCAGCAGCAGTACGCCGTCGACCATCGACAGCACGCGTTCGACCTCACCGCCGAAGTCGGCGTGTCCCGGGGTATCGACGATATTGATTCGCCAGTCATCCCAGCGGATCGCCGTGTTTTTGGACAGGATCGTGATGCCGCGCTCACGCTCGAGATCGTTCGAGTCCATGACTCGGTCCGGAATGGTCGCCCGCTCGTCCAGCGTACCGGATTGCTGCAGAAGACGGTCGACCAGTGTGGTCTTGCCGTGATCGACGTGAGCGATAATCGCAATATTGCGCAGTTTTTCGGTGGGATTCATGCGGGACGGCCAGCAAAAAGGGGCGCATTATAGCCACCTTGCCGCCGTCGCGATATCACTGAAACGCTACCAGTTGTTTCTGAGCTCGCGGAGCTTCAGGAAGGTTTCGCGCGGGCCAAACTGACCGCCGTACTCGGATTCCAGTGTGTCGGTGACGCCAGGACTGTCGAGTCGAAAAAAGGTGTTTATGCGCCGTTCTTCGCCGAGCGTTGTGATATGCGCATTAGCCGGGTCCTGATCGCGATAACGCTCGAGCATTTGCTGTGCGTCGTCGTTGCCGGGTTCGCGATCGAGCGTGAAGCGCAGGTTGTTGAGCAGGTAGTCGTGACCAGGGTATATCCGTGTGGAGTCCGGGAGCTTGTCGAGAATTTGCGTGAACGTTGCGTAGAGCTCTTCCGGGTGTCCGCCGTTGTGGCAGTTACCGGCGCCGGCATTGAACAGCGTGTCGCCGCAAAACAGCGACGGTGGATCGCTTCGAGACAGCAGGCAGACGTGGCTCATTGTGTGGCCCGGCGTGTCCAGGCACTCGAGCAGCACGCTTGAACCGACTTCGATGATGTCACCGGCACCGACACCACGGCCGACATTCGGAATACGCGCGCCGGCGTCTTTGTGCGCGATGATGATTGCGCCAGTCGCCTTCACCATCGCCTTGTTGCCACCGATGTGGTCACCGTGTTCATGCGTGTTGACGATTTGCGTGATCGTCCAGCCGTGTTCCTCGGCGACATGCAGACACTGCTCGTAGTCCAGCGGATCAATCGCCAACGCATCCCCGGTCGCCGCACAGGCGATCAGGTAGTTGAAGTTGCGGAAGCTGTTACCGACCCAGAGCTGCCTGACGATCATTTTGGGCTTCCTTATCGAATACTTTTTCACCACCCACCCAGGTTTGCAGTACTTCAATGTCGTCGATATCGCTGACGTCGATTTCGAAGTAGTCCCGATCGACGACAATGAAATCCGCCCATTTTCCGGTCTCGAGACTGCCAAGTCGCGTTTCCTGGTGTGCCGCGAACGCGGCGGCCAGTGTAAACGAGTGCAGCGCCTCGGCGCGGTTCATCGCTTCTTCCGGGTACCATCCGTCGGCCGGCATGCCGCCACGGTCCTGCCGCGATACGGCGGCGTACAAACCGTGGAATGGATTCACGAGTTCGACCGGAAAATCGGAGCCGCTGGCGATGATCACGTCGTTGTCGAGCATCTTGCGCCAGGCATAGCCGCCCTTGATGCGGTCCGGACCGACACGGTCCTCGGCCATGTTCATGTCACTGGTCGCGTGAACCGGCTGCATCGACGCAACTATACCGAGCTCGGCAAAGCGCGGTATGTCGCTTACTGCGACGATCTGCGAATGCTCGATGCGATGACGCTTGTCGGACGGCTTGCCGCCCTGGACTTTGGCAAACGCGTCGAGGCACATGCGATTGCCCTTGTCGCCGATGGCATGGATGCCTACCTGGAAGCCCATGCGATCGGCTTTAGCCACTTTTTCGTACAGCTCGTCGTCTGTCCAGAACGGCAGGCCGCGATTTTCCGGATCGTCGGAGTAGGGCCGAATCATGGCAGCGCCACGACTGCCGAGCGCGCCGTCCTGGTAGAGCTTCACCGAGCGGATATCGAGGCGATCATTGCCGTAGGCGATGATCGGTTTGCCGATTGCGTCGAGGTTTTCTCCGGCGCCGGAGATCATGCCGTAGAAACGGATGCTGATTTCCTCGTCATCGGCCATCGACAGCAGCACCTCAGCGTGTTCCTTGGCGATGCCTGCATCGTGGACGCCAGTGATGCCCTGGGAGGTCACATCCGCGAAGGCCGCGCGGTAAGAAGCGCGGATCTCGTTCTTGGTCGGCGATGGAACCCTGGCATTGACCATGTACATTGCCTTGTCGATCAGCGTGCCGGTGGCCTTGCCGTTTTCGTCGCGAAGAATCTTGCCGCCGATCGGGTCCGGTGTGTCGTTGTCGATGCCGGCCAGCTCGAGCGCCTTGCTGTTTGCCCAGCCCGCGTGGCCGTCTACGCGGCGCAGCCACACCGGTCGGTCGCTGACCACGGCATCGATGTCGGCGGCGGTCGGAAACTCACCGGTCTCCCAAAGGACCTGGTTCCAGCCCCGGCCCAGCACCCACCCGGAGCCCGGGTTTTTGTCGGCGAACTCGCCGATCAAGCTGACCGCGGTCTCAAGCGAATCGATGCCGAACAGGTCGAGCTGCGTGCGCAGGGCGCCCAGCCCCAGCAAGTGCGCGTGCGCATCGGTAATGCCCGGCAGCACGGTGGCGCCGCCCAGGTCGATAGTTCTGGCGTCCGCGTATACGTCGTCAGTGCCGCCGGTCTTGACCGCAAGCAATTTGCCGTCGTCGTTGACGACCAGCGTGTCGAACTGGACGATGCCGTTGTCGGTCGACGTATAACCGTTCGCGTTGGTGAAAATCGTAGGTCCGGCGTTCGCAGCCAGAGGCAGCAACGCGAGTATCAGCGAGAGTGTCTTCATGGTGCGACAGTCTAGCCCTGCGAGCGCGCGGGGAGAAGCGGTGCTTCCCGCAGCAAAACCGCTTCGGCACAGCAAACAGGGGAGAGGGTATGCGCCTGGTGAGTTTTGTATACGACGGACGCCGGTCCTACGGCGTTATGGACGGCGACAGCGTGTTTGCTGTGTCCAAGGCGTTCCGCACGCGGTATCCCGATCTTCGCGCAGCGCTGGCAAGCGCCGGCACAGACGAGATTCAGGCCGCCGTTGAGTTGCATGCGTTGTCAGTTGCCGACTAGCTGCCGCCGATCCCTTCGCCCGGCAAGATCCTTTGCGTGGGCGTGAATTATCTACCGCACATCCGTGAGATGGGGCGTGAACCGCCGGAAAAGCCGGTGGTTTTCATGCGCGTTGCCAATTCGGTGGTCGGCCATGAAGCCGATCTCGCGTTGCCGCCAAATACAGACCACTACGACTTTGAAGGCGAACTGGCGCTCGTGATCGGCAAGAACTGCCAGCGCGTGCCTCGCGAAGACGCCGGGTCCGTCATAACAGGCTATATGCCATTCATGGATGGTTCGTTGCGCGATTTCCAGCGCCAATCCACACAATTTACCGCCGGCAAAAATTTCTGGCGCAGCGGTGCAGCGGTGCAGCGGGGCCGGCGCTGATGACCATTGATGAAGTGGGCGACGTTCGTGATGTGCACCTGACTACGCGATTGAACGGCGACGTCATGCAATCCGCCAGCGTCGGCGACCTGCTGTTCGACGTGCCGGCCCTGGTGGCGTATTGCCCAAGCTTCACGCGGCTCGAAGCCGGCGATGTGATCGTCACCGGCACGCCCGGCGGGGTTGGCGCTGCGCGAAATCCCCCGCGCTGGCTCACGGTCGGAGATCGTCTCGAGGTGGATCTCGGTATTGTCGGCACGCTGACCAATCGTGTTGCTGCAGAATCCGAGGTTATTTTGTAGCTTTTTCGCAACGAGCGCGTCCAATTGCGACATTTTTGATACAAAAAGTGACGTTTTTATTGACATCACCCCGGTTTTTTGGGATTGTCTCGTCATCGAATCGTCGCGATAACACAACAACAGACGGTCGATACCTCAAGTACGGCTTGGCGGGGGAATCAGGGGGGCCAGGCGCTACGTACAACAGTAGGTCGCAAAGAAAAACGGCTCCGGTGGGGCCGTTTTTTTTGGCGCATGGCAGGGCCGCCCGGCCAGTATGAACCACGTCATCGGCCCAGCCGATAGTCCTCGGGACATGTCCTATGGCGCAGACGCACGGTCATCGGGGCCTGCACGACGATCACCACCACGAGCTGCAGTCCGGCAGCCTCGCGCGCGTGCTGATCGCCCTGGTGCTGACCGGCAGCTTCATGGTCGTCGAGGTGATCGGCGGCATCCTGTCCGGCAGTCTTGCGCTACTCGCGGATGCCGGCCACATGTTTACAGACACGATTGCCCTGGGCCTGGCAGCGGTGGCTTTTTACGTCAGCCGGCGGCCGGCGAACGAACGGCTTAGCTACGGCTATCAGCGTCTGCAGATTCTCGCGGCCTTCGTCAACGGCCTCAGCCTGCTGCTCATCGTCGGCTGGATACTGTTCGAGGCGCTGCAGCGCCTGCTCAATCCGCAGGCCGTTGTCGGTGAGACGATGTTGCTCGTGGCCTCCGCCGGATTCGTCGTGAATCTCATCTGTTTCGCGGTGTTGAATTCCGGTGACCGTGAAAACCTGAATATTCGCGGCGCCGCGCTGCACGTAGCCGGGGACTTGCTCGGCTCGATGGCGGCGATTGTTGCGGCGATCGTCATTCTGTACACGGGCTGGATGCCGATTGACCCGATACTGTCGGTCGCCGTTGCCATGCTGATCCTGCGAAGCGCCTGGACGCTCGTGAGACGCAGCGCACATATTCTGCTGGAGGGCGCGCCGGAGTGGTTCGACAGCGCCGCGATGGGCGCAAATCTGGTGCGCCGAATCGACGGCCTCTCATCCATCCACCATGTGCATGTCTGGGGATTGACGCAGCAGCAGCTGCTGCTGACGATGCACGTCATTCTCGACGGCTCGCGTGAATCGGCCGACGTCGTTCGAGAGATCAAAGTCCGGCTCAGGGACGACTATGGCATCGCGCATTCGACCGTCGAAATCGAGTTTGACCGCTGTGCCGATGATAGGCGCGGTCAGTCCTGAGGATCGATCGTGCCGATGTACGGCAGCGTGCGCCCGAATTCGTCGTAGTCGAGTCCGTAGCCGACCACCCACTCTTCGCCGACCGAGAAGCCGACGTAGTCCACCGGGATGTCGACCACCGTCGCTTCGGTTTTATGCAGGAAGGCGCAGGTTCGAATCGATGCCGGATGGCGCGAGTTCAGCGTTTCGATGAGGTATTTCAGCGTGTTGCCGGTGTCGATGATGTCTTCGACGATGACAACGTGTTTGCCGGCTATATTGCCGCGCATGTCCATGATCATACGGACCGCACCGCTGGTGGCACCGTCGTAGCTGGATACGGCGATAAATTCGACCGTGCGGTCGATGGTGAGTTTGCGGGCCAGATCTGCAAGAAAGATAAACGAGCCTTTCAGGACACCCACAAGGACGAGGTGACCGGCGTCGCGATAGTCGCTGGAAATTTGCTCCGCGAGCTCTGCGACTTTGTCGTCGATGGTCTCCGCGTCAAACAGAATCTCGCGCACTTCGATACTCATAGCCTGTGTCTCCCATCGGCCGCGCAGCGCACTGTGGCCGCGTCAATGCGGTATGGTTACCGCCCATGAAACGTTCGATCGCCATCGCCGGCAATATGGGTGCAGGCAAATCCACGCTCGTCGATTTTCTTGCCCGCCACTATAACGTGCAGCCGTTCTATGAGCCGAATGATGAGAATCCGTATCTCGCCGATTTCTATAAGGACATGCGGCGCTGGGCTTTTCAGTCGCAACTGTATTTCCTGGGCAACAAATTTCGCCTGCACCAGGAGCTGGACCGGCAGCCCGGAGTCGTGGCACTCGATCGCACTATTTTCGAAGACGCCGAGATTTTCGCGACGGCGCTGCACCAGATGCGAAAAATCTCCAAGCGTGACTGGGAGACCTACCAGGCGCTGTATGGCGCAATACTCGATGCCATCCGCCCGCCGGACCTGATGATCTATCTGCGCTGCTCGACGCGGACGCTGCGGCAGCGTATCAGGCTGCGCGGCAGGGCCATGGAGCAGGATGTCCCGCTCGCTTATCTCAAACGACTCGACCGTCTGTACGAAGAATGGATCACGCGCTATACGCTGAGCGACGTGTTGATCCTCGAAACAGACAGTCTCGATTACATACATGACATGGTCAGCAAGCTGGACGTCATGCAGCGAATAGAGGCGGTCCTGCCAGCGGGGGAGCTCCGCAGCAGCGCGCGCAGCTAGTCACGACCGTTACAGTCGGCTGAGAATCTCGGCGGCGCGCTCGAGGGTTTTATCGTCTTTGGCAAAGCAGAAGCGCAGGCGCCGGCCGGACATCGGTGTTGCGCAAAACACGGACAGCGGAATGGACGCGACGCCATGTTCCACGGTCCAGCGCTTCGCAACTTCGGTGTCCGGCGCGTCGCTGATCGCCGAGTAGTCGACGACCTGGAAAAACGTGCTGCGCGTTGGTGAGAGCTTCAAGCGCGACGCCGAAAGCAGCTCAACAAACAGGTCTCGTTTCCGCTGGTAGAAATCGGCGAGCTGTGGGACGAAGTCCGCATCGGTCTCAAGGAAGTCGGCGATCGCGCGCTGTGCCGGCGTGTTTACAGCGAAAGTCGAAAACTGGTGGATCTTGCGGAATGCGGCCGTCAACGCTGCCGGCGCCGCGACGTAGCCGATCTTCCACCCGGTCGCGTGCAGCGTCTTGCCGAACGACGAGATTGCAAAACTGCGGTCTCGCAATGCCTCGTGTGCCAGCACGCTGGCCATTGCGGTGCCGTCGAAGAGTATATGCTCATACACTTCGTCCGCGGCGATCAGCACGTTGGTGTCCTGCAGCAGCTCTGCCAGCGTGTCGAGATCGGCATCGGTCATCACGGCACCGGTCGGGTTGTGCGGAAAATTCAGCACCAGCAGTCGCGTCTTCGGCGACAGGGTGTCTGCCAGACGTTGCCAGTCCGGCTGGAATTCGCCGTCGCAGAGCGCCATTGGCACGTGACGTGTCACACCGCCGGCCAGTTCGACCGCCGGTTCGTAGGCGTCGTAGGCCGGGTCGAAGACGATCACTTCATCGCCGGCCTCGACGACCGCCGTGATGACACAGAACATGCCCTCGGTTGCGCCGGTGCAGATCGTGAGTTCGCTGGACGGATTCGGCCGATGCGCATGCATGCGCTCAATCTTGTCGGCCACCGCCAATGCAAGTTCCGGAGCGCCGGGCATCGGCGCGTATTGGTTGGCGCCGTGCCTCAGGTGGTGGCTGAAGCGATCGAGCAGGGCATCCGGCGGATCGAAGGACGGGAAACCCTGCGACAGGTTGATCGCGCTGTGGTCCGCCGCGAGCTGACTCATGACGGTGAAAATTGTGGTGCCGACCGTCGGCAGCTTCGAAGGGAGCGCGGGGTGTGTCACCGAGCCACGATGACAAGCCGCTGCGGCCAAGTCAACGCTAGCGCAGGCGAACCAGGAAGGTGAAGGTAAAGCTCGGCGTCGTACCGCCCGACGCCGCATTCATGGTCCCGGTCGGGGCCAACTCGAAGCCGGTTATCGCCGGATCAAAGCCGTCGCCGGGGTCGACTGGCGTGTAACCGTACACGGTGCCACCGGGTTGGTCGCTGAATTGCACGTCCGTTGCGTAGGTGAAGCTTAGGCCGCTCGCACCGCCAACATCGGTGAATACGATGGGGTCGCCGCTGTCATCATCGATAAACAGTTCGACATCCGTCGGCAGCGGATCGCTGATACGCAGAGAGTCTGCATCCACCGTACCCGGACCCGTGTTGGTTACCGTTATCGTGTAACGCACAACGGCCCCCGGAATAGACAGCGGGTTCAGCGTGCCGTTGACCGGGTCGGAGATCGTCTGCGCGACCTTCGACACCTGCAAAGTCGGCAGCAATATTTGCTCGAGGCAGACATCGTCGACGTGCCAGAAGTCATAGATCACCCCGGAGCCGCCAAGCTGACGGAAGCGAATCTGGAATCCGGCGTGTCGGCCGTTTGCCGGCAGGTTGTAGCTGCGCGTGAAAATCTGTCCCGGTGAACCGCTGCCGGTAAACGTCTCCAGGGTCTGCCATGTGCTGGTGTCGTCGAGATACTGGACCTGGAAATCCTCACCGCCGTCCGGGTTCTCACTGAAGCTGTCGGCTCCACGACGAATCCACAGGGTGAAGTTCGAAAAATCCGGTCCGCTCGTATCGATAACGTTCGACGTGACATCGACGGTACCGCCGTTCAGGAACAGGGCGCTACTGGTCGACTGGAAGGTGTTGGTGTTGATACCGGCAACACCGGTGCCGGTGCTGATATTCCAGTTGCTCAGCCCGGATTCAAATTCGTCGCAGCTGCCCACCACAAGTGGCGGTGCAGAGCCAATTTCGGTGACGACCACGTCGTCGAAGTGCCAGTAGTCGAAGTCGGTCCCGCTGCCGGCGGTCTGGCGGACTCGAATCGCAAGTGAACCGTGCAGCGCGTCTGCCGGCAGCACAAAGGTTTCGGTGAAGATCTGCCCATTGGTGCCGGCACCGAGATAGCTCGCCAGCGTCGCCCAGGAGTTGTCGGCGCGGCGGTATTCGATCACGAAGTCTTCGTTGGTGTCGGGGTCTTCGCTGAAAGCGTCACTGCCACGACGAACCCAGATTGACAATTCGGCGCCCGGCACGGCGGCATTAAAGGTCGGACCGGTGACCGTGACGGGTCCGCGACGCGTGAAGGCGCCAAATCCGGTGTTGGCGAATCCGGGGATATTGGAGACGTTCGAACGCGAATTGTTGGTCCGCGTCCACGGCGCGATCGTGCCGTCATTGAAGTCGTCGCTGAACAGGATATCGCCCGGCGCCGCGGCAGCCGGGCGCACGGCGGCGAGCGCAACCACGCACGCGAGCACAGCGAGTATGTGTCTGAATCTAGAGCTCATTTCTGTCGATTCGTGGTATCCGTCCACGACGAAACAAATGCTATCGAAAAACAAGGGCTTGGAGACGCTACACAGGTCACAGTATTATGCAAACTATGGGCGTTCGGGCGCAGTTTTTGCGTTGCGGACGGGGATACCGCCAATCTTTGAGCAGACCGTCACTTGCCGGAACCTCGGCGGGTGATGGTGGGGATTCAGTATGTCGCACGAGCTTTCGACGCTGCAAAAGGCGCTCGATATCAATCTCGATGATCGCCTGTACGGGAGTTTTGCAGAAATCGGTGCCGGACAGGAAGTGGTGCGCTGGTTTTTTCAAGCGGGTGGAGCGGCCGGCACCATCGCAAAAAGTATGTCCGCCTACGACATGCAGGTCAGCGATGCCATTTACGGCAGCAGCGATCGCTACGTCAGCCGAATGCGCCTGGAATCAATGCTCGAGTATGAGCAAAAACTCAACCGGGAACGCCTGACAGACGCTCGTGGCAGCGACACCTGCTTTTTTACGTTTGCCGACACAGTATCCGCCCGCAACTTTCAGGGGACCAACGAGTGTCATGCGTGGATGGGTCTGCGTTTTCAGGTGTCTCCAGGTGGCGAGGACAACCTCATCATCGTCCACATCCGCTTAATGGATGACAACAACGCTGCCCAGCAAGAAGCGGTCGGTATTGTCGGTGTGAATCTCGTGCACGCAGCCTACCGGTACTATGAAGACCCGGAGACCATGCTGTCACTGCTACGTCAGGGCTTGTCAGAGTGGCGGATTGAAGTCGACATGATCGATGTCAGTGGTCCCGCATTCACTGGCATCGATAACCGGATCCTGTCGCTGAGACTGGTTGAACTCGGTTTGTCCGGTGCAGCCATGTTCGCCGCAGACGGCACGGTGCTGCAGCCTTCCGAAGCGCTGCGCAAGAAACCGGTGCTCGTGCAGCGAGGGCGTTTCCGTCCGATCACGCATGTCAACATGGATATGCTGGAATCATCGCTCAGTGCATTCGAAAAACACAACGGCCTGCAGCCCGGTGAAACTGTACCGATCATGGAGATTTCCATGCAGAGCCTGAAGGAGAATTCGGAGGTTTGCCTGAACGATTTCCTGAGCCGCGCGGAGGTGGTTTCCCTGACCGGCTGTAACGTTATGATTTCAGATTACCTGCGCTACTTCCGTCTCGCGGCCTATCTGTATCGCTACACGCATCGACCGATTGGTATTGCCATGGGGCTTGCCAGCCTGAGGAGTCTGTTCGATGAACAGTACTACGAGGAACTTCAGGGCGGCATTCTTGAGAGCTTTGGAAGGCTGTTCAAGAACCAGCTCAAACTGCTGATCTATCCGGTGAAAAACCCGACTACGGGTAAGGTAGAAAACATCGAATCTCTGCAGCTCGACAAAGGCTTGTCGCACCTGTTCGATTACCTGGTGGCGCGCGACGGCATCGTGCCGCTGAAAGAGGCGTCCAAGGCCTACCTCGACATCTATTCGCACGACGTGCTGGCACAAATCGCGAGCGGCGATACGCAATGGGAAGAAAAAGTGCCGGCGCAGGTGGCGGAGAAGATTCGCGACGAAGGATTGTTCGGTTACGCCGGCTAGTCGAGGGTCTTACCAGGTTTCCAGATCGACAAGCCCGTGAGCGACGGCAAACTTCACCAGCCCGGGTACATCACGAATTCCGAGACGTTCCATAATGGCGCCACGATGCGTTTCTACTGTTTTCGGACTGACATTCATGATCTCGGCAATCGCCTTGGTGCTGTTGCCCTCAGCGAGCAGCTTCAGCACATCTCGCTGGCGGTCCGACAACCGCTCCAGCGGGTCTGACGACGCGTCCGATTTGCGCAGGATATCCACCAGTGAACCGGCGATATTCGGGTGCATGTAGTAACCGCCATTGCGAGCCTGGTCGAGGGCTTCCATAAGTTCGTTGGTGCTCGCATTTTTGTGCAGATATCCGCAAGCGCCGGCGCGGAATGCGGCGGCGACATACTCATTGGCCGTGTGCATGCTCAGCACGATGCAGTTCAGATCCGGCGATCGTTTGCGCGCCGCCTTGATCAACGCAATGCCGTCCATTTCCGGCATCGACAGATCGGTGATCAGCAGGTCAATGTCGAGTTCACTGATGACTTTCAACCCGTCTCGGCCGTTGTCTGTTTCCGCGACGACTTCGGTGTGTTCACTGTTGCTATTGATCATGTCGCGAATGCCGTTTCGCACCAGGCTGTGATCGTCAACCAGCAGGGCTTTTTGCTTGTTCATGCAGCGTCACTCTCTTCTGCGTTACGGATCGGCATGGTCAGCACGACTTGCGTGCCCTTGCCACTGCTGGACGATACGTCGACACCGCCCCCCATCAGCATCGCACGTTCTCGCATGCTGTCCAGTCCATAATGACCCGCATTCTGCGGCTCGATTTCAAAACCGATACCGTCATCGACGATTGCTATCTCGAGAAACACCGGATTCACGTCCACCGTCACGGTTACTCGGCTGGCCTGCGCGTGCTTATTGATGTTAGAGACGATTTCCTGGGCTATCCGGTACGCCGCAATGCTGTGGCTGGGATCGATCTGCACGTCGCTGCCGCTGGTCAGAAACTCGCACTCAATATCATTGCGCGACAACTGTTTATTGACGTATTCCCGCAGTGCCGCAAACAGCCCCAGGTCGTCGAGCAGGCTTGGCCGCAGGTTCAGTTGCAGCTCGCGCACGCTGGCGATGACTTCATCGACAAGCTGGTACGAAGTCTCGATAAAGCGCTTCGCTGCCGGATCACTTGCGAACTGGTTTTTGTTGCTTTCGAGATTGATACGCAGCGCCGTCAGGCACTGGCCGATGTCGTCATGTAACTCGCGGGCGAGGCTGCGACGTTCGGTTTCCTGAGTGTCCACCCAGCGTCGCGTCACACTGCGCAGGCGACTCTGCGCCTGCGTTAGTCGATCCCGTAACGATTCCAGCTCTGCGCCGTGCTGGTCGGCCTCGTGGGTTGCAATATCTGCGCGGTCAGCGAGTGTTGTCTGGTCGTTCAGCAGCTCCAGCTCGAATTTGTGCAGGGTGCCGCGGATGTAGCCGATGTAGGTTCCGATCGCTACGGCCAGCAACGCGCTGGTCGCGGCTGACACCGCAATGAAGGCTGGCGGGACGCCCGTGAAATAGACGCCCAGGATGGCGATGGCCACGATGACGCCGGAGGCGAAGCCGGAGGTTGCGCCACCGAGGCTCGCAGCAACAACAACGCAGCCGATCAGCAAAACCAGGGGCACAGGGACAGCTACGCCCAGACGAGTCAGCCCGACCATCAGCAGCACGGCACCGAGGGCAATAAGCCACGCGTGACGGAAATACGGCAAGCGCACAGGGATTGGCTGTGTAAAACGCTTGTCCATCGATCGCGTGAACTCCAGGGCGGGCAGACTGGGCGGCTTATCCTCCAGATTTTTTAATTGTTGTCCACCGGAGGGCGCGGCTGCCTTTATTTCACCACGAAACCCGGCCTTTTCCGACTGTCGGTTCCGCAAATGGGGGGAAATCCCCGATTCTTTTCAGACAATTCCCGATAGTGGAACTAATTCCGCATGAGCAGAATGGGCAGCATCAGGAAACACCGCTGATCGGGAAACCGTTATGAGACACAACTCTGCTTCGCAGGCAACCGCTACGCCGGTAGCGCGTGTGGTTGAGCCGTTAATCGTACCCGAATCCCTGGGTGTCGCGATTTTCTTCGGTGCTTGCTGCTGGCTTCTCGACGCGTTCCTGACCACGACGCTGGCCGGCACCTCGATGCAGAATGCTCTGCTACCAACAGGCGAGGCTCTCGCTCTTCGCAGCGCTGTCGCAGCTCTTGTGGCCGTTGCCGCAGCGATCACCAGTTCCTTCCTGTTCCGCGAGTTGCGCCTGCGACGCGAGGATCTTTACGTTCCCGAATCGACCGGCGAGTTGCTCGAGACTTTCACGGACAGTGCCTTCGCGGTCAACGACAAGGGTGAGATCACGGACGCCAACCAGGCAGCAGCGCAGTTGTTTTCATGGCCGGTCAACATGTTCATGCCGATGAAGCTGGATTGGTTGATCAGCGAATTCATCGACGATGAAACCAACAGCTTCGGCTCGTTTGTCGAACTGGTGCAGCGGGACCCGGATTGCTGCCGTTCCGGCAATTCGATTTCCATTATCGGCAAGGCCCTGAGCGGGCAAAAGTTTGTGGCTGAACTCAGCTGTATGCCGGCGCGTGATGAGGAGCGTCGGTACATTGTGTTCGTGCGGGAGCGTACCGAGACAGATGCTCGGCGACCGGTGCAGGCCGCGTCGGTTGCGTAGAGAGCGGCAGTACACTACTTGGGCATAGATGACATGTTAAGCAGTAAAAGTCGCATATTGATCGTCGAAGCGGATGCAGCGGTCCGCGACGCATGTGCGGCTGCGGCCGAACGAATGGGCTGCAGTGTGTATTCAACCGCGTACATCGACGATTTCGAAATCGTCATGGCGCAATTGCTCCCCTGTGTGATCGTTCTCGACCTGAACATGCTCGGACGCGGCGGAGCGGATCTTCTGAATCACATGGTGAACACGAATTCTGAGGCGCGGGTTTTGCTGCTTGCGGCTCCGAGTGAGCGGGTGGTTGATGCTGCGCGTACGCTGGTGGCGTCGATCGGACTGGATACCATCCGGATCCTGAAGAAGCCCGGAAATCGTCTGGATCTCGAAACACAGGTTCAGACCAAGATAACCACGATGCTCAGGGATGAGCGGCCCGTGGTGAACCTACGCCCGGCGCATTCGCGCCGGCGCGTATTTAGCGACCGCTTCCAGGGCGCCTGATACCCGCTACCAGGGTTCGTTAGCCGCGTCGGCGTCGTGCCAGAGCGCGCTGCTCACGGAGTCGAGCAGGTCGTTACCGGAAAACGGCATAGACAGCAGACCGCAGGCATTTAACGAGTCGCTCGCCGCCTCCTGTCGCTCTGCTTCGGCCACCAGCACAATCGGCACATCGGCAGCCCAGGATGACTGTTGCAGGGGACTCTCGCCGACCTGCGTGTCAGTAAACGAACAGTCGATCAGGACCACGTCCGGGTGATTGTCGCAGGCAATGGAATCGGCCTCACTGACCGTCATCGCGGTAAACACATCGAATCCGAAAGACGCGAGACGCTGGTGCATTGCCGCACTGACCGCTGCGTCATTTTCGATAATCAGGATCGTGTTTGCCATGTGCGCCCCCTGGCTGAGCGTTGTTCCTTGCTACACAGGATATCGGCCGTTCTGCGCTGCGCTTGATAGCGTTCTTTGCTGCGGCGATCTGGCCGTTCTTGGGCGATACAGGCGTAAATCCGGTATACACGACATAAGCTGGGAGCATTTTCCCGTATCCGGATTCTAACCTGGCGATCTGCCTATAATTTGACCACTTTGGTTTGAAATTGCAGGAAGCTCGATGGGGGAGCAGCTGTTATCGCACCTCATTTACGTCAGCGTGGCCACACAACCCATGACGTCGGAAATGCTGGATGAATTGGTGAGCGTAGCTCGCCGAAACAATGAGAAGCGCCGTCTGACTGGCATGCTGCTCTACAAGGAACAGCGCTTCATGCAGGTGCTCGAAGGTGAAGATTCGGTGATCGGCAGTCTGTTCGATGTGATCAAGCTGGATTCCCGCCACGACAAGATTGACATCCTGCGCTACGAACACATCCACTACCGCAGTTTCCCGGACTGGAGTATGGCGTTCCAGAATATCGACGATATCGATGTTAGTGGTTATGAGGAGATCCGCGAGCTGGAAAATCTGCGGCTCGATGCACCGTATTTCAACGAGCCCAATTTCGAGGCACACGAGTTACTGCTGGCGTTTAAATCCGCCCTGTGGGAACGCCACTAGCAGTTGGTACGCGACAATCGTGTTACAGCGCCGCGACGGCTCGCTCAGCGATCGGCGCTCCCCATTCCTGTACAAAGTGGCCGGCCTGGTCGATTTCCACTGGGTCAGGACAGTTGTGAATCTGTGCATGCAGGTAGCGCATAGCCGTCGGTCCAAGCACCGGGTCCTGCATACCAATGGCCATCAGACTCTTTCCGTTCCAGCCCTGCCGCCACCAGTCGCGGGCCTGTCGTGACAGATCCGCGCCCGGATAGTCCGGCGTCTCGGCCACCATGTCCGGAAAACGGCGGACGCCCGCCTTGAAGCTCATATCCGGAAACGGCGCTGAGTAAGCCGCTGCTTCGGCATCCGTCAGGATCGGCGTACTGCGCTTCATCAGTGCGGCAACGTCCATGTCGGGATTGGCCCGCGCAAAAGCTCGCCATGCGAGAAAGCCCTCACCGAGCGGCAAGTCCCCGGTATTCAGGGCTGTGTTCATGACCAGCAGGCCGGAGAATCGGTCCGGCATCGACGGTGGCAGCGTCAGGCCCAACAGACCGCCCCAGTCCTGGCACACCAGTCGAAGACGCGTGAGATCGAGTCGTTCGATCAGCGCGACAAGCATGTTGCGGTGCATGTCGAAGTGATAGGCGTCATCGTCTTCGTATTTGTCCGAGCGCCCGAAACCGATAAAGTCCGGCGCGATAACCCGATGTCCTGCCGCTGTAAACACCGGGATCATTTTCCGATACAGGTAAGACCAGGTCGGTTCACCGTGCAGGCAGAGCCAAGTGGTGTCGGCTTCTGACGGGCCTTCGTCGAGATAGTGGATGCGGACACCGTCGAAGCCCGTGAGGTCGTCGATGTAGTTGGGTTCGAAAGGGTAGTCCGGCAGGTTGTCGAAGCGATGGTCCGGGGTGCGAAGGACAGTCATGGGGAAGCCTCGGCTGATTCGTTGAACCGTAATCATAGCGCGGCGGTGGACGGAGGTTGTGATGTTGGGGAGTACTACTTGCTCTTCAGAATTTAGTTGTCTGTCGATGGAGGCTCCATCGCAGCCGCCCAAGTTCGAAAAAAAACGCCTCCCCTGACTGGCGAGGGAGCCGGTCCCATACTTTCGAACTTGGTCGGGGTGAGAGGATTTGAACCTCCGGCCCCTGCCTCCCGAAGACAGTGCTCTACCAGGCTGAGCTACACCCCGTTCATCGTTTATCTCGCCGGGTGGCGATCTTCGCGATTTCTCCCAGGTTGGCCGTTGTTGTCCGAGTCGGGATCTCCGGACTGGGCGTCACGCGCCGGCCATGGCCCCTGAGAGCGGCGAGAGTTTACTGGAGCGGTCGGGCGGATTCAACGAATCCTGCACATAAGCCGGAGAACTAGCTGCGGCGCTGGACCGAGAAGTCGGCGATAGCGACCAGGGCTTGCTTGTAGTCAGAATCCGGGACTGCGTTTAACGCGCTGATGGCGAGGTCTGCCGCTTCCTGCGCCCGGTCTGCGGTGTATTTCAGTGCGCCCGTGGCCTCAATGATCTGCTGGATATCGTCCAGGCGATCAACGCTGCCTTCCAGAATGGCCGTTTTCAGGAGTTCTTGCCCTGCCGGGTCGGCTTTCTGCAGGGCAAAAATCATCGGCAGCGTCGGTTTACCTTCGGCGAGATCGTCACCGATGTTTTTGCCAAGTTCCTCGGGAGACGCGGCGAAATCGAGCGCGTCGTCGACCAGCTGGAAGGCGGTACCGAGGTTGCGACCGTAGTCCTGCAGCGCGCGCTCCACCGGTTTCGCCGCGTCGGCCAGCACGGCGGCGATCTGGCCGCCAGCCTCAAACAGCTTGGCTGTTTTGCGGTAAATCACTTCACGATAGCTGTCTTCGGTGGTTTCCGGATCGTTGACGTTCATCAG
>JBCCNM010000029.1:0-26831 GCA_039025835.1 Pseudomonadota bacterium | reverse complement strand
AGCGTTCAAGGTACCGAAGAGCAAGGCGATGGAGAGTCGCGACATCATGCAGGACAGCAAAACCGAGCTGAAAACGGATGATGATGAGGGGGTTGAGGACGAGCAGTGACTGTCCTTGCTCGAACGAGCCTGGCGCTCGTCGCTTCTTTGATGCTGACGGTGACGGCTTCTGCACATCAGCAAAAGGAAGCGATAACTCGCGTTTTGTTCAATCCGAACACGGGCAATATTGAGGTCATGCATCGCTTCTACCTGCACGATGCCGAGCACGCGATGCGTCAGTTTCTTGAAGAAGCCGTGGACTTGCTCGGTAGCGATGCAGACCGGGCGAGTTTCGAAGCGTACATCCACGAGCGATTTTCACTGCGCAGTCTCGATGGCGATCGCATC
Source organism: Pseudomonadota bacterium (assembly GCA_039025835.1). Classification (GTDB taxonomy): domain Bacteria; phylum Pseudomonadota; class Gammaproteobacteria; order Steroidobacterales; family Woeseiaceae; genus UBA1847. The sequence goes on along the minus strand of JBCCNM010000029.1, from coordinate 26,441 downwards.
GAGTTGTCAGCGGTGGGTTCGGAAATCGACGACCAGTTTCTGTGGGTTTACGCCGAGGCGCCAATTCCGGCATCTCTTACGGGGCTGACGATCACGCACGACGGTCTGCGCGATATCTGGCCGGAGCAGGTCAACCTCGTCAATGTGGATCGCGACAGGCGTGTTCAAAGTGCGGTGTTTGCCAAGAGTCGGCGAGAAGCGAGTATTCGATTTGAATCGCTGATGCCGGCAGCGCGATGAACGCCCAGGTTCAGCACTAAAAAAAGGCCGCAACAACGGCCTTTTTTTTTGGGTTACCCGCCGAAATCATCCAGCATGATGTCTTCGCGGTCGACCCCGAGATCCAGCAGCATGTTGATCACCGACTGGTTCATGATCGGTGGCCCACACATGTAATACTCGCAGTCTTCCGGTGCCGGGTGGTCTTTGAGGTATTGCTCCAGCAATACCAGGTGGATGAAGCCGGTATAGCCATCCCAGTCGTCCTCCGGCAGTGGATCCGACAGCGCGACGTGCCAGTCGAAGTTTTCGTTTTCTGCGGCGAGTTGATCAAAGTCCTCGACAAAGAACATTTCGCGCTTCGAGCGCGCGCCGTACCAGAAACTGATCTTGCGCTTTGAGCTCAGGCGTTTGAGCTGGTCGAAGATGTGGCTGCGCATCGGCGCCATGCCGGCACCGCCGCCGATATAGACCATCTCCTTGTCCGTGTCGCGGGCGAAAAACTCACCGAAGGGGCCGGAGATCGTCACCTTGTCGCCCGGCTTCAGGCTGTAGATGTACGACGACATCTGGCCAGGCGGTATGCCGTCGCTGCCCGGCGGTGGCGTTGCGATGCGAACATTGAGCATGATCATGCCGCGTTCTTCCGGGTAATTTGCCATGGAGTACGCACGCTCGATCGGCACGGTCACGGTCGACGTGTTCGACCAGATATTGAAGCGGTCCCAGTCTTCGCGGTATTCCTCACCGACCTCAAATGACTTGAAGTCCACCGTGTGCGGTGGCGCGGCAATCTGGATGTAGCCGCCGGCGCGGAAGTTAACGTCTTCGCCCTCCGGCAGCTTCAGCACCAGCGCCTTGATGAAGGTCGCAACATTGTCATTGGAGACGACTTCGCATTCCCACTTCTTTACGCCGAAGACCTCTTCCGGAACCTCGACCTGCATGTTTTGTTTGACGGCAACCTGGCAGGACAGGCGATCGCCCTGCGCGGCCTCGCGCTTGGTAATGTGACTTTGCTCGGTCGGCAGAATCGATCCGCCACCCTCGTGAATCTTGACGCGACACTGGGCGCAAGTTCCACCGCCACCGCAGGCGGAGGGCACGAACAGTTTTTGTTCGGCGAGCGTCTGCAGCAGTTTTCCGCCGGCCGGTACCGAAATGGTTTTCTCACCATTGATGGTGATGTCAACGTTGCCGGTGGAGACCAGTTGTGAACGCGCCAGCAGGATCATGCCGACCAGGATCGACACGATAACCGTGAACAACGTGACGCCAAGTCCGAAAGTGAGCATGTTTCAGTCCGTCTAGAGTTTGATGCCGCCGAACGACATGAAGGCCAGAGACATCAGGCCCGCCGTGATGAAGGTAATGCCGAGGCCCTGCAGGCCGTCGGGAATATCCGAGTACTTGAGCTTTTCCCGTATGCCGGCCATCGCTGTGATCGCCAGCGCCCAGCCAAAACCGGACGAGACGCCATAAGTCAGCGACTCGGCCAGGTTGTAATCGCGTTCGACCATGAACAGCGAGCCGCCGAGAATGGCGCAGTTCACCGTGATCAGCGGCAGAAACACACCCAGGGCGTTGTAGAGCGGCGGGAAATACTTGTCGAGCACCATCTCGAGGATCTGCACAAGCGCCGCGATCACGCCGATGTAGGAGATCAGACCGAGGAAGGTCAGATCAACGTCCGGAAAACCGGCCCAGGCCAGCGCGCCCGGTTTCAACAGGTAGGTCAGGATCAGGTTGTTCGCCGGCACCGTGATGGCCTGCACAATCATGACGGCGATACCCAGTCCAAGCGCCGTGCTGATCTTTTTTGACACAGCGATAAATGTGCACATGCCGAGGAAGAACGACAGCGCCAGGTTTTCAACAAAGATCGCCTTGATGGCAATGGCGAGCAGATTATCCATCAGTGTGATTCCACCGTGCGGATTTCGAATTCGCGTTCTTCGACCTGTTTCGGTTTCCATGTACGGATTGCCCAGATCAGCAGGCCGATCACGAAGAACGCGGAGGGCGGAAGCAGCAGCAGTCCGTTCGGCACGTACCAGCCTCCGTTGTTGACGGCGGGCAGAACAGTGAAGCCGAACAGCGTGCCGGCACCGAACAATTCACGAATCGCGCCCACGGTCATCAGGATAAGGCCGTAGCCGAGGCCGTTGCCTACGCCGTCGAGAAATGAGGCAAGCGGCGGATTCTTCATTGCGAACGCCTCTGCCCGTCCCATCACGATGCAGTTGGTGATGATCAGTCCAACGAACACCGACAGCGTTTTCGAGATCTCAAAGGCGTACGCCTTCAGCACCTGGTCGACCATGATCACCATGGAGGCGATCACGACCATCTGCACAATAATGCGGATCGAGCCCGGAATCTGGTTGCGGATCGTCGAGATAAACAGCGAGGAAAAGCCGCACACGACCGTCACCGCCAGCGACATCACCAGCGCCACTTTTAACGACGACGTGACCGCAAGTGCGGAACAAATGCCGAGTACCTGCAGCGTGATGGGGTTGTTGTCGACCATCGGGTCGACGAGCAGGTCCTTTTTCAACTGGGACATCAGATGTCTCCCGCTTTCAGATTTTCAAGAAACGGGCGGTAACCCGCATCGCCCATCCAGAATCGAACGAGATTGTCGACACCGGTCGCTGTCAGCGTTGCGCCGGACAGTGAGTCGACGTGGTAGTCCGCGCCGGCGGTCGGTACTGTCTTCGACACCGTGATAGCGAGGTTGCCGTTGCTGTCATTGAGCTTCTTGCCGCGCCACATCGACTTCCAGCGCGGGTTGTCGACCTCGGCGCCGAGCCCCGGTGTTTCGCCATGCTCGTAGAACTGCAGTCCGAAAATGTCGTTGCCGTTTTCCTCGATGGCAATGAAGCCGTACAGCGTTGACCACAGACCGTAGCCACGAATGGGCAGGATCACCTTGTCGACCGCGCCATCCGCGTCGCGCAGCAGGTAGACCACACGGTACCGCGACTGGCGACCGATCGAGGCCGGATCGTCAGTGAGCGCGACAGACAGCTCGGGATCGTCCGCGGCCGCTCGATCGTCGAAGTTTGTCGCGTCGAAGCGGTCTGTGAAACGACCCGTGGCCAGCTCCAGCACCTGCGGCTCGAAAGCAGCGAAGGCATCGCCGACGTCGGTGCCGGGTTCGTAGACGCCGGCCACCTGCAGGATATTCACCTGCTTGTCGCGCAGCTTGTTGACCTCCTGCAGCGGACGCAGGGCAACGGCGACCGAAGAGACAACCATCGATGCGGCAAGGCACAGTGCCACCGCGACAAAAATCGTCTTGGGTGTCCGGTCCGGCGACATGTCGCGAAAACGACGAATCACGCCTTTTTTTGCGTCCGGGGTCTTGTCATCAGGCATGGCGCTGGATCCTCCGTCGGATGTTGGCCTGAACCACGAAATGGTCGATCAGTGGAGCGAACACATTGCCGAACAGGATGGCGAGCATCATGCCCTCCGGAAACGCCGGGTTGATGACCCGAATAAGCACGACCATGAGGCCGATCAGACCGCCATAGATCCATCGACCGAGATTGGTGTGTGCGCCGGATACCGGTTCAGTCACCATAAACACCAGACCGAAAGCGTAACCGCCCAGCACGAGGTGCCAGTACCACGGCAGGGCAAACATCGGGTTGCTGTCCGAACCGATGACGTTGAGCAAGGATGAAAAGGCGATCATGCCGATCAGGCAGCCGAGCACCATGCGGTAATTGGCAATACGGGTTGCGAGCAGGAAGACAAGGCCAACAGCGCAGGCGAGGGTCGAGGTCTCGCCGATGCAGCCCTGGATCGTGCCGATGAAGGCATCCATCCACGAAATGCCCGCGTTCGGCAATGCCTGGTAACCGTCTGATGCGGACACGGACAGTGCGGTGGCGCCTGAGAAACCATCTACCGGCGTCCAGATAGTGTCGCCGGACATGTTCGCCGGGTAAGCAAAGTACAGGAATGCGCGACCGGTCAGTGCCGGGTTCAGGAAGTTCTTGCCGCTGCCGCCGAACACTTCCTTGCCGATGACGACGCCGAACATGATGCCCAGCGCCACCTGCCACAGCGGCGCGTCGGGCGGCATGATCAGCGTGTAAAGCATCGAGGTGACAAGAAAACCTTCGTTGACTTCGTGCCCGCGCACGGTGGCGAACACAACCTCACAGATGCCACCGAAGATCAGCGTGGTCAGGTAGATCGGCAAGAAGTACAGCAGGCCGTGCATGACATTGGCGAATGGATTACCGGCGTCGAGTCCTATTCCGCTGGCGGCCATCAGCCAGGCACGCCACCCGGTGGTACCGTAGGTTTCGATGGCCAGGTTGGTCTGCAGGCCGACGTTGTAGAGGCCAAACAGGATCGCCGGAATCGTGGCTACGACGACGTACGACATGATGCGCTTCATGTCGATGTGCGAGCGCGCGTGTGGCGCCACGGCGGTCACTGTTTTCGGCGTGTACAGGAAGCTTTCCACCATCTCGTAAATGGGGAAGTACTTCTCGTACTTTCCGCCTTTCGTGAATTGTGGCTCGATGCGGTCAAAAAAAGTGCGCATTCCCATGCTCAGCCGTCCTTCTCAATCTTGCTCAGGCAATCGCGCAGCGCGGCCCCGTATTCATATTTGGCCGGGCAGGCAAAACCCACCAGGCTTAGGTCTTCCTCGTCGAGTTCGAGCGCACCGAGAGCCTGTGCCATGTCGGTGTCCATCACCAGCAACGCGCGCAGCAGTTGCGTCGGCAGGTAATCCTGCGGCATCAGTTCCTCGAAGGTGCCGAGTGGCACCATCGCGCGACGACCGCCATTCAGGTTGGACGTCAGCGGGAAGCGCTTTTTCGACCACGCCGAGCCGAGCACGGGCTGGTAGGCAAACTTTTGCGGCATCGGTCGAATCCAGCCAAGAACATTTTGCGTCCGGTCTTCCTCGATGACGGTGACGGCGCGCGCATAGCGACCGAGAAAATTCTCTGTTTCGTCGGCGGCGGTGTGACCACTCAGGATAGATCCTGAAATGATCCGGCTCGACACGCTCTCGGTGTATTCGCCTCGCAGCAGATCACGAAGACTGGCTCCCGCCACCGTTCTGAGCAGTCGCGGCTCGCGTACAAGGGGGCCACTTAGAGACACAACGCGCTCGGCGTCAAGGCGCCCGGTAGCCACCAGTCGACCGATCGCGATCACGTCCTGATAGCCGATCGTCCACACCGATGTCTCAGCGGTCGGTGGCTGCAGAAAATGAATGTGCGTGCCGGACAGTCCGGCCGGGTGCGGACCGCTAAAAGCGGCTGTTTCGACACCGGGAAGCGGTACGTCCAGCGCGTCGTTGTCATTGGCGTGGCAGAGGTAGGTCGGAACGTCGTACAGAGACGCTACCGCTTCCAAGCCGCGCCGAAAATCGTCCTGCGCATCTGCGATGATGATCGACGGATCAGCCGCCAGTGGCTCGGTGTCCATCGCATTTACAAATACAGCCGACGGCGAACTTTCAGGTGGCGGGACTTTTGAATAGGGCCGAGTGCGGAAAGACGTCCACAGACCGGAGGCGCAGAGCATCTCGATCAGGCCGTTGTCGGCGGAAAACTCAACCGGATCGGCCACCGAATCGTCAGCCTCGATAACAACGCTTAGCAGGGCGCGGCGGAAGCCGCGATTGATTTCGATGACCCGTCCGGACACCGGAGCGGTGATCAGTGCTGTGGGGCTGTCTTTGTGCGCGAACAGGCCTGCACCCGCGCCTACGGCATCGCCTTCTTGCACAAGCAAGCGCGGCTTCAATCCGAGATAGTCACGTCCCAGAACCGCAACAGTGCGGACTGCGCTACCGTCATCGATGCTCTGTACCGGTGCTCCGTCTACCGGCAGATCCAAACCTTTTTTTAAGTCGAACTGTTTCACTGTCCGCTAGCATTGACGATCACGTCTCGGCCTCGGCCGGCGGCGGTCGTCATGTCCCCGCATTGTTGGGCTCGTGTACTGCCGTCGCGCTGCCGGTTGGCAGGCCCGGGCAAGCCGGTACACTTCGCCTATTCCATCCCAAACTATCGCTTCCATGCTTAAAGCACTTCGCGCAGCCATCCTCCTGTTTCTCGCCTCCGCCTGCGTATCCTGTGGCGGCGAGTCACAGTTGTTATCTCTTCGCGGCGAAACCATGGGCACGACGTTCAATGTCTCGATCATCCGTGCGCCCGACGGTCCTCCGCAGCACGCTATCGAAGCTGCGATTGCAGACGAGTTATCGACGGCTAACGCGATTTTCTCAAACTGGGACCCGTCGTCCGAAGTGTCGAGATTCAATCGCTCAGCCGCCGGGGCGCCTTTCGAACTCTCGAGCGCCTTCATCGACCTACTGGAAATTGCAGACTTCGTGCATGTTGCCAGCGAGGGTCATTTCGACCTCACGTCGGGCCCGCTGATCGAACTCTGGGGCTTCGGTGAGTCGGGCCCCGCAGCCCGTATCCCCACTGACGACGAGATTTTATCGACTCTCGCAAAGGTTGGACAGCAAAGAGTCATTCAAAGCGCTAGCGGCGGCATGGCTTTAATTAAGCGAGATACCGCTGTGAGCCTGAATGTCGCGGCCATCGCCAAGGGTGCGGGAATTGACGCGATTGCAGACCGGCTGAAGCGTATGGGCTTTGACGACTATCTGGTCGAAATCGGCGGCGATCTGCGCGCGTCGGGTGCAGGGCCTGCGGGCAGTGGCTGGCGGATCGCGATAGAAAAGCCGGATGCACGTTCGGGCGATGTGCAGGAGGCGGTGTCCCTGGAAAATCACGGAATGGCGACTTCAGGCGATTATCGCAACTATTTCGAAGACGATGGCGTCCGTTACTCGCATGTTATTGACCCAACCACGGGCCGACCGGTGCTGCACAAGACCGCGTCTGTCAGCGTTATCGCGGCATCGGCAACGCTGGCGGATGCCTGGGCGACGGCATTGCTGGTGATCGGACAAGACCGCGGCCAGCGTATCGCGGAAAGCCATGGGATTGCCGCACAGTTTCTGGTCAGAGTGGATGAAGGTGCGGAGTTTCGTCGGTATGCTACGGCCTCGTTCGATGAATACGTCCTCGCTTCCGGGGTTTCAGCTGCGCAATGACGACGTTTTTCCTGACATTCGGCCTGTTGGTCCTGATCGTGCTGGGTATGGCGCTCGGCGTAATGCTGAACGGGCGCACGATCAAAGGCAGTTGCGGTGGCCTCAACGCAGTCGCAGGAGCCGACCACTGCCTGGTTTGCAAAAAACCGATCGACCCGGACAATCCGCTGCGAGACCGCCTGGATTGTCCGCGCGCACGCGGCTGAACAGGCCCTATCCCCGCATGGGGATCAGCGCTGCCCCCATCAGCCCGACCGCCGCAATCAAGCCGTAAACCCACGCTTCCCGACGGCTGCCACCCTGTTTCCAGACGCGCCGATAACGGTGGCCGGCTATGACGGCCACGATAAACAGCAGCAGTGCAATGGAATTGGGCAGGGCAAAGGTGTCCATCGATTTCCTGACGTTTGCTCGACGCGAGCGGTGCCCGGCATGGTAGCCTAGAGCGCACGCAGCAAAAAAGGGAAGGGGGAACCTGAATGCGCGCACCGACCAACTACGCCGGACCCCGGCGCAAGGACACGTCGTCAAACGAAGTCAGCCAGTCTGCGCAGACCAGTCTGCCGAGCGGACCCTACACCGTGCAAAACGTACTGGACGCCAAGGGCAACGCGATCTTTTCGGTCACCGCCGAGGACTCTTTGCAAACCGCCGTGGATCTGCTGAGCGAGCATCGCATCGGGGCCTTGCTGGTGCTGGACAGTAACGGCGAACTCGACGGCATCCTGTCCGAGCGCGACATCGTTCGGAAACTGGCTGAAATTCCGGGCCAGGTACTCCGCCAGCAGGTGAAGTCCCTGATGACCAGCAAGGTGACGTCCTGTTCGCCGGACGACCCGTTACTGACCGTGTTGAAAGTGATGACCCAGGGGCGTTTTCGTCACATGCCCGTGATGAAAAGCGGTCACCTCGTCGGCGTCATCACGATAGGCGACGTGGTGCATCAGCGCCTGGCGGAGCTGGAACACCAGGCCGTCAAGATGCAGTCGATGATCGTCGGCTGACGGCCGCCCGCCGGCGCCAGTTCAGTCGAAAGATGACGCCTGCGCGAAATCGCCGCCCAGCGCCTTGTACAGCGCGGCAAGCGCGGTGGCGCGATCGGTGCGACTGAGCGCCAGTTCGTTTTCGAGATCGATGCGGGTTCGCTCTGCGTCGAGCACGGACAGGAAACTATCCGCGCCGGCCTCATAACGCAGCGCCGCCAGCTCGGCTGCACGATTTCCGGAGACTACCGCCTGCTCCAACGCGGCCACACGACGCGATGTCGCATCGTACTGCGCGAGCGCATTCTCGGTTTCCTCCAGCGCCAGCACCCAGGCCGCCTCGAAGGCCACGAGCGCAGCTTCCAGTCGCGCTTCTGCGGCGCGCACTCGTTGCCGTACGCGACCGAAATCGAGTATTCGCCACGACAGTGTTGGTGCGAATTGCCAGCGTTCGGCACCGGCATCGCCAATCGCGCCGGCCTCCGGACCGATCCAGCCGAATTCACCGGTCAGGTTAATCTTCGGATAGTACTCAGCCATCTGCACACCGACGTCCGCCGTGGCCGCCGCCAACCGGCGCTCGGCTGCCAGCACGTCCGGCCGGCGAGACAGCCATGCGTCGGGCGTGCCGACCGTCACCAGGGCGGGCAGGGCACTGCGTTCAGTCGGCGCCGCCAGTGAGTTGCGCAGTTCTCCTGCTGGTTGGCGGGTCAGGGCTGACAGTCGCTGTAAGGCGCGTTCGGTAGCCGCTTCCGCCAGCGGCAGTGACGCTGCCAGCGCTCGCTCGTCGGCACGAGCGCGTTCGACGTCCAGCGAGGTGCCTCGACCGGCGTCCAGTGTCGCCTGAAGAATCGTCACACGCTCTGCCTGCAGATCCACGTTTCGCTTTAGCAGTTGCTCGCGAATGGTCTCGCCGCGCCACGTGAAGTAACTCTGTGCGACTTCGGCAATGATGGCGACCCGCACGGCATACAACGTCGCTGCGTCGGCCTCGACGAGATAGTCGATCTGTTCAGCCTGCCGTTTCAGGCTGCCGAAGACGTCGATCTCCCAGGTTGTGTCAAAGCCTGCGCGGTAGCGTTCGATGATGCCAGCGCCTGGGAAGGAAAACGGATCATCGCTGCTCTGCGTGACCCGCTCGGTCGCAGCATTTGTTGTCACCGTTGGGAACAGAGAGAAGATCTGCAGGCCGGACAGCGCACGCGTCTCATTGAGGGCGGCCAGTGCCTGTCGAATGTCCGAGTTGTTGGCCAGCGCCGCATCGATCAGGCGATCGAGCTCCGGGTTTTCGAGACTGCGCCAAAGGTTGGCCACATCGACCGCTGGTTCACCGCCGGACGCCACATTGTCAAAGGTCTCCGGCAGAGTGACCTCCGGCGCGTCGTAATCCGGGCCGGCGGCGCAGGCAGCCAGAAGGCAGGCCAGAAGCAACAGACTAAGCCGTGGCATCGGCTGTCTCCGTGCTTGCGCGCCGGCGTTCCTCGAGACGACGTATCAGCGTATAGAACAACGGCGTAAACAGCAGCCCGAAGTAGGTCACACCGAGCATGCCGAAGAACACGGTGACCCCCATAACGTGGCGCACCTCAGAGCCGGCACCGCTCGCAAACACCAGCGGAATGACGCCGGCGATAAACGCAAAGCTGGTCATCAGGATCGGTCGCAGACGAATGCGCGCAGACTCTATCGCCGCCTCGCGAATGCCCCGCCCCTGGCGTTCCAGATCGCGCGCGAATTCGACGATGAGGATGGCGTTCTTGCAGGCCAGCCCCATCAGCACGACGAGACCGATTTGCGTGAACACATTGTTATCGAGGAACGTCGGCGGCACCGATACTGGCGGTGGTGGAATCATCCCGGTACCAAGCTGGATGCCGAAGATCAGTCCCTTGAGTGTATTCAGGCACCAGATGCCTGCGATCGCTGCAAACAGGCACAGAGGCACGATCAGGATGACCGACAACGGCAGTGTCCAGCTTTCATACAGCGCAGCAAGAATGAGATAGACAAACAAGACGCACAGCGGGAATACGATCAGGGCGGCATTGCCCTGGGTCGCCTCCTGGTAAGTGAGATTGGTCCACTCGATGGACATGTCGCGAGGCAACTGCTGCTCAGCCAGCGAGCGCACACGCGCCAGAGCCTCCTGCGACGAGAGTTCTGCCGGATTGATGCCCGCAGACAGGTCAGCAGCCGGGTAACCGTTGTAGCGAATCACGGGATCGGGGCCGAATCCTTCCTCGACCGTCATGACGCTGGTGATCGGAATCATTCGGCCCTCGGCGTTGCGAACACGCAGCCGTGCGATGTCGGCGACGTCGTCGCGATACTGCGCGTCAGCCTGTACATACACGGCGTACGTTCTGCCGAACAGGTTGAAGTCGTTGACGTATGCCGAGCCGAGATAGGCCTGCAGCGTGTCATAGACGTCAGTCAGGCGGATGTTCTGTTCCTTGACTTTGCGCCGATCGACATCGACGACGAGCTGCGGCACGTTCGCCTGGAAAGACGACAGCACCGAGTACGGATCGAAGCCGGGTGTCTGTCGCAGGGTATCGGCGAGTGCCTCGGTATTCGCGTTCAGGAAACCGGCACCGACGTTGGCGCGGTCCTGCACGTACAACTCCACGCCGGAGGAATTGCCCAGCCCGAGCACCGGCGGTGGCATCAGCGCGAACGCGAGCCCTTCCTCCAGCGCTGAAAACTTGCCGGAAATCGCGGCGGCGAGTTCGGCCGCCGTGACGTCGCGATCGTCCGACGGTTCAATACCAATGAACATCGTGCCGATATTCGGTGTGTTGACGAAATGCACGCCGTTCAGCCCGGGAAACGCCACCGTCGCGCGGACACCGGCGGTCTCCAGGGCGAGTGCGCTCATTTCCTGCAGCATGTTGTCAGTCTGCTCGAGGTTGGCACCTTCCGGCAGCAGCGCGACACCAAACAGGTACTGCTTGTCCTGCGTCGGGATAAAGCCACCCGGGACGCTGCGAAATGCGACAAAAGCGACGCCGATCAGAATCAAGTACAGCACAACGAGGCGACCGCCGCGGCCGACACGCTGCGTCGTTTTGCGACCGTAACCTCTGGCACCGCGTTCAAACGCGCGGTTAAACGGACGAAACGCCCAGCCGAACAGCAGGTCGATGAACTTGCCGGTGCGCTGCTTCGGTGAGTCCATCGGTTTTAACAGGACGGCGGCGAGCGCTGGGGACAGCGTCAGCGAGTTAAACGCCGAGATCAGCACAGCGGCGGATATCGTCACGGCAAATTGCCGGTAGAACTCTCCGATCACGCCCTCGAGGAACGCCAGTGGGACAAACACCGCCGCCAGAACCAGCGAGATAGCGATGATCGGACCGGTGACCTCGTCCATCGCCGAGTACGCAGCGTCCCTGGGCGATTCACCCAGCTCAATGTGACGTTCGACATTCTCGACAACGACGATCGCGTCATCGACGACGATGCCGATCGCGAGCACCAGGCCGAACAGCGTCAGCACGTTGATGGAAAAGCCGAGCAGCAGCAGCACGGCAAACGTGCCGACGATCGAGACCGGCACAGCGAGCAGCGGGATGATCGAGGCACGCCAGGTTTGCAGGAACAGCACCACCACGATGACAACCAGCAGCGTGGCCTCCAGCAGGGTCGCAATCACGGAGTTGATCGACTCCTGAACGAACACGGTCGGGTCGTAGGCGACACGCCATTCCATGCCGGGCGGAAAGCTCTGCTCCAGTCTCGCCATCGTTCTGCGCACATCGGCAGATAACTGCAGCGCATTGGCCCCGGGTGCGGAAAAGATCGGAATGCCCGCTGCCTCGGCGCCGTCAAGGCGTGATCGCAGCGAGTAGGTTTCCTGGCCGAGCTCAACTCGTGCGACATCACCGAGCACGGTGACCGAGCCGGGATCGCCGGTCTTCAGCACAATCGCCTCGAACTCCTCGACGGTCTTGAGGCGGCCTTTCGCGTTCAGCGAATACTGCGTATACGCACCGCTGGTGTGTGGCGGTCCGCCAATGACTCCGGCAGATACCTGGATATTTTGTTCGCGAATCGCCGCGATGACGTCATTGGAGGTCAGTTCCTTCGACGCGATGCGCTCCGGATCCAGCCAGATACGCATGGAGTACTGGCCCGCACCGAATACCAGCGTATCGCCAACGCCGTTGAGTCGTGACAGTTCGTCAATGATGTTCAACGTCGCGTAATTCGACAGGTAGGTGCCGTCGTAGCTGCCATCCGGTGAATTCAGGTGCACGACCAGCGTCAGGTTGGGCGAGCTCTTTTGCGTCGCAACACCAAGCGCCCGAACTGCCTCAGGCAGGCGCGGCAGCGCTGTCGCCACCCGGTTCTGCACCTGCACGGCAGCCAGGTCGATATCGGTGCCGCCCTTGAAGGTGACCTGCAACTGTAATCGGCCGTCGGAGCTCGACACCGATTTCATGTAGATCATGTTTTCGACACCGTTGATCGCATCTTCCAGCGGCGCCGCGACGGTTTCCGACAGTGTCTGCGGGTCCGCGCCGGGATAGGCAGCCGTAACCTGCACCGTGGGCGGAACCACATCCGGATATTCAGCAACCGGCAGGTTCGGGATCGCTATCAGACCGGCGATCAGGATGAAAATCGACATCACCCCCGCAAAAACCGGGCGATCGACGAAGGCACGAGAAAAACTCACGCGCTATTCCTGCTCGCGCATTGGCACGACCGTCGGCGTTACCGGCGCGCCGCTGAAAAACACCTTGCGCACGCCGTTGACGATCACTCGCTCACCGGCCTGCAGGCCGGACTCGACGACCCGCAGGCCCTCGATGTTGCGTCCCAGCCTGACGTCCCGGCGCACGGCCGCGTTGTCAGCACCGACGACGTAGACGTACTTTCGCGTCTGATCGGTCAGGACGGCGGACTCGTTCACGAGCAGCGCGTCGTAACCGGAGCTGCCGATCAGGCGGACACGTGCAAACAGGCCCGGTATCAGGAAACCGTCCGGGTTCGGGATCAGGGCGCGGCCCTGGATCGTGCCGGTGGATGGGTCGACCGAATTGTCGACGAAATCCATTCGACCTTCGTATGGGTAGTCGCTGTCACCAGCCAGGCCGACGCGTACCGGGTTCGGGTTGTCCCGCGAGCTGGGTCGATCGCCGCTGATCGCCTTGGCCTGGTAGTTCAGGTAGATGCCTTCATCGCCTTCAAAAACGACGTGAATCGGGTCGATGGAGACGACCGTGGTCAGCAGGGATTCCGCGGGCACCACCAGGTTGCCAGGATCAGCGAGCGCCGCACCCACGCGACCGTCTATCGGTGATGTGATGCGGGTGAACTCGAGATTCAGTTCGGCTTGTGCGAGCACGGCACGCGTGGCGCGCAGGTCGGCGTCCGCCTGGCGGGTTTCGCCGCGGCGTTGTTCCAGTTCCTCGGCGGACACGGCTCGGGCTTCGGCGAGTTGCTCGGAACGTGACAGGTTCTGCTGAGCGAGTTCCAGCCTTGTTTCGGCGCGGGCTACTTCCGCTTCTGCGGAGGCGACAGACGCCGCGTATTCGCGCGGGTCGATGGTAAAGAGCAGGTCGCCGGCGCTGATGACGGCACCTTCGTCGAAGTGCACTTCCGCGATATAGCCCGAAATCCGCGGGCGGATTTCGATGTGATCCACAGCCTCGAGTCGACCGGAGAATTCGTCCCATTCGGTGATGGACTCGGATAGCACCTCGGCCACGTCTACCGCGACCGGAGGTGGTCCGCCGTCCTGGGCAGCGTCACTGCCGCCGCAGGCGGCCAAGAGGAGGGCGATGCACAAAAGCAGAGCCGTTTTGATGGGCATACAGATGTCCGGAGTCGTGTTTTGGGTGGCCACCGAAGCATCTGGTGGCAAGAAGCCGAGAGTTTAGTCGACCAGAGTGGTCAAAGAAATCGTCGGTTGTAACGCATGTGTCAGCGGGTGTTTTTGTGTGTTTCAGTAAGACCCCCGCGGGTGGGGTTGGTTCGGGAGTGTTGCGGAGCGGGGTGTTTGCGGAGGTGGTGGTGGTGAACAGATAAACACATTGAATAGGGCCGCCCGAGGGCAGCCCTATTATTGCTGTTGGTGGAGGTGGCGAGAATCGAACTCGCGTCCGCAAGTCCTCCGCTTTGAGGTCTACATGCTTATACCGTCTTTTGTCTTACTATGAGCTACCCGACGGGCAGGGAAAACTCACAGCCAGTCCAGTTAAGGTTTTAACGCCAGCGAACCTGAACACGACGCTTGCGCGATCCTGTGTAAGCGACCCCCAGGTTCTCCAGGCACAGGCACCCGAAGTAGAGGGGCACTAGAACTGTTTCTTAGGCAGCCAGTGCGTAGTTGTCTTCGTTGGCAACTATAAGTTTTGCAGCAGGTTTAACGAGGCAATCTGCACCTCGGCATGCACCCAAAGGTTCGCGACCCACGTCGAAGCCATGTCACCCCCGGTGTGTCGCACAGTGTACGGTCGCTGGCGGGCAAATCAATGCTGAAGGTCACGAAAGTAAGTGAATAATTACATTATAAAGGTCTTATAAATAATTATTTTTTATGAATTTTTCAGGATTCTCGCTCTTTGGCGATCCCAGTCGCGCTCTTTGCTGGCGGCGCGTTTGTCGTGTTGCTTTTTGCCCTTTGCGAGACCCAGGTTCAGCTTCACGTTGCCCTTGTGCCAGTGCAGGTCCAGAGCCACCAGCGTGTAGCCTTTACGCTCAACAGCACCGACCAGACGATCGAGTTCACGTCGATGCAGCAGCAGTTTTCGGGTCCGTCGCGGGTCGGGGCGGATGTGTGTCGAGGCGCTGATCAGCGGGGTGAAATTCGCCCCGATCAGATAGGCCTCGCCTCGCTTGAGGTGCACGTAGGTCTCGGTGATCTGCCCTTTGCCGGCCCTGAGTGACTTCACTTCCCATCCTTCCAGGCTCAGGCCCGCCTCGAGGGTTTCCTCGATAAAATACTCGTGTCGCGCCTTTCGATTGACGGCGATCACGTTGTCTTTGGCGGGTTTTTTCTTTGCCATATCCGGGGTTATGCGCGCTCAGCGAGGCGGCCGGCGATTATACGGTTTATTTGCCAGCTTGCGATCTGGACGGCCCCACACCCCGACTGTCAAGTTGTGAACACAGATCGTTTGTATAAGAATCCCGCGATCGCTGTCGCTCGTGAGAATAAGAATGCAAACTGCTCAGGCGGATGAGAACGGCAAACGTTCGTCACTTCATGGCCAATGGTCTGGCCGCTTCGCGTTTATCCTGGCTGTCACCGGTTCGGCTGTCGGCCTCGGAAATATCTGGAAATTCCCGTATGTCGCCGGTGAAAACGGCGGTGGTGCTTTTGTCCTGGTGTACCTCGGCTGTGTGCTGTTTGTCGGCATGCCGGTGCTGATGTCCGAAATCCTGATTGGTCGTCGTGGCCGTCGTAATCCGGTCGCCACGATGAAGCTGCTTGGCGAAGAAGAGGGCTCGAGCTCGCACTGGCAATGGGTCGGCCTCGCAGGCGTTATCGCCGGGATCCTCATCCTGTCGTTTTACAGTGTCATCGGCGGCTGGACGCTCGCCTACATCCCGCAAGGGCTGACCGGTGGATTCGACAACGCAACACGAGAGTCGGTGGGTGCCATTTTCGGCGGCCTCGTGGGTAGCTGGTGGAAGCTCGCAGTCTGCCACTCGATCTTCATGGCACTGACCATCTTTGTGGTCGCGCGCGGCGTCGAGCGGGGGCTCGAACAGGCGGTGCGCTTTATGGTGCCGGCTCTGCTGTTGATTCTGCTGATCATGCTCGGTTACTCGATCAACTCCGGCAGTTTCATGCAGGGCGTCAATTTCATGTTCACACCGGACTGGAGCAAGGTCACCGGTGATACGGTGCTCGCCGCCATGGGGCAGGCCTTCTTTACGCTGTCGATCGGCATGGGCGCGATCATGGCCTACGGCGCTTACCTGCCGGAGGAGACGTCTATTACCGGGGCATCAACGGCGGTCGTCATCGGCGACACGTCAATCGCGATTCTTGCCGGACTGATCATTTTCCCGCTGGTGTTCGCCAACGGTCTGTCGCCGGGTGATGGCCCGGGCCTCGTCTTCCAGACCTTGCCGCTGGCGCTAAGCCAAATGCCGGGTGGCTGGTTCTTTACGACCATTTTCTTTGTGCTGCTCGCGTTCGCGGCGTGGACGTCGGCCATCGGCCTCATGGAGCCGGCGGTCGCGTGGACAGTGGAACACTTCAACAAAACCCGCGCGCAGGCTGCCGTTATGGTCGGTGTGCTGATATGGGCACTGGGCTTTGGCAGCGTGCTGTCGTTCAACCTGCTGTCGGGCGTGACCTTCAACGCCGTCGGTCTCGCAGCGCCGGGGACTATTTTCGATAACCTCGACCACCTGACCAGCAACATCATGCTACCGCTGGGTGGCATGTTTATCGCGATTTTTGCGGGCTGGATCATGTGCCGTAACTCGACAGCCGACGAACTGGGTGGACCGACAACGACCTACAAACTGTGGCATTTTCTGGTTCGCTTCGTCGCGCCGCTCGGCGTTCTCGCACTGTTTTTCAAGGTCGCGATACTGCCGATTTTCAACGGCTAGCCCATGAGAACAATCAGTCGCAGTTCGCTGGTTCGTTACAGCAGCGACGACATGTTTCGGCTGGTCGATGATATTGAGCGATACCCCGAGTTCCTGCCCTGGTGCTCGGGGGCCGTTGTGCATCATCGCGACGAGACCTCGGTCGAGGCGACGATCGAAATGAGCCGTGTCGGACTCAAGCAGAGCTTCAGGACGCGCAACAGTAACGTGCCGGGTGAATCGATCCGCCTGGCGCTGGTCGACGGTCCGTTCAAAAAACTCGCAGGTCAGTGGCAATTCGAAGCGCTGGGCGACGCCGGATCGAAAGTCAGTCTTGAGCTGAGCTTCGAGTTCGACAGTCGCATCACCGACCGGCTGCTCGGTCCGTTTTTCGAAGAGATATGCAACTCGATGGTCAACGCGTTCACGAAGCGCGCCGACCAGGTGTACGGGCGCTAGCGGCGGGACGGTCTAGAGGGTTTCTTCGAGCTCCTGGTCCTCACGAATCTCGCTGACGCGACCGTCAGCGAAAATGATCGTGACCCATTTCTTGCCGATGGTGCCCTGGCGGCCGACCTTGATGTAGTAGACGTAGTCCCAGCGATCTCGCTGGAAAGGGTCGTCGACCATTGGCGTGCCGAGCAGAAAGCGCACCTGGTTTCGCGTCATACCGACCTCGAGCTGGTCGACATCGTCCTGCTCGATCACGTTGCCCTGAGGGATATTCGCGCGAAACACGCAGCCGGACGTGCTCAAAGCCAGCACGAGGATAAGGATTAGCGGGGTCTTGCGCATAGCGGGTTTAGACTTGGTATCATGGCGAAACGCCGCGCATCATACCTTCTCGTTCACTCACGCGGTAGCTGGCTTTCGGCCGGCTCAACATGGAAATCCAATGCAACAACGTCAGGAACTTCGCAAAGCCGGACTCAAGATCACGCTGCCGCGGCTGAAAATTCTGGAGATTCTGGAATCCTCCAAGCAGCGGCACCTGAGCGCGGAAGGTATCTACAAGGACTTGCTCGAATCGGGTGAGGAGATCGGCCTGGCCACGGTGTATCGCGTTCTCACGCAGTTCGAATCCGCCGGTCTGGTCCATCGTCACAATTTCGAGGGTGGACACTCGGTGTTTGAACTCGACGATGGTGAGCATCATGATCATATGGTGTGTATCGACAGCGGCGACGTCGTGGAGTTCTTCAGTGAGGAAATCGAGCGTCTGCAGCACGAAATCGCGGAAAAACACGGTTACGAGCTGGTGGACCACAGCCTGGTGCTGTATGTCCAGCCGAAAGGGTCTGGCGACAACTAGGCGCGTTTTCTGGCGGCCTCGTTCAACATCTCGGCCGCGTGGTCGAGCGTCGTCTGCGTGATATCGACGCCGCCGAGCATCCGCGCCAGCTCTTCAATGCGTTCCTGCTGACCCAGTTCAGAAATGCCCGTGCGCGTGGCATTCCCGTCTGACACTTTGCTGACGCGCAGGTGTTGATGCGCCAGGCTGGCCACCTGCGGCAGGTGCGTGACACACAGGACCTGGCGTTTCGCCCCCAGCTCGGCCAGGCGCAGACCGACCATTTCAGCCACGCCACCGCCGACACCGGAATCGACCTCATCGAAGATCATTGTCGGGATCGCGCTGCCGTCGCTCGCGATGACCTGGATCGCGAGGCTCATGCGAGCCAGTTCACCCCCGGATGCCACTTTTGCCAGTGACTGCGGTGCCTGTCCCGGGTTTGCGCTGATCAGGAATTCGATACGGTCGATGCCCCAGGCGCGCGGCGTGTCGCTGCGAATCACCCGGGCGTCGAAGACGCCGCCAGGCATGCCTAGACCGGCCATCGCGTCGGTCACTTCAGCGGAGAAGGCTGACGCGGTGGTCTGCCGTCGGATGGACAGCGCCTCCGCGAGAGCATTGAAATGCCGCTCGGCGGCGGCGAGTTGCTCTTCGAGCTCAGCGCTGATTCGCTCGGCGTTTTTCAGCGTGTGCAACTCCCCGTCGAGTTGGCCGTGCTTTTCCATCAATTCAGCCACCGGGATCCGGTGTTTGCGCGCGATCGATGTCATGGCGTCGAGCCGCTCTTCAATGCTCTGCTGCCGAGCGGGATCCGCCTCCACGCTGTCGGCGTGACGTACCAGTGCGTCGCAGGCCTCGCTGACCTGTATTTCGGCGCTTTGCACCAGTTCCAGCGCTTCCCGCAGACCGTCATCGACCGCGCTCAGCTCCTCGAGCTCGCGTCGCGCTGTGGCGAGCGCCTGCCCGGCATTTGCGTCGGCGTCGCTGAGCAGCTCGAGGCTGCGGTTGACGCCTTCCGCAAGTTTGCCGCTGTGCAACAGGCGCTGTCGTTCTGTCTCGAGTTCTTCAAGTTCGCCGTCTTTCAGCGCCAGGCGTTCGAACTCGTCAAGCTGGAACTCCAGCAGTTCGATCCGCGATGCACGATCGGCTTCCTGCGCTTTCAGCGTTTCGCGCTCGGTGTGCAGTGCGTCCCAGGCGTCGAACGCATCGGCCACTTCGCGCCGGTCTTCAATCAAGCCGCCGAAATGGTCGAGCAGGTTTCTCTGGATGTCCCGGCGACCCAGTGACTGGTGAAAATGCTGGCCGTGAATATCCAGCAGCAGTTCACCAAAGGCTTTGAGCTGTTGCAGCGGCACCGGGTTACCGTTGATAAACCCGCGAGAACGCCCGTCGCCGCTGATCACGCGTCGCACGACACAGTCCTCCGCATCCATCGCCTGGTCGTCGAGCCACAGTCGTGCCGCAGCATGCTCGACAAGATCAAACTCGGCCGAAAACTCGGCACGCTTTGCGCCCTGACGCACCATCTGCGCACTGCCACGGTCACCGAGCACCAGGCCTAACGCGTCGACGAGGATAGATTTGCCGGCGCCGGTTTCGCCGGTGAGCACCGTCATGCCGTTGGCAAAATCCACGCTGATCTCGTGGACGATTGCGAAGTCTCGGACGTGCAGGCTGGTCAGCATTCAGGCACCGTTGGGAATGCCGCGATTGCGGCCGTCTTTGCCCCAGTAGAGCTTGGATCGCAGGATGTCGAAGTAGTCGTAGCCGGACGGATGAAGCAGTGTGATGCGGCTGTCAGACGGGCCGATCGTCAGGGTGTCACCCGGTTTGATTTCACCCATCGAGGCGCCGTCGACGGTCACATCCGCCTTGGTCTCGTCACGTTCGTGCAGTTCGATTTCCACGGGCTGATCGGACGGGATTACGA
Organism: Pseudomonadota bacterium; assembly: GCA_039025835.1. Lineage (GTDB taxonomy): Bacteria > Pseudomonadota > Gammaproteobacteria > Steroidobacterales > Woeseiaceae > UBA1847. The sequence goes on along the minus strand of JBCCNM010000029.1, from coordinate 6,345 downwards.
TCGGACGGTCGGTCAGTGTGTGCGGCGCGATCGGCACCAGCACGATCGCGTCAAGCTGCGGGTCGATAATCGGACCGCCGCAACTCAGCGCGTAGGCGGTTGACCCGGTCGGCGTGGCCACGATCAGACCATCACCGGAATGCGTGTTGATGAAACGCCCGGCGACGCTGGTCTCAAAGTCGACCATGCGGCCAGTCTCACGGCGTTGCAAAACGATGTCATTGATCGCGTACGCCCGGTGTACACCAACTGTCGTCCGCAGCACTGCTTCGAGGACCAGGCGGGACTCTTTTCGGTAGTCGCCGGCCAGCACATGGTCAATGCAGGTCAGCATCTCCGCCGGCGTGACATCGGCAAGAAAGCCCAGGCGTCCGCGATTGATGCCGAGCAGGGGAACGTTGCCCTTACGAGCGATTGCGCCTGCGTGCAGCATGGTGCCATCGCCGCCAACGGCGACGATGAGATCAGCCAGCGCCGACAGCTCGGACTCCGCCACCTGTTGTACGCCGTCGTTCGGAATTGCCGAAAACAGCTCGATACCTTTTGCCGCCAGGTGCTCAGTCAGCGTTTGCACCGGCTCGGCAATACGATCGTCGTCGGGTCGGCCGACGATGGCTATTTTCCTGAACTCCGGGGTCATGGCGAGGTGTCTGGTTTGCGAGGTGATCAAGGGCCGCAATTGTTGCAGACCCTTGACCGACCGCCAAGCCGTTGCTAGCGTCGTTTTCAACGGATTTGCAGGCAAAACAGCGCAGTATGTCGCACGACGCTAACAATCCAGTACCGACAGAAAGGGCACAACACCTGCTGAAGGTGCTAATCCAGCGCTACGTGCAGGATGGCCAGCCGGTCGGTTCGCGGACCCTGTCGAGGGACTCCGGCCTGGACCTGAGTCCGGCCACGATTCGCAACGTCATGTCCGATCTCGAGGAGATGGGCCTGGTCGCTGCGCCGCATACCTCAGCAGGCCGCGTCCCGACGCCAAAAGGCTACCGCCTGTTTGTCGACACGATGGTCCGCTTTCGTGAACCGGGCAGCGACGATCTGCACATTCTGCGTCGTCAGCTCGGCGGGTCGGTAGACGACCCGGACTCCGCAATCAGCGCCGCGTCACGCATGCTGTCCGATATCACCAGTCTCGCCGGCATCGTCACGGTGCCCCGCGGGCAGTCGGCTGTGCTGCGCCAGATTGAATTCCTGCCGCTGTCCGATCGACGCGTGCTGGTAATCCTCGTGATCAACGATCGCGAGGTTCAGAATCGCATCCTGCACGTTGACCAGGACTACTTGGCGTCAGACCTGCAGACCGCTGCCAATTTCGTCAACGAACACTACGCCGGTGTCGAAATGGCCAGTCTCCGGGAGCGTCTCGTTTCCGATCTCGAGACACTGCGGACCTCAATGAACCAGCAGATGCTGGACATCATTACCGTTGCTCAGGCGGCCATCGACACCTCGCCAAAGTCCGAGGCGGAGTTTGTGCTGGCCGGTGAGACCAAGCTCATGGATTTCGCGGAGTTGTCCGACGTCTCGAAGTTACGCCGCCTGTTCGATGCGTTCTCCGAGAAGCAGATGATTCTCGACCTGATGGAGCGCAGCCTGCACGCCTCCGGGGTGCAGGTCTTCATCGGCGAGGAGTCGGGATTCCGCATTCTCGACGATGTCAGTGTCGTTACCTCACCGTACAAGGTGGACGACGACACCATCGGCGTACTCGGCGTCATCGGCCCGACGCGCATGGCCTATGACAGGGTGGTGCCCATCGTCGACATCACAGCCCGGCTGCTCGGCAACGCGCTCAACAAGGGCTGATCGCCCGCCAAAATACTGCTGTTTCCCGGCCTGCGCTTGATATTTTCTGCGCGCACCCCAAACTCCGCCGCACCAGCCACCAGGGAGACCCGGGTCGCCATGACTGAACAGGCCGAAGACAACAAGGATCAGGCGGAAGATACCGCTGAACTCGTCGACGAACAGGCGGAGGACATCGCGTCTGACAGCGACGAAATCGAGGCACTCAAAGCCAAAGCCGACGAAAACTGGGACCGCTACGTCCGCGCCGCCGCCGAACTGGAAAACGTGCGTAAGCGCGCCGCACGCGATGTTGAGAACGCGCGCAAGTACGCACTTGAAAACTTCGCCCGCGAAATACTGACCGTTGTGGACAGTTTTGAGATGGGTCTTGCCGCCGTTGAACAGTCCGATGCCGACAGCCTGCGCGAGGGTAGCGAAGCAACCCTGAAGCAGTTGCTGCAGTCGCTGGAACGGTCACAGGTTGTCGCAGTGAACCCGGAGGGTGAGCCCTTTGACCCCGAGCTGCACGAAGCCATCAGCATGCAACCGTCGGCCGACCTGGAGCCGGGCAGCGTGCTGGCGGTGGTACAGAAGGGTTATACGCTGAACGGCCGGCTGCTGAGAGCCGCCAGGGTCGTGGTCTCCACCGAGGCCGAGTAATTTTTTCCACGCGCTTGAATCAGGGCATTGGGGCCCCATGATTCGGGCTAGAAACACACCAAGATTTGGGAGTAGCAACACATGGGTAAGGTAATTGGTATCGACCTGGGTACCACCAACTCCTGCGTAGCAGTGATGGAAGGTGACGCCCCCAAGGTCATCGAGAACAGCGAGGGTGATCGCACCACACCGTCGATCGTCGCATTTGCGAAAGACGATCAGGTGCTGGTGGGCCAGTCGGCCAAGCGCCAGGCGGTCACAAACCCGGAAAACACCTTGTTTGCCGTCAAACGACTTATCGGACGTCGTTTTGAAGACGACGTCGTACAGCGCGACATCGACATGGTTCCGTACAAGATCGTGAAAGCGGATAACGGTGATGCCTGGGTCGAGGCCGTGGGCAACAAGATGGCACCGCCGGAAGTGTCCGCACGCGTATTGATGAAGATGAAAAAGACCGCCGAGGATTACCTCGGCGAGGAAGTGACCGAAGCCGTTGTGACGGTACCGGCATACTTCAACGACTCGCAGCGCCAGGCCACCAAGGATGCCGGCAAGATCGCGGGTCTGGAGGTCAAGCGCATCATCAACGAGCCCACGGCAGCCGCGCTCGCCTACGGCATGGATAAAAAACGCGGTGATGCGAAGCTCGCCGTGTTTGACCTCGGTGGTGGTACGTTCGATGTGTCCATCATCGAAATAGCCGAGATCGACGGTGAACACCAGTTTGAAGTGCTCGCGACCAACGGGGATACCTTCCTCGGCGGCGAAGACTTCGACCTGCGCATCATCGAATACCTCGTGTCCGAGTTCGAGCGCGAGAGCGGCGTGGACATCTCCAAGGATCCGCTCGCGATGCAGCGCCTGAAGGAAGCGGCCGAGACGGCGAAGATCGAGCTGTCTTCGCAGCAGCAGACCGAGGTAAACCTGCCCTACATCACGGCGGATGCCAGTGGTCCGAAGCACCTGAACATCAAGCTGACCCGCGCGAAACTGGAGTCGCTGGTCGACTCGCTGATCGAGCGCACGATCGAGCCGTGCAAGGTTGCTTTGCAGGACGCCGGTCTGAAGGTCAACGAAATTGACGATGTCATTCTCGTCGGTGGCCAGACGCGCATGCCGAAAGTGCAGGAAGCCGTGCAGAACTTCTTTGGCAAGGAGCCACGCCGTGACGTAAACCCGGACGAGGCCGTCGCACTCGGTGCTGCCATCCAGGGGGGTGTGCTCGCCGGCGACGTCAAGGACGTCCTGCTGCTCGACGTGACACCACTGTCGCTCGGTATCGAGACGCTCGGCGGTGTGATGACCAAGCTGATCGAAAAGAACACGACGATTCCGGCGAATGCCGAGCAGGTGTTCTCAACGGCGGATGACAACCAGACGGCCGTGACCATTCACGTGTTGCAGGGTGAGCGCGAACGTTCGGCTGACAACAAGTCGCTGGGTCGATTCGACCTGTCGGACATTCCGCCGGCACCGCGCGGTCTGCCGCAGATCGAGGTCACCTTCGACATCGATGCAAACGGTATCCTGAATGTGTCTGCCAAAGACAAGGCGACCGGCAAGAGTCAGAATATTGTCATCAAGGCCTCGAGCGGCCTGTCCGACGATGAGATTGAGCGCATGGTTGCCGATGCCGAGAGTCATGCCGAGGAAGATCGCAAATTCCGCGAATTGGTCGATGTGCGTAACCAGGCCGACAGCCTGATTCACGCCGCCGAGAAGACGCTGAGCGACCTCGGTGAGAAGGCCAGCCAGGAAGAGCGACTGCAGGTTGAGAACGCCGTATCGGACTTGAAAAAAGCGCTCGAAGGCGACGACAAGGAGTCGATCGAAGCGAAGACCAGCGCTCTGGCCGAAGTCTCGGGCACACTCGCACAGCGCCTGTATGCTGAGCAGCAGGGCGACGCAGCGGATGGCGATGCCGGCGCGGACAGCTCGGGCCAGGCGGACGACGGCGTTGTCGATGCCGAGTTCGAGGAAGTCGACAAGGACGACAAAAAGTAAGCTTCGAATAGGATCAACCATCATTGCGGGCGCCCACGTGGCGCCCGAACTTCAGATACGACATGGCTAAACGCGACTACTACGAAGTTCTGGGTGTTTCAAAGTCGGCCTCCGACAATGAAATCAAAAAGGCGTACAAGCGCCTTGCGATGAAGCACCATCCGGACCGCAACGAGGGCAACGCGGAAGCTGAGGCCAGGTTCAAGGAAGCGCGTGAGGCCTACGACGTATTGAAGGACGGCGACAAGCGCGCCGCCTACGACCAGTTTGGGCACGACGGGGTGCGCGGACAGGCGGGCGGTGGCGGCTTTGGTGCCGAGGGCTTCTCCGATATCTTCGGTGACGTGTTCGGTGACATCTTCGGCGGCGGTCGCCGCGGTGGCGGCAGCCAGGTGTTCCGGGGCGCCGATCTCGGCTACGAGTTGAAACTCGACCTGGAAACGGCTGTGTCCGGTGACGACGTCACCATCGAAGTACCGACCCAGGTGACCTGCGAGGTGTGTGACGGCAGCGGCGCCAAGAAAGGCTCGTCGCCGGTAACTTGCCCCACCTGCGGTGGTGTCGGCCAGGTGCGCATGCAGCAGGGTTTCTTCTCGATCCAGCAAACTTGTCCGCAATGCAAGGGCGCGGGCACCATCATTGAAGACCCCTGCGACAATTGCAACGGTCGCGGACGCGTTCGCAAGATCAAGACCTTGTCCGTCAAGGTGCCGCCCGGGGTGGACGAGGGTGACCGGATTCGGCTTTCTGGTGAAGGCGAAGCAGGTCGCAATGGCGGACCGGCCGGCGATCTGTACGTCGAAGTTCGTCTCAAACCCCACAAACTGTTCGAACGTCACGGCAGCGACCTGGCTTGTGAAGTGCCGGTCAGTTTCGCCACAGCAGCGCTGGGCGGCGAAGTCGAATTGCCAACCCTCGACGGAACGGTCTCCCTGAAAGTCCCGGCCGGCACACAGTCCGGCAAGGTGTTCCGCCTCCGCGGCAAGGGCGTGGTCACGGTGCGTGATCCCCGCAAGGGTGATTTGTTTGCCACCTTGTCCGTGGAAACGCCGGTCAACCTGACCGAGGAGCAGAAAAAAACCCTGCGTGAGTTTGACCAGCAGGTGCAGTCGGGTGGTGATACGCACAACCCGCGCGCAGATTCCTGGCTGGACACCGTCAAGCGCTTTTTCGAACGCATCAGTTCCTGATGACGCGGATCGGCATCGCTGGCGCAGGACGGATGGGGCTGGCAATTGCCGGCATTGTCGCCGCGGACGATTCCCTGACACTGGGTGGAGTCTGGTCACGACGGCCCGACGAAACGTCGGATACGCTTCAGAAAGCCGGAGTGTATGTCGGCGACGATCTTGCCCGTATTGTCGCGGACAGCGACGTCCTGATCGATTTCAGCCTGCCAGCCGGGACGACAGCGGTCTGTGAATGCCTCACAGCCAGACCGACCCCGCTGGTATGCGGCGTCAGCGGTCTGACCGCAACGCACCTGGCCGCTGTCCAGGCTCTCGGCGAGTCGATGCCGGTCGTCTACGATCGCAATATGAGCGTCGGTATTGCCGTACTAACGCGTTACGTCGCCGAGACGGCGATGGCGCTGGGGCCCGAGTTCCAGGTGTCCGTCGACGAAGTTCACCATGTGCACAAGATCGACGCGCCGTCGGGTACGGCGCTTAAGCTCGGCGAGGCGATCGCCGATGCGCGCGGTCAGGACTTCGCGTCTGTTCGAGTGACCGACGGCCATCGCAAGAGTCAAAGCGACATCCTGTTCGGCGTCGAGCGCCGGGGAGAAGTGCCCGGCGACCACGACGTACGTTTCGACAGCGCCTCTGAATCCCTGCGGTTTGCGCACAGCGTAACGACACGGGACGTTTTCGCCCGCGGTGCGGT
>JBCCNM010000028.1:0-27109 GCA_039025835.1 Pseudomonadota bacterium | reverse complement strand
TTTGTAACGAGGGAACACGTCCTTGAACGTCCGCGCCAGCACGTGGTGAATGCCGGGCTTGCCGTTCGCGGTCGGCGGACCTTCATTGAAGCTGAACCGCGGACCGTCGGCCGTTTGCTCGAGCGATCGTGCGAACACGTCTTCGTCACGCCAGAACTCGAGAATCTCTTCTTCCAGTGCCGGGCCGTTGTAGCGACCATCCACTTCCTTAAACGTCAAAACCGTCTCCTGCGAAAAAACCGCAACCCCCGAAAACGCAAAAACCCCGGGCGCTGTGAGCGCCCGGGGCGAATATGTCGCGGTACCACCCGGATTCACCGGCGAATTGCTTCGCGCGGCCTCATGGGGTCTCGGACCCCGAGTCGTTTGTCGGTGACCAACCGGCCCGGCCTACTCGTTGCTTCGGTGGGCGACTCCAGGGTGATTTTCGGCGAACTGCAGTCCGGGGCTTCCACCATCTCCCGGTCGCTGTGTCTGCAGTAACCCGCCTACTCGTCCCTTTCAACGTCTTGAGCGGAAAATAAGCCCGGGCGTGCGAGAATACAAGAGCTGATCGCAATCGGAGTGAACTGTGTTCCCACCCGCCCAAAGGCTGGACGTCGGCGACGTCTCTCTCGCCGTCTACGAACAGGGCGCCGGTGAACCGGTGATCCTGCTGCACGGCTTTCCCGAACTCGCCTTCTCGTGGCGCTTCCAGCTGCCGGCCCTGGCCGATGCCGGCTTTCACGCGATCGCCGTCGACCAGCGCGGTTACGGCAACAGCGACTGCCCCGGTAACGTGGCTGCCTACGATATTCACCAACTGACCGACGACATCGACGGGCTGCTGAATGCGCTGGGTGTCGAGCAGTCGCGTTTCGTCGCACACGACTGGGGCGCCATTGTGCTTTGGCACTATGCGCTGACCCGCCCCGAACGTGTGACGGAGATGGCGGTCCTGAATATTCCGTTCTATCCGCGACCGCCGGCAGACCCGATCGACATTTTTCGGCATCGCTACGGCGACAATTTCTACATCGTCAATTTTCAAGACTCGACCGACGCAGATACGGTGTTTGCCGCCAACAACCGGCGCTTCCTTGACAACATGATGCGCAAGAATCAACTACGCCGCGAACACTTCGACGCTCTGCCGGCGGAGTTGCGCGTGATCAGCCTGCTCGCCGTCGCGACCCGCGACAAAGCATCCGGCGATGCGTTGCTGTCGGCAGCGGAACTGGACGTGTTTGCCGAAGCATTCGGTCAGACCGGCTACACCCCGGGGATCAACTGGTATCGCAACATGGGCCGTAACTGGGCGACAACAGCGGACATCGAGCAACGCATTCGACCTCGTACGCTGTTCATCGGGGCACAGGACGATGTGGTTGTTCCGCTGGATGACATCCACGCGATGGGTCGATGTGTCGATGATCTTCGCATCGAGATGCTCGCCCCCTGCGGCCACTGGACGCAGCAGGAACGACCGGATGACGTGAATCGCCTGCTGGTCGAGTTTTTCAGCGATCGCTGATCAGTGCAGCGGAGCTTCCACGGGTTTGCCGTCGGCATCGCCGAACATCGCCCGATCGAATCCCTGCACAATGCCGGAAATCTCCTGTGCGCCAACCAGTAACAGGCGTCGGTTCATCAGGAAGCCGGGCACACCGCTGATGCCGCTGTCGCGAATGGTTTCCTCGCGAACCAGCACTTCGTCGCGCGCCGCATCATCTGCGACCGTGTGCAACACGCTGTCGCGATCGAGGCCGTGGTGTGCGACCAGCGATGCAATAACATCGGCGTCACCGATATCGAGTCCGTCGGTCAGGTAGGCCGCCATGAAAGTCTCGACAATCGGCATCACGTCCATACCACGCGACTCGGCAAGCTGAATAACCTGGTGCACCGGCAGTGTGTTCGGTACATGCGTCAGCCTGTCGAAGCGAAAATCGATGCCGACGTCCCGTCCCTCGGAGCGCAGCCTGTCCAGCACCGGCTGAATAGCGCCCTGTGAACCGAATCGCTGGGCCAGATAGGACTCAAAGGACTCGCCTTCGGGCGGCATTGTCGGATTGAGCTGGAACGGGTACCAGCCAACGGTAATCGGTCCGTGTACGAAGCGCGTGGCTTCGTCCAGGCGCCGTTTTCCGAGGTAGCAAAACGGACAAATAACGTCGCCGACCAGTTCGACATTCAGTGTCGCTGGCGGCGTGACGTCCGTGTTACCGGTTATCTGGTTGGGAAATGCTTCACTCATTGAATCATCCTCTCGCTAACCGTGATTTTGTGGCGTGTTGCTGTGTTTCAATGCTGCTCGTCAGTCCCTGAACACCAACTGAAACTTGCGCCCGGTTCTACAAACGACCGCTCTGGCCGTCATGCCCTGCATCCAGCAAGGCGCGCACTCCTCGCTGCCAGTAGAACCAGGCAATGCCACCTGACAGCAAAAAGTTGATGATCTCCTGCGCTGTGACCAGCGTCGCGTCGCCATCGATCATCTCGTCCGTGACCACCATAACACGGAGTGCCATCGTGACAATGAGTGCAGTCAGCGTCAGCAGCGACTCAGCGACACCGACCAGTCCTGCGAGTTTGGGTCGCCATGCGATTACTGCGAGTAATGCGAAGCAAACGAGGTAGTAAGTGATTCGCCAGCCCGGCCAGGGCTCAAGAAAGGCCACCCGCACATTAATGCCGAACACGATATCGAGCAGCAGGAAGACCGCGGTTGCCGCGTAATACAGCTTCAGAAATTGCGCGCTGAGCTCCACGGAACCTCATCGGTAACAAGTTGTTCCAGACACTACGGGATTCAGGCTTTTGTGCAATATTTTCGTGGCCAGACCGGTCTATACAGACAGACAGCCAAGGAGAGCCATCGTGTTGATCAGGAAACCGACCGATATCCGTCCGTCGGAAATCACCAGCGAAGAGAATTACCTGAACCGCCGAGCCTTTATGCAGGCCGGTCTGATTGCCGGCGGCAGCCTCGTTGCGCCCGCGGCGCTGTCCGCTGTGGTGCCTGAAACCCGGGGCGCCGAGCTCGACAACGTCAGCACGAGCCCTCTCAGCACCGACGAAGCTCCGAACAGCTACGAAGACATCACCACGTACAACAATTTTTACGAGTTTGGCACCAGCAAGGCGGACCCGTTCCGCAATGCCCAGGACTTCAAGACGCGCCCGTGGACGATCACGGTCGACGGCGAGGCCGAGAAAACCGGCCGGTTCGATTTTGACGACTTCATGAAACCTTTCGATCTCGAGGAACGCATCTACCGCCTGCGCTGTGTCGAGGCTTGGTCCATGGTAGTGCCGTGGGTGGGTATATCGCTCGCAGAGGTCGTCAAGTTTTTCCAGCCGACGTCAAAGGCTCGCTACGTGGCCTTCGAAACACTGGCCGATCCGGTACAAATGCCGGGCGTGCGCCGACGCATTCTCGACTGGCCGTACCGTGAAGGGCTGACCATCGAGGAGGCCACCAACGAGCTGTCGCTCCTCGCCGTCGGCATCTACGGCAAGGTCATTCCGAACCAGAACGGTGCGCCGATTCGGCTCGTCGTACCGTGGAAATACGGCTTCAAGAGCATCAAGAGCATCGTACGCATCAGCTTCACCGAGAAGCAGCCGCCGACGAGCTGGAACATGTCAGCGCCACAGGAGTATGGCTTCTACGCCAACGTGAACCCGGAGGTGTCCCACCCCCGCTGGAGCCAGGCGCGAGAGCGCCGCATCGGCGCCGGCCTGTTCGCTGACAAACTGCCCACGCAGATGTTCAATGGCTACGGCGAGCAGGTAGCACACCTGTACAAGGGTCTTGATCTGCGCCGCAACTACTGACGCGCACGCTAGCCATGACGAAGATTCAGACAATCCGCTTTATCGTGAAGCCGCTGGTGTTCCTCGCCAGCCTGCTGCCCACGCTGTGGATTGTGGGCCTTACCGTGCTGCAGCCCTCAGCGCTCGGTGCCAACCCGGTAGAGGCACTGCTAGACCACTTCGGCATCTGGGCCATGTGGTTCATGCTCATCGCTCTGGCCGTCTCGCCTGCCCGCAAGCTGCTCGGCTGGACATCGCTCGCCAGATTCCGTCGCATGCTGGGGCTGTTCGCCTTTTTCTACGTGCTGATGCATTTCCTGACCTGGCTGATCCTCGACCAGGGGCTGGAACTCGCGCCGATTCTCGAGGACATCGTCCGTCGACCGTTCATCACCATCGGCATGGCCGCTTTCCTGTTGTTGCTTGCGATGGCCGTGACGTCGTTCGTCCGCGTCCGTCAGCGGATGGGACGTTCCTGGCAAAAACTGCACAACAGCGTCTACCTGGTGGGTGTGCTGGGCGTCTGGCACTACTGGTGGCAGGTGCGTGCGGACTTCGCCGAACCGTTGTTGTACGCCGTCATCCTGACGGCTTTACTCGGCTACCGGCTGCGCGAGCAGGTTCGGAAAACGGCCCGCCGCGTCGCCAACGCGTAAGGCTGTGACGTCGCCGGGCCCTGACCGGCGACCTCAATTCCTCGCCGACACGGCCGATAAACAGCGGGTCGACCACTGTTTGATGCACTATGCGACCACTGCTGACACTGAGCCTCTGGCTCGCCCTGCCGGCCTACGCACTGCCACCGGATCGGCAGCCGGAGATCGAGCTGTACATTACAGGCTCGAGTGCCCAGGATGAATCGCTCGAAAACCTGATGCGCCTGGTGTCGGACGACGACAGGTCGCCGACGATCTGCCAGGCCGGGACGCTGGACATCTACCGAGGCAGCATCGACGGCACGCGAAAACGCGTCTACACCTGCCTGACCAGTGAACGCTTACCGGGCATACCTTCCGGCACGCGCCTGGCGGTACACAAATCCAGCGGCGGTTCGGGCGAAGCGGTCGGCCCGGTGGCGAGGCAGACCCCCATTCGCTTTATCGATCTGGCCAGGCTGCCGGACACACCGGCGTGCCGCAAACCGTCCCACGTCTTGTTTACGGGCAGGCTGGCGGCTTACAGCAACCATCGGGACTGTGGAGGCGAAGGCAAGCTGGCGATACCGCAGGCCGGCATTTCCGATATCGAACCCTCCCTGCTCGGTGACGCTACGCAGGGCCTGACAGTGCATTCGCAATCGCAGCTTGTCTGGGGCCTGCCGGTCAGCAGGAACTTTCGTAACGCGCTGCAGGCCATCCAGGGGCTGGTCTCTGCTGACGTGGCACACGACGCAGCGGAACGGGAAACCGAAGACGCGATGCCATCGCTGACCCATGCACAGCTTGCGTCGATATTTGCCGGCTCGCTGGAGAGTTTCGGGCAGATGTACGACAAGGACGGTGCACCCGTTTACCTGTCATCGTCATTGGCGTCGGCAGCACCGGCGCGTCCGGACCTCGCCGGCACCCGGCCGGGCGCCTATCGACCCGATCGCGAAACCGGCAACCGCATTTATGTGTGCCGTCGCACGATACACTCGGGCACACAGGCCGCCTATGAAATCCACTACCTTCGCCAGCGCTGTGTCGCCGACGCACCCGCGTTCGTTACACCCGACGACGGCAGCTCGATTTATGACGGGGGCGATGTCGACGCACTGGTGCGTCGCCCGGATCCGGCCGGGCGTGTGTTTGCCGGCGTCGGTTCATCCGACGTGCGTGCCTGCCTGGACGCGCATGATGAACACAACCGCTGGGCCATCGGTATGCTCTCGACAGAGAATCTCGGTAACAACGCAAGCCACGAGTTTCGCCACGTGAAGATCGATAACAGCGCGCCAACGCTGATCAATGCGCATCTCGGTCGATGGACGCATGTGACCGAATCGTCGCTGCTCTGGCGCAGCGAGGATGAGTCGGAGTTTCAAGCGTCAATGGCGGGGCAGGCTATGCTGTTTATACGCAGTCATATTGGTCAGCCCGAAGCGTTGAGCTCATTGAACACAGAGTTCGAACACAGCTGGGGCCAGGGCGGTTACCTCGCGTTACCGGACCTCACCGGCCTCAGGCCACCGGTGACCGCCGAGACTTTGCGCAGACGACCGATATCGAGCGCGGCGAAAGCCGACGGCGGACGCCGCAATTGCAACGTGTCGCTGATTCGCTCGCGCACGTCGGCGACGGGGAGCGCTGACTAGCTGTCCAGCTGGCGCAGCAGTCGTTCGCGTGCAGCGGCCAGCGCAGTCTCAAGATCGTTGAACTGATTGCCCACCGAGGCGAGCGCATCGTTACGGCCCAGTATTTCGAGGCGCGAGGCGACTGCCGACACCTGCATGGCACCAACGTTCGCCGCGCAGGACTTTAGCGAATGCGCAGCCGCGCCCAGCCTGGACGCATCACTGTCGTCGATTGCCTGGCGAATTTCACCGCGGTAGCGCTCGGCGTCGTCGAGAAACATCGCAACGATCTTGCTGACGAGATCCTCCGTACCTGGCTGCTGCAGGGACCTGATCATGTCCAGTGCGGTGAGGTCCAGAACCTGTTCGGCATCCATGACTAAGCTACTCCTGTTACAAGTTGGCGAGCGGCAGGCGTCGCAGGTGCCGCTTGACGTGATCGCTTATGAATCGGGTGACTTCGCTGGCGGGCATCGGTCTGGCAAAGAAATAGCCCTGCAGCTGGTCACAATCCATGAGGTTGAGACTGGTGACCTGCTCGCCGTTCTCAACACCCTCGGCGATCACCTTCAGGCCAAGACCGTGGCCGAGCTCGACGATGGCCTTACAAATGGCGTGGCTCTCGCGTGACTTCTCGATTTCGTCTACAAAGGATCGGTCGATCTTCAGGGCGTCCAGCGGAAAGCGCTTCAGGTAGCTCATCGACGAGTACCCGGTGCCAAAGTCGTCGACAGCGATCAACAGGCCAGCGTCCTTGAGGCGCTGCAGACTGTGAATCGTGCTGTCGATATCACGCATCAACGCGCCTTCGGTCAGCTCGAGCTCCAGCCTCTCGAATGGGATCTGTCGCGTATTCAGTGCGCTGAAAATCTGTGAATGCAGGTCATCCAGGTTGAACTGTTTGGCTGACAGATTGATCGCGATTCGGACGCGGTCGAGCTCGGTACCCTGCCAGGCCTGTAACTGGTTACAGGCTTCGTGCATTACCCATTCCGACAGCGCCATGATCATGCCGGAGTCTTCCGCGATCGGGATAAATTTGGCCGGCGAGATCGGCCCCCGGTCGGGATGCGTCCAGCGCACCAGGGCTTCGACCCCGGGGATGTCACGATTCGCCAGCACCATCTTCGGCTGGTAGTGCAGCTCGAGTTCGCCGTTCTCAATGGCGCGGCGCAGCGAGTCCTCGATATCAAGGCGCTCGAGCGAGCGAATCGACATTGTCCCGGAGAATCGCGTCACACGATCGCGGCCGGCTGCCTTGGCATGGTGCAGCGCCGTGTCGGTGTTCTTCATCAGCGTCTCGAGATCCTGGCCGTCATCCGGGTACACCGACATGCCAACACTCGGAGTGATCACAAACTGGTGGCCGTCGACACTCATCGGCTCTTTAAGAACACTGACGGTGCGCTCTGCAACGGCCTCGACTTCCTCAACCGAATTCAGTCCGCGCAGCAGCACGGTAAACTCGTCACCACCGAGCCGCGACACCTGCATCTTTGCGCTGTCGCGTTCGGTGGTTGCGACATAGTCGTCGCGACGAACGCTGCTCGACAGCCGTTTAGCGATCCCTTTCAGCAGGCGATCACCAATATTGTGACCAAGCGAATCGTTGATCAGTTTGAAGTTGTCGAGATCGAGATACAGGACGCCGATCCGACCCTCAGTGTCCTCAGCCTCGCGAATCGCTTCTGCGAGCTGAATCAGGAACGACTGCCGGTTGGGTAACCCGGTCAGCGTGTCGTAAAACGCCAGCCGGCGTACTTTCGCCGCCGCCTGCTTCTGCTCGGTCACGTCACGCAGCATGATCAGCACACTCTTGTCGGTGTACGGCACTACGCGTGACTCGTAGAAGTGGTAGGCCGCATTTTTTTTCGCCCGATGCTCACTGAGCTCCATGCCCCGGGTGTCCAGCACGCGGCTGATTTGCGTGCGCCAGACGTCGGCGAGACTTTTTGGCAGCGCCTCGAAAATACTGTCGCCTTCGGTGACCAGATCGTCGATCAGTCGGCTGCCACTGCTGCCCCGGTGGTGTGTGAGCAACTGGCCCTGCCGATTGACGACCAGCATCGAATCGGGGATCGCCTGCACAAACGCCTGGTTCTTGCTTTCACTGTCTCGCAGACCGCGGCTGACCTGGCTGGCACGAACGATGTACATGACGCGCTGGCCGAGCAGCGACCAATTGATTGGCTTGGGAATGAAATCCGTCGCGCCACAGTCATAGGCTTCGCGGATGGACTCGTCGTCGTCCCGCCCGGTCAGCATGACGATCGGCGTGTCAAGGCAGTCCGGGTGGCGGCGGATCTGGGCACAGGCCGCAAAGCCATCCAGCTCCGGCATCTCGACATCCATCAGGATCGCGTCGGGGAAGCTGCGCAGCGCAACGTCGACCGCCTCACGACCGTCGGCGGCCTCGGTGACAAGAAAACCGACCTGCTCCAGCGCTGTGCGCGTTAGCATGCGCAGCGTAGCGTCGTCGTCCACAACGAGAATGTGCGAACACTTTGAGATGACGCCCGTCATGCCGACTGCCTCACGTCCGTGCCGATGCTGCGTAACAGAAGCTCACGCAAGCGATCGACAGTGAAGGGCTTGGCGAGGTAATCGTCCATGCCGGCCTCGAGACACTGCTCGCGATCTTCGGGCAGCGCGTTTGCCGTCAGAGCAACGACTACCTGGTGGTAGTCAGTGTGGCCTTCACGCTGGCGAATCTCCCGCGTGGCCTGATAGCCGTCCATAACCGGCATCTGGCAGTCCATCAAAACGACATCGAAAGCACCGCGCGACAGCGCCGCAAGCGCCTCTTCGCCGTTTTTTGCAAGCTCGACGGTAATACCCAGGCTGTGCAGCATGCCCTTGGCCACTTCCTGGTTGACGTGGTTGTCCTCAACCAGCAGAACCCGACGACCGTGCAGCGGATCCTCTGCCGACCCAGCTGTCTGGTCGTCGTCGATGACGGGGTCGTTATCGGCGCCGAGAATATGCAGCATCGCGTCGCGGAGCCGCGCCTGACGCACCGGCTTGGTAATGTAGGCATCGACCTGAGCGTCGCCGTTTTCGTCGAGGATTTCCGACACCGACGCCGACGTCAGCAAAATGATAGGAATGTGCCTGAAAGATTCGCTGCGCGAGAGCTGCGTCGCAAACATGACACCGTCAACATCGGGCATGTGCCAGTCGAGCAGAATAATGTCGTAGGGCTGGCCGGTCTTCTTCGCTATCTCCAGCGACTGGATCGCGGGTACTGCACCGTCGACGGCGGTTGGTTGCATATCCCAGTTGATGAGCTGGTTGACCAGCATTTCGCGGTTTGTCGCATTGTCATCAACGACGAGCACGCGCCGTTCGGCAAGTTGCTCAACGAGCAAAACCACACGATCGCGCGCCAGTACGTTGAACGGCACATCAAACCAGAACTCGGACCCATCGCCTAGAACACTGTCGACGCCGATCTCACCATCCATCAGCTTCACCAGTTCGCGAGAGATGGCCAGGCCGAGGCCGGTTCCGCCGTAGCGACGCGTCGTGCCGCCGTCCTCCTGGGAGAACGAGTCGAAAATGGCGTCGAGATTCTCTTCGCGGATGCCAATGCCCGTATCCACAATCGAGAAACGCAGCGTGGCGGCACTGTCATTGTCGCTGAGCGCAGTGACGCTGACCTTGATTTCGCCATGTTCGGTGAATTTGATGGCATTGGCGACGAGATTCATCAGGATCTGGCGCAAGCGAACACCATCGCCGCACACAGTCAGGTCCGCCGAGGCGTCAATGTGGCAAACCATCTCCACGCCTTTTTCGTGAGCTCGGCTGGCCAGCAATTCAACGACGCTCTCTACGCACTCGCGGACGTGCAAATCCTGTTTTTCGAGTAGCAGGCGACCCGCTTCGATTTTTGAGAAATCGAGAATATCGTTGATAACGGCGAGCAGTGTCTCGGCCGACTGGTCTATTGTCGTAACGTAGTGCTTCTGGTCGCGATCCAGCGGTGTTCGCTCCAGCAGTTCGAGCATGCCGACCACGCCGTTCATCGGTGTGCGTATCTCGTGGCTCATGCGTGCAAGAAATTCGCTCTTTGCCTGGCTTGCCGCCCTGGCTGACTGCATGGCGCGAACGCTTTCATCAATCGCCTTTTTGAGTTCGCTGTTCGCAGCCTCGAGGCTCGCGCTACGCTCGGCAAGCTGGCTCTGGTTGTCTTTCAGTACCTGGTCCCGCTCGCCGAGCTGATCGAGCATCTCGTGAAAGTCATTCACGAGGGTGCCGATTTCGTCGCGCCCGCGGTATTCGGAGCGAGCAGAGTAGTCGCCGTCATTGCGCACCTGGCGCGTCACGGCGATGAGCTGCAGGATCGGTTTCGAGACGACGCCCTGAAGCCACAGCGACAGGACAACCGCAAATAGAATCACAGCAATCAACAGGGCGGCGACGAAAACGGCGCTGTCCTTGAGTCGGTCGATCACGGAGTTGAGACTGGCGCGGATGTGGATATAGCCGACCGTGTTGTCTTCATAGACCACAGGCTCAATGACATCGACGTGCTCAAATCCGTGAAAACTGGTCACCGTGGCGCGCGTATCGACAGCCCTTGCCAGCAGAGTTGTACTCAGCACGCCGGTCTGGTCGTCAAAACCGGCGGAACGGTAGCTCGCGAGCTGCGCTCCGGACGCATCGTAAAGACTGGCAAACATGAAGGCAGTGTCGGCTGACAGGGTCGATAGTGCCTGCTCGCCCAGTTCGCCGTCTTCGAAAGTGATCGCGGCGACGTTGTTGCTGCCGATGGCATTGGCAACCGTGACCATCTGCCGCGACAGGTCCATCCGGTAGTCGTAAGCCTGATTCACCGACATGCTGGCGGTCGCCAGCAGTAGCGAAACCGCCGCCGTCCCAACGGATATCACCACCAGCTTTTTACTCAGTGACAGATTGGAGAAAAAACTCACCCGTTGCTCCAAAGACTCTCGCCCGGCTGTGTCCCGCGCACATCGATCACGAGCCGAAGGCCCGCCAGTGCATCAGATATCGGCGGTTTGGCCACCTTCTTGAGTCTCAGCGCCAGCAATGGCGCGGCCTTGCGTAAGCTGCCGGCGTGATAGGCGCTCACGGCGGGGGGCAAGCGTGGTTGCAATTAGAAACACACCGAAACGAGCGTGAGACGCTTACATTGCCGCGTTTTGGGATTATTTGAGGGTGGCGTGCCGGGGGGTACGTCACGCAGCACGAGGACAGGTGCCAAGGCATCGGAACCTCGACGGGCTAATGCCTTCGCTTGAGTTCGGGCAGGTGGCGACACCAAACCGAAAAACGAATCCCCAAGAACCCTGGCCTTTCAGCCCCCCCTGAGCCAGGGATCCTGTGAGCCGGAGCGACTGCTCCGGCTTTTTTTATGCCAAAAAAAAGCCCGGCGATATTGCCGGGCTCTTTGTCAGCAGCTTGCTGGCAGCTTACATCATGCCGCCCATGCCACCCATGCCGCCCATGTCCGGCATGGCCGGCGCGGCTGCGTCGTCCTGCGGAGCGTCGGCGATCATGGCTTCGGTCGTCAGCAGCAGACCGGAGACCGATGCTGCGTTCTGCAAGGCGAAACGCGTGACCTTGGTCGGATCCAGGATACCGGCTTCGATCATATCGACGTACTCGCCGGTGGCCGCGTTGTAACCGTAGTTGCCGCTGCCTTCGGCGACGGCGTTCAGGACCACACTGGAGTCACCGCCCGCGTTCTTGACGATCTGGCGCAGCGGCTCTTCGATCGAACGACGCAGGATGCTGATGCCAACGTTTTGGTCGTCGTTGTCGCCGGTGAGGTCCTTGATTCCGGCTACTGCACGGATCAGGGCAACACCACCGCCCGGGACGACGCCCTCTTCGACGGCAGCACGCGTAGCGTGCAACGCATCTTCAACGCGGGCTTTCTTTTCCTTCATCTCAACTTCAGTGGCAGCACCGACCTTGATCACGGCAACACCGCCGGACAGCTTCGCGACGCGTTCCTGCAGCTTTTCCTTGTCGTAATCCGACGAAGACTCTGCAATTTCTGCGTTGATCTGCTCGACACGACCCTGGATATCTTCCACGCGACCAGCGCCGTCGACGATCGTCGTGTTTTCCTTGGTGATCTGGACCTTCTTGGCGTCACCGAGATCTTCCAACGTCGCTTTTTCCAGTGACAGGCCGACCTCTTCAGAGATGACCTGGCCGCCCGTCAGGATCGCGATGTCCTGCAGCATGGCTTTACGACGGTCACCGAAGCCCGGTGCCTTGACGGCTGCAACCTTGACGATACCGCGGATGTTGTTGACCACCAGCGTTGCGAGCGCTTCGCCCTCAACGTCTTCGGCGATGATCAGCAGCGGACGGCCCGCCTTGGCAACGCCTTCGAGCAGCGGCAGCAGATCACGGATGTTCGAGATCTTCTTGTCGAACAGCAGGATCAGCGGACTGTCCAGCTCGACGCTCTGGCTGTTCTGATTGTTGATGAAGTAGGGCGACAGGTAACCGCGGTCAAACTGCATGCCTTCGACGACGTCCAGTTCATTGGCGAGACCGGAACCTTCTTCAACCGTGATCACGCCTTCCTTGCCGACCTTCTGCATGGCATTGGAGATGATCTCGCCGATTTCCTTGTCGGAGTTGGCAGAGATCGATCCGACCTGCGCGATGGCGGTTTCGTCCTCACACGGCGTGGACAGAGTCTGCAGTTCAGCAACGATGCCGGCAGCAGCCTTGTCGATGCCGCGCTTCAGGTCCATCGGGTTCATGCCGGCAGCGACCGACTTCAGGCCCTCACGGAGTACTGCCTGGGCCAGGACCGTTGCGGTCGTGGTGCCGTCACCGGCGATATCGGACGTCTGCGAGGCCACTTCCTTGACCATTTGTGCGCCCATATTTTCGAACTTGTCTTCAAGCTCGATTTCCTTCGCGACGGATACACCGTCCTTGGTCACGGTCGGAGCGCCGAAGCTCTTGTCGAGTACGACATTGCGGCCTTTCGGGCCGAGCGTGACTTTTACTGCGTTAGCGAGCGTGTTCACGCCGGCAAACATTTTTTGCCGTGCGTCGTCGCTAAAACGTACTTCTTTAGCAGCCATTATAGATTCCCTCAGTACTTAAGATTCGATGACTGCCATGATGTCGTCTTCCTTCATCACGAGCAGTTCTTCACCTTCAACCTTGACTTCCGTTCCGGCGTACTTGCCGAACAGCACCTTGTCGCCCACCTTGACGTCGAGTCCACGGGACTCGCCGTTATCGAGGATCTTGCCGTTGCCGGCGGCGATAACTTCACCCTTGATCGGCTTTTCCGTTGCCGCGTCCGGGATCACGATGCCGCCAGCGGACATGCGCTCTTCTTCCATACGCTTGACGATGACCCGATCATGAAGCGGTCGAATCTTCATGTGTCTATCTCCTGTAAGTTTTTGATTTCCGACTTTTTTCGGTCGGTTTGCGGCAGACCGTTGTTAGCACTCTGTCGCGAGGAGTGCCAATCATAGAGTCCGGCGTTTGGATTTCAAGCATTTTTGCTTGAGATTTCGGCCAAAAACCCGACCTGTTCCCATGACACACAGGCGTTTCCGCGTAACAATCGCAACCGATTCACGGTCAGATACACCATAAGGCCGTCCAAAAAACGCTACAGCAGGGCAAAAATCGTATGAAATTCAGTCTTTTACTTCTCTTCGCGGCATTGATGAGCGGCACGGCCACGGCCCAGGACCGCCCTGCGCCGCCGGAAGAGGTGTTTCGCTACGCCGTCTTCGACGCCGGTGACGCGATTGAGATCGACTGGTTCATTGACGATGGGGCGTACCTGTACCGGGACGCCTTCGGATTTTCGAGCGGTGACAAGGCAATTCGCTTTGGCGATGTCGAATTTCCCACAGCCGAGATGCACACGGATGATTTTCTCGGCGAACAGGCGATTTATCGCGACAGCGTCCTGATCCGCATTCCCTACGAGAGCACAGCTGACCGGCCGGAAAAGCTGGTATTGACCATCGATTCGCGGGGCTGCCTGGATTCCGGATTCTGCTACGCGCCGACGCGTTGGATCGAGACCGTCTCCCTGGTTGCCGTCGAGCCAGCGAGCGCGTCCAATGGCCCACTGAATTTCTCGAACCTCGGCAGCAGCGGCGAGGACGAATTCCCGGAACCCGACGAGGTGTTTTTCCCCAACGTCTATGTCGTGGATGGCAATACGCTTGAAATCGGCATGCAAATCGAACCTGGATACTACGTGTACCGCGACAAGGTCTCGGTCGCGATCGGTTCAGGTCCGGCGCGGGTCGTCAGCCTCGCGCTGCCGGACGGCAAGCAAAAGTATGACCAGTTCTTCGGCGACCAGGAGGTCTACTACGATGGATTTGTGGGCACGGTGGAACTGGCTCGCGGCGTTGCAGATCCTGCGGACGTCGAGATCAGTTTTGGCTACCAGGGCTGTGCGGACGCTGGCCTCTGCTACGTTCCGCTGACCCGCACACTAAGCGCATCTCTGCCAGGGTCTGACGCTACTCAGGACCTGTCGGTGCTGCCGACCGGTGCCGTGCGTGACCCGGCATCGGGTGCTGACGACGCGAGCAGCATCGTCTCGCCAGCCGCGGCTGCCGCGCCGAGCGCAGCCAGCCAGGCGCCGGTGTCGGAACAGGGCCGTCTTGCAACGATCATCCGCGAATCCAGCCTGTGGGCCATGATCGCCGTGTTTTTCGGTGCCGGTCTCGCCCTCGCATTCACGCCGTGCGTCCTGCCGATGATCCCGATCCTGTCAGGCATCATCGCCGGTGAAGGCGACAACGTCAGCACGAGCAAAGGATTCACGCTGTCATTGAGTTACGTCATGGGTATGGCCCTGGTGTACACAGCAGCAGGCATCGCCGCGGCGGCACTTGGCCTGCAACTGCAGGCGACCTTTAACCAGCCGTGGGTGCTTGTCCTGTTCGCCGGCCTGTTCGTCGTCCTGGCCACCAGCATGTTCGGCGCCTTTGAACTGCAGATGCCAAGCAGCATCCAGAGCAGACTCGCTGGCGTATCCGGCAACCAGAAGGGCGGCACCTACGTAGGCGCCTTCATCATGGGCGCACTGTCGTCGCTGATCGTGACCGCCTGCGTCGCACCGCCGCTGGTCGCTGCACTCACCGTCATCGGCCAGACCGGCGACATGGTTCGCGGCGGCTCCGCCTTGTTCGCCATGAGTCTCGGCATGGGCGCACCGCTGCTGCTCGTCGGCGCATCCGCCGGGCAGCTGCTGCCACGCGCCGGCATGTGGATGGAAAAAGTCAAAGGCGCGTTCGGTTTCATGATGCTGGCACTCGCAATCTGGATGCTGTCGCGCATCCTGCCGGGTGAGATCACCCTCGCGCTTTGGGCCGTGCTGGTGTTCATGGCCGGCGTCTTCCTCGGCGGACTGACGTCGCTGAGCCCCGAGTCATCGGTCGGTCAGCGACTCGGCAAAGGCTTTGGCTCGCTGGGTCTGATCTACGGTGTGCTGCTGCTGCTCGGCTCACTGACCGGGGGCAGTAATCCGCTGCAACCGCTCGCCAGCGTCAGTCTCGGCAACGGCGCGGCCGTTGCGAAAGAAGAACACCTGGAATTTGTCCGCATCAAGTCGGTCCAAGACCTGGACCGAGAGGTTGCTCGTGCGGCGTCGCAGGGCAAGACGGCCATGCTCGACTTCTACGCCGACTGGTGCGTGTCCTGTCTGGAGATGGAAGCGTTCACCTTTACGGACGCGGAAGTTCACGCCACACTGGAAAACACGGTGCTGCTGCAGGCCGATGTAACGTCCAACGATGAAGCAGACCAGGAACTGCTGGGGCGCTTCGGTGTTTTCGGTCCGCCAACGATCATTTTCTTCGGCACGGACGGTGAGCAGCGTCACGGCTACGAAGTGGTTGGCTTTATGAAAGCCCAGGCCTTCGCGGCGCACGTGCGCGAGGCGTTCTCCGCGCGCTCGATAACCGCCGCCAACTAAAATCAGGAAAAACACAATGCGAATCGCACTGATCATCGGTGTGTGGATGATCGCCCTCGCCGGCGGCGCGCTGCTGTACACAGCACAGCAACGGGCCGATGCGCTGGCAAATCCGGACAACACGGCAAGCGTTGCCAACGTCATCTTAGAAGCAGAAGCCGCCGCGGCGGACGCCGAACCCGGCCAGGTCGCGTTCTCGCTGCCGGACATGGATGGCAACACGCGGGACATCGACGAGTGGTCGGGAAAGTACCGGGTGCTTAATTTCTGGGCGACCTGGTGTGCGCCCTGCCGCCGCGAAATCCCGCTGCTGAAAACCTTTCAGATTGACCACTCGGCCGACGACATCCAGGTGATCGGCATCGCCGTCGACTTTCCGGAAGACGTCATCCGCTACGCCGAGAAAGCCGGGTTCAACTACCCGGTGCTGGTCGGCCAGGAAGACGCCATGGCGGTGGCGGAATCATCCGGCATCCCGTTCATCGGTCTGCCCTTCACGATGATCGTCGATGATGAAGGCACGCTGATCGATACCCACATGGGTGAGATCTTTGAAGACGACCTGACGAAACTGGCGGAAACGCTGAAAGGTCTCGACAACGGCAGTCTGAGCCTCGACGAGGCTCGCGACATCCTCTAGCCGCTCATGGCCAGTCACGCCGATTTGCTCGTTCAGCGGATTCGATCGCTGGACGCATCGGTCACGCACGAACTGGCGCAGATCGACAATCCGTGCATCGAGGACAGCGAGCAGTGCTCGCTGCTGGCGGCCGCGGTACGAAGCGGCTTCGACGCCGCCGTTACTGCGCTCACCCAACATCGTGTCGCCATCGACTATGTGCCTGCGCTGTCGTCGGACCAGCAAAGTACGATGCGGCAGATCAGCAGCCTCGCGTCGTACGACAACATCGACGAGGCCGAGGCCTACGCGTCGCAGCCCTTCGGTGGTCTTGGTCATTTCGCCCGCACGCCGCTGCTGGAGGCCTGCCGGATCGGTAATCGCTTCGCCCTGAAACACCTGCTCGCGGCCGGCGCCAGCGCGGCGAGCACGGACGTCCTCGGCGAAACCGCCCTGTCACTCGCGGCCTACCGAGACGTAGACTTCCTTGTGTTTACGATCAATGCGCTTGTTGAAGCGGGACGAACATTCAAAGTCGATGAAGCGCTGCTGGAAAAGGCGGCCGCAGCGCCCACCGCGTTCGACGCCCTGGGGCGTCATGGTGCGCTGGATAACGATGCCTGCCACCTGCTGCTGTGCATGCGCTGCGCGCTGTTGGACGAGAACGGTGTCCGCGAACTGGCGGAAGACTACTCTCTGACCCAAAAACGCCCGCTGCATCGCGATCCGATCCGCGAAGCGCTGTGTTCCGACCTGCTGGTCCGAGTGGGCCATCCGGAAAAGCACACACTTGCGGCCGGCCTGTCTCGCGTTTTTGAACGGACGGGCGCCGACCCGTCGCCGATGTCGCCCGACGAACGTGAGCGGCGGCTCGCTATGGTGCAACTTCTGCAGGATCTCGGGCTGAATCCCCGTCAGGGCAATCCACGCGATGCGATGGAATTTCTGGATCGCGTGATCACCACGAATGAGCCGGCGCTATTGCAGACGATCGCCGAGCTTGGCGTGGTCTTCGACAAGCACCAGCTCAAATGGGACAACCGTATTGACTTTGCCGTCGAGCACCGCTGCTTTGCGGCTGTCGCCGCGCTGCCTGCACTCGGCATTAAAGCGCCGACCCAAACAGGCGCGGCATTCGACGACTATCTGCGCTGGTGTGAAGCGCAGTCGGTCACGCCGGTTAAACCGGCTCAAGCAAAAAAAGCAGCCAGAAAGCGAGGGGGCGAAAAAACGACAGAGGCGACGGTTGAACAGGTCCCGGGATTCCGCGCTCTCCTTGACGCGCCGTCCACCTGGGAATCCGTCGGCGAATCGCGCCTGGTTGCTGCCCGCGTCGACACCGGCGACGGGCCAATACTGCGACTGACCTACTCGAATCTGTACGGTCCGGTCGACGGTGTCGCCATCGCCGTGCGCTATCGCCGCAACCCTTGGAAGGATGCAAAGAGGGTCGAGGAGCTGGTCGATATCGACGGCACAGCCCGACTGCGCGACGACGCGGGCGATCTGACGGGTGAAACGCCGTGGCATGCGACGTTTGAAGTCGACTATCCGCTCCCCAAGGGCGAGTTCGTCGTCGAAATTCAGCTGTACAGCCCCGCAGAGGGCATCGATCCACCCCGGGTGATCGATGACTGGACGGTCCGCGTCGATCGGGGCTAGAGAAACTTGCACGTTTGACCATAAAAAGGGTTAAAATCGCGGCCTTCTTCGGCTAACTGGTCGACAACTGCGGCAAAATGTCCGATTTTCTCCTTCTGAACGGCCCAAACCTGAATCTTTTGGGCAGCCGTGAGCCCGATGTCTACGGATCGACGACACTCGACGACATCGAAGCGCGTTTGCAGACGCTCGCGACAGAACTGGGTCATAAGCTGAAGAGTTACCAGAGCAACGCCGAACACGAGCTCGTTGATCGAGTGCACCAGGCAAAGCAAGATGGCACTGACGTGATCCTGCTGAACCCGGCGGCCTTCACCCACACGAGCGTTGCGCTGCGCGACGCGATGCTGGCGGTCGACATTCCCTTCTTCGAGATTCATTTGAGCAACACGTTTGCGCGTGAAGACTTCAGGCACAAGAGCTGGTTCAGCGATATCGCGACCGGTTGCCTGTTTGGCTTTGGCGCATACGGGTACGAACTCGCGGTGCTCGCTGCGCACCGCCATGTAGAAGACGCCAAGGGGTAGCGGATGGACATCAGAAAAGTCAAAAAACTCATCGAACTGCTGGATGAGTCGGGTATTGCGGAAATCGAGATCACCGAAGGCGAAGAATCCGTCCGCATCAGTCGTTACGCACAGGGTGCACCGGTGACCGTCAGCGCACCGGCGCCGGCAGCTGCGCCAGCACCTGCTCCGGCCGCTCCGGCTGCGGCGGCAGAAGCGCCGGCCGCGCCGGCCGCTCCCGAGGAAGACGGCTTTGAGGTGACCGCGCCGATGGTCGGTTCGTTTTACTCCGCGTCCTCGCCAGGTGCGGCGCCGTACGTGCAGGTTGGCGACAAGGTCAACGAAGGTGACACGCTTTGCATCATCGAGGCGATGAAAATGATGAACCAGATCGAAGCCGATGTCTCGGGCACCGTGAAATCGATCCGCGTGCAGAATGGCGAACCGGTCGAGTACGGCCAGGTGTTGTTCGTCATCGATCAGCGCGGCTAGGCGGGCACCCGTCATGCTCGAGAAAATCGTTATCGCCAATCGTGGCGAAATTGCGCTGAGAGTCCTGCGCGCCTGCAAGGAACTTGGCATCAAAACGGTCGCCGTGCACTCGGCGGCCGACACTAACCTGAAGCATGTCTTGCTCGCGGACGAAACGGTGTGCATCGGCCCCGCGCAGTCGACCGACAGCTACCTGAACATGCCGGCGATCATTTCGGCGGCCGAGGTCACAGACGCGGTAGCGATCCATCCGGGTTACGGCTTTCTGTCCGAAAATGCCGACTTTGCGGAGCGTGTCGAATCGTCCGGATTCACCTTTATCGGTCCGCCGGCGTCGGCGATTCGCCTGATGGGCGACAAGGTGTCGGCGATCAAGGCCATGAAAGCGGCGGGTGTCCCGACCGTTCCAGGCTCGGACGGCCCGCTCGGTGAAGACGCCGACGAAAACCTGCGCCTCGCGCGCGAAATCGGCTACCCGATCATCATCAAGGCGTCGGGCGGTGGCGGCGGCCGCGGCATGCGCGTCGTGCACTCGGAAGCGTCACTGACGTCAGCCATCACCGTGACCAAGGCCGAAGCGCGGGCCGCATTCGGCAACGATGTTGTGTACATGGAGAAGTTTCTCGAAACGCCGCGACACGTCGAGTTTCAGCTGCTGGCCGACGGCCAGGGCAATGCCATTCATCTCGGTGAACGCGACTGCTCAATGCAGCGTCGACACCAGAAAGTCATCGAGGAGGCGCCGGCGCCGGGTATCACCGAGGATCAGCGTCAGCTGATCGGCGAACGCTGCGTCAACGCCTGCCTCGAGATCGGCTACCGCAGCGCAGGCACGTTTGAGTTTCTGTACGAAAACGGCGAGTTCTACTTCATCGAAATGAACACTCGCCTGCAGGTCGAACACCCGGTCACCGAGATGATTACCGGCGTCGACCTGGTGCGCGAGCAGTTGCGCATCGCGTCCGGCGAAAAGCTGACGCTGAAGCAGGAAGACGTGAAAATCAGCGGGCACGCCATCGAGTGTCGTATCAACGCGGAAGACCCGAAGAATTTCATGCCGTCGCCCGGACTCGTGACTTTATGGCACGCGCCCGGTGGGCCGGGTGTACGCATGGACAGCCACGTGTACAGCGGCTACAAGGTTCCGCCGTTTTACGACTCGATGATCGGCAAACTGATCACGCACGGCGGCGATCGCGATGCGGCATTCGCGCGCATGAAGAATGCGCTGTCGGAAATCGTCATCGAAGGCATCAAGACGAACGTCCCGCTGCATCAGGAAATTTTCCAGCATGCGGCGTTCCAGGCCGGCGGCACCGATATTCACTATCTCGAAAAGCGTCTCGGCCTCGTCTAGCCGGCCGCCCGGAGCGAAACGACAACACCGATGAGCTGGCTGCAGTTTTCGATGCCGCTTGCCGGCCACGACGCTGAGATTGTCGAAGCCCTGCTGCTCGAGTCCGGCGCGCAATCGGTCACGCTCAGCGACGCCGCCGACGAACCGGTGCTCGAGCCCGGCGTGGGTGAGACCCCGCTCTGGTCGCAAACGCGCATTACCGCCCTGTTTGAAGCCGACCTGGATTCGCAGCAACTGCTGGGCTTTCTGCGCAGCGAACTGGGCTCTGTCGATGACGTTACGGTCGAGGTTCTTGAAGATCGCGACTGGGAGCGCGAATGGCTTCGCGATTTTCGCCCGATGCCCTTCGGTGAACGTTTGTGGGTTTGCCCCGGTGATGCGGATGCATCTGAGGCTGACGCGGTGGTCGTGCGGCTCGACCCGGGGCTCGCCTTCGGCACCGGTACCCACCCGACCACGGCCATGTGCCTCGAATGGCTGGACGGACAGGTGCTCGACGGTTGTTCGGTGCTTGATTACGGCTGCGGTTCCGGCGTGCTGGCCATCGCCGCGCTGAAACTCGGCGCAGCCAGCGCCGCGGGAACCGACATCGATCCACAGGCGCTTATCGCCACTCGACAAAACGCTGAACGCAACGGCGTCACGGTCGAACTCGTGACCACTCCGGACCAGCTTGGCGGTCCTTTCGACGTTGTCGTGGCCAATATCCTCGCCGGCCCGCTTGTCGAACTTGCGAACCAGCTCTCAGAATATGTCAAAACCAGCGGTAGACTGGCATTATCAGGAATTCTTGAAGAACAGGCTGCAAGTGTTCGGAAAGCTTATGAGCTGTGGGTTTCGCTGGACGAACAGGTCGTCACACACCAGGACGGGCAAAACTGGGTGAGGCTGAGTGGCCACCGACAGAGTTAAGACGTGTACACACAGTGTCCAGAATGCGAAGCCGCGTTTCGGGTAACCGCGGAAGTATTGAAACAGGCCGCCGGCATGGTCCGCTGCGGCAGCTGTGGTCACGCCTTCAACTCACTCGCCTACCTGTCTGAACAAAAACCGGCACCGAAAATCCCGGATCCTTCCATTCCCGAATTGCGCCCTGAATCCGGCGACGAACCACCGCCGAGCAAACCGGAACGCACGAACGGACCGCAGGCGATCTCCGCTGAGCAAAGTGCCGCGTTGCTAAAGACCCTCGACCAACTCGCCGGCGACGACATCCGCATCGAAGACACCGGCGTCGAATGGCGCGTACTCGATGAAAAGGACGTGGATGACGGCGCGCTGGCCGGTGCTGATGAGCAGGTTATCTTGTCGGACCCCGAGGTGACCAACGCCTTTCACATCGACGACAGTCCTGACACTGCGGAACCGTCCGCTCTGCAACATAGCGATGTATTTGCACCGAGCGAGACGGCGCCCGCCGAACTGCGTCACGGCGATGTATTCGAACCCACCGAAACCTACGTCGACGAACAAGGCCTGTTCGGTGACCAGGCAACCGCGGTCGATGAATTGCTTGATGAAGCGCCAACACCGGTAGACGAGTTTCTGGCAGCGGAACCGCAAAACGAAGCGGACGCTGTGGATGTGGATCTGGGCGCATTGCTCGACGAACTGCAGCCGGACGACAACAACGCGATTCAGGCCGAGCTCGATGCCCTGCCCGACACAGCGGTGACCGGGACGGTCGACGACGTGAACCCGACGGTCGACACCGACGAAGTGCGCGCAACCGACGAATCCGATATCGAGGTTGAGACGATCGTTGGCATCAACGCCGTCGCGGTCGATCTGCCCGATACCGAACCGGAACCAATCGCCGAAGCGGTGCAGGCGACACCACAGGCTGCTGAGCCGGAACTGCGATTTGACGACAACACACCGCTGCCTGAGGACTTCTTGAGTGACGACAGCGCAGCTCCCGAGATGCCGGTTGGCGACGCTGCCGAACCCGTGGCGAGCCCGGATCCCGAAGCACTGCAGCAGGACATCGAACTCGGTAAAGCCGACGAATGGCAGGCGCTGCTCGATGAGTTCGGTGACCTGCTCGCGACCGATCTCGGTTCCGACGACGACAGCGCCGACAAATCGGATGCCGACTGGGCAGAGCTCGGCGAGGACGCGGTAGATGAAGAGCTGTCGCGGGAACTGGAGTTGCTGGAGATCGACGACGATTCAGCACCGGATGCTGACGAACCCGCCGAGCCTCTCGAACTCGACGCGTCCGACGCTGACGAGCCCGCCGAGCCTGTCGAGCTGGACGCGGCCGACGCGCCTGTCGGAGCCGACACCAACGACAACGATCACGACCTTGCCGAGACCTCGGCCGACATGATTGAAGAGACGGCTGACGCGATCGCCGACGCGGCGCCGGACGACGGCGCGACTGCGGTTGCCTCTGCCAATGACGAAGCGGAAGTTGGCGTGGCCGAGACGCTGTACGACGGCGAGCCTCTGCCGGTGGATGACGACGGAGGCCTCGACCTGACCGGCATTCTCGACCCGGATGACGACGGCCTCGAGGATCACGGCGAGTCCGACGCCGACGCCAATGAAAGCGCGTTGCCGACGATCATCGACGTCGGTGACCAGCCGGTCGAGGAGCCAGCCGAGGAGCCGGTCGACCAACCCGGCCCCGATGACCCGCATTACGTACCACCGCAGTCCGAGGAAGAACAGACCATCAACCGGCTGATCGATCAGGACCTGCTGGCCATCGCTCACGAAGACGACGAGGGCTTCACATCGACCATCGTTTTCGAGCAGGGCGCGGACCCCACCGATGTCGACAGTATTATCATGGGCGCCGACGATGATGACCGGCCGGCGAATGACGATGAGCCAGCCGATTCGAACAGCGAAGAGGTCGTGCTCGAGTCAGAGAGCATCGACGAACTGTCACTCGAGTCCACACTGCCGCCGCCGACCGCCAGCGCATCGCCGGAGAATCGCATGCGCACCATCGGCCTGGGTGTCATCGCTGCGTTGCTGATCCTCGCACTGGGTGCACAAGCTGTGCACAAGAAGCGCTCGGAACTCGCAGCCGATCCGCGTTTTGGCAGCGCAGTGCAAGCTGTCTACAGCGCAGTGGGCATGCCGGTCGTACCGGAGTGGGACGTCAGCGGCTGGCAGATCGACAAGACCCAGGAAGCCACGGACGAGACTGGGCGGCTGCTGACTATTTCGGCGCAGGTCAGCAACCAGAGCGCTGATGCACTCCCTCACCCGATCCTTACAGTATCCGTTACCGACCGCTATCAGGAGTCGCTGGGTAGCGTTGTTGTCAATCCGGCGGAGTACCTGGCCGATGCCGCGCAGGCCGCGACCCGCGTCCCGGGAGGCGATCGCTTCCTGGCGACAATTCGGATCGCGGAACTGTCCGAGAACGCGTGGGGTTATCAGCTCAACGCCTGCTACCGGCAGGTGGAGGGGCCGCTGCGCTGCGTCAAACGGGACTTCCGCTAGCCGCCCCTGCCCGCGGATACGACAAGGCAATCGTTCCCGGCTGTTCTAGAATACGGCCCCATGACCAGGATCGACCTCAAACCATTGACCATCGGGCCCTTCGTGCTCGACAGCCCCTTCGTGCTCGCGCCTATGGCAGGCGTCACCGATAAGCCGTTCCGGGCACTTTGCCGGCACTTTGGCGCCGGCATGACCACATCCGAGATGACGACGGCAGATACGAGCCTGTGGCAGACACCGAAGTCGCGCCACCGGCTGGACCTCGACCTCGACAGTGAACCGGTCGCGGTCCAGATCGCCGGCTCGGATCCGCAGCAACTCGCCGACGCCGCGAGGGCCGTTGTCGATCGTGGCGCGCAGATCGTGGACATCAACATGGGCTGTCCGGCGAAAAAAGTCTGCAAAAAACTCGCCGGCTCGGCTCTGATGCGCGACGAGCGACTCGTCGCGGATATTCTGAACGAAGTGGTCGGCGCCGTCCGGGTGCCGGTGACATTGAAAACACGCACCGGCTGGGACATGGACCATCGCAATGGCGTGCGTATCGCACGCATCGCCGAGGACGCGGGTATCCAGTCTCTCGTCATTCACGGGCGCACGCGCGCGTGCAAATACGCCGGCGCTGCCGAATATGAGACCATCGCCGCGGTAAAAAACGCGGTGTCTATCCCGGTGATTGCAAATGGAGATATCGCAACTTTAGAGAAGTCGCTTGAAGTTTTGCGGCTAACTCAAGCAGACGGCGTCATGATCGGCCGCGGCGCGCAGGGCCAGCCGTGGATCTTTGAAAAATTGAACAGCTCGCTCGAAAGTGATCGTGACGAAACTCGAGTAGAAAAACCCGATTTGCGTGCTATTATTCTCGGCCACCTGACCGAGTTACACCGTTTTTACGGGGAGAAAAAAGGGGTCAGGATGGCACGCAAGCACATTACCTGGTACTTCGAGAGGCTCGCCTATAGCGGTGAGATTAGGCACCAGGCCGTGCGGGCCGACAACGCCGAAAACCAACTTCGCCTGATCGAAGAATTCTTTGACGCCCACGACGTGTCGGGGTCTTTGGCGGCCTGATATTGGCTGTTGTCCGGCTTGAAAGAGTCTCAGTTCGCGAAGCGGGGGAGCACAGCAGTCCGTGGCACAGTCTAAAAAAGAAAAAAATAAAGAACTCAAGGCAACAAAGAGCAAGAAGCCTCTCTGCAAACACACCGAAGACGCACTGGAAAACTACTTCGCCACACTTAACGGCGACCGACCGGGCGATCTTTACGACCTGGTGATGGGCGAAGTCGAACGGCCGCTGTTCCAGGCGGTGATGAATTACACGGACGGCAACCAAAGTCAGGCAGCGGGTATCCTCGGGATCAACCGAGGGACGCTGCGCAAGAAACTACGCTCTTACTCACTGCTGCAGTGAGCGAAGCACCCCTTTATTAAGCTATCCAGGACCCCGCATGTTTACAGTGCGCCGGGCGCTCGTAAGCGTCTCCGATAAACGCGGCCTCGTGCCTTTCGTCGAGGGGCTCGCACAACTCGGCGTCGAGATACTTTCCACCGGCGGTACGTGTCGCCAGCTCCGTGAAGCGGGCATTCACGCGATCGAGGTGGCTGAAAAAACCGGATTTCCGGAGATCATGGGCGGTCGCGTAAAGACGCTGCATCCGGTAGTGCACGGGGGGCTGCTCGGTCGACGCGGAACGGACGAAGCGGTTATGGACGAGCACGGCATTGAGGCGATCGATCTGCTGTGCGTCAATCTTTACCCGTTTGAGGCGACGATCGCGAAGGCCGACGCCACGCTCGACGACGCGATCGAAAACATCGATATCGGCGGTCCGGCGATGATTCGTGCCGCATCAAAAAACCACGACGGCGTTGTCGTTGTGACCAGCCCCGACGACTACGACGCAGTGCTTGCTGCGCTCAACGCCGAAGACATGTCGCTTGACGCACGGCGACGCCTGGCCGCAAAAGCCTATGCGCACACGGCGGCATACGACACCGCGATCACCACCTACCTGTCGAACGCGCTCGGTGACGATCCGCTCGATGAGCGCATCCTGTACGCAGGCCAACGCGTCGAAAAGATGCGCTACGGCGAGAACCCGCACCAGGATGCAGCCTTCTATGTCGATCAGCAGCCGTCAGCTGGCAGCCTGGCGGCCGCAAAGCAGCACCAGGGCAAAGCGCTGTCGTACAACAACATCGCGGACAGCGACGCCGCACTCGAATGCGTCAAGCAGTTCGAGCAGCCGGCCTGCGTTATCGTCAAGCATGCCAATCCCTGCGGCGTAGCGGTTGCCGGCGACATTCTGGGTGCCTACGACAAGGCATTCTCGACGGATCCGACATCGGCATTCGGCGGCATTATCGCTTTCAACCGTGCGCTGGATGCGGACACCGCGAAGGCGATCATCGACCGCCAGTTCGTCGAGGTGATCGTGGCACCGACCATCCAGCCGGCCGCTCTGGAAGTCACCGCGAGCAAGAAAAACGTTCGCGTGCTCGAGACCGGCGACTGGGGCGACGCTGCGCCGGGCTTCGATTTCAAAAAAGTCTCCGGCGGGCTGCTGGTGCAGAACACCGACCTAGGTCGAATTACCGCCGACGACCTCAAAGTCGTTACCGAAAAGGCACCGAGTGACCAGCAACTGAATGACATGCTGTTTGCCTGGACCGTCGTCAAATACGTCAAGTCGAACGCGATCATCTTTTGTCGTGACGGCATGACTGTAGGTGTCGGTGCCGGCCAGATGAGCCGCGTCTACTCGACCAGGATCGCTGCCATAAAGGCGGCGGATGAAAACCTGTCGGTGAAGGGCTCGGTGATGGCCTCGGATGCCTTTTTTCCGTTCCGCGACGGTATCGATGCCGCAGCGGAAACCGGAATCTCGGCGATCATCCAGCCCGGCGGCTCGATGCGCGACGACGAAGTGATTGCCGCAGCCAACGAGCACGGACTGGCCATGGTGTTTACCGG
>JBCCNM010000027.1:0-27180 GCA_039025835.1 Pseudomonadota bacterium | reverse complement strand
TGCTCGAGCAGGAGACGCCGGACTGGTACGTGCTGGAAGTGTCGAGCTTTCACCTGCAGCGCACTGAACACCTGCCGACCGATGTCGCAGTGTTGTTGAACATCACGCCGGATCACCTCGATTGGCACGCCGACTTCGAGGAGTACCGCGAGGCGAAGCACCGGATATTCAACGACGCAAAATCCGGCGTGTTCAATCGCGACGATGACGCAGCGGCAACGTGCGCGGAGGCCACCGGCTCTGCCGTCAGTTTCGGCGCGGATGCGCCCGCTGACGCGCAGTTCGGGCTCGCGCAGGACGATGACCGGGTGTATCTCGCTCGCGGTGATGTGCTGCTGCTCGACGTGCACGAACTGGCCATGGTCGGCTACCACAACCAGCTGAATGCGCTGGCTGCGCTGGCCGCCGGACAACTGATGCAGCTGCCGATGGCGGCGATGCTGCAGGTCCTGTGCGAGTTCCCGGGACTGCCGCATCGGATGCAGCGTGTGCGGCGTCTCGCCGACATCGACTTCATCAACGACTCCAAAGCGACCAATGTTGCCGCCGCGGTCGCCAGCATCCAGTCCATCGACGGCATGCTGGTGCTGATCGCGGGTGGCGAAGGCAAGGGCGGTGACTTCAGCCAGCTGGCCGCTGCGCTTGAGGGCAAGTTGCGTGCGGCTGTGCTGATCGGTGTGGATGCCGAACAGATCGCGGCGGCGCTGGACACGGTTAGGCCGGTACAGTTTGCCAGCGATATGCGCGACGCCGTGGAGCAGGCGGCCGGTTTTGCCGAGGCCGGTGATACCGTGTTGCTCGCACCGGCCTGCGCAAGCTTCGACCAGTTCGACAACTACATGGCGCGCGGCGATGCCTTCGCTGATGCCGCTCGGGAGCTGCGGCTATGAGCTCGGCCGCCACGACGATGCCGTTTCCGGTGCGGCTGCGCACAGCGCTGCAGCTCGATCCCGTGCTGCTCGGCATTGTGCTGACCCTGTTGCTTGGCGGCCTGGTAATCCTGACCTCGGCGTCGACTTCGATCGCCGACAGCACGGGTGGTCATCCGTTTTACTACCTGCAGCGCCAGCTGCTTGCAGTAGCGATCGGCCTGGCCGCCAGCGGATTGTGCCTGTTCATTCCGATGGCGTTCTGGCACCGCATGGGCCCGCTGCTGTTGCTGGCCGGGCTGGCATTGCTGCTGGTGGTGCTGGTCCCGGGCATCGGCTACGAGGTCAACGGCGCCCGACGCTGGGTGCGTCTCGGCTTCATGAATCTGCAGGCCTCCGAGCCCGCGCGTCTGTGCTTCATCCTGTATTTGTCGGGCTACCTTGTTCGTCACGCCAAGGACGTGCAGACCCGCTTTGTCGGGTTTCTGCGGCCGATGCTGGTGATGACCGTTGCCGCCGTCGCGCTGCTGGCCGAGCCGGATTTCGGTGCGGCGACGGTATTGATGTGCGTTGCGATGATCATGCTGTTCGTCGCCGGTGCGCGGATCCGGGATTTTCTGCTGTTCTCGACGGCAGGCGTGGCGTCGTTCGTTGTACTGGCGCTGACGTCTCCCTACCGCTACGCCCGTCTGAAGGCGTTTATCGATCCCTGGGACGACCCGTTCAACACCGATTTCCAGCTCATCCAGTCGCTGATCGCGATTGGCCGCGGCGAGTGGTTTGGGGTCGGGCTCGGCAACAGCGTGCAGAAACTGTTCTATCTTCCCGAGGCGCACACCGATTTTGTGTTCGCGGTGTTCGCCGAGGAGTTCGGGCTGCTGGGATCCTTTTTGGTCGTCGCTGTCTTCGCGGCACTGGTTTGGCGCTGCTTCAATCTGGCGCGTCGCGCCAGCGACGCGGACCGCGTATTCGAAGCTTACGTGGCCATCGGCATCGGCACCTGGCTCGGCGTGCAGGCGTTTATCAATCTCGGGGTTAACATGGGCATGCTGCCCACAAAAGGTCTGACCCTGCCGCTCGTCAGCTACGGCCGCTCGAGCATCATTATGGCGATGGTGTCTATCGCCGTGCTGCTGCGAATCCATCACGAGCTGAGTGTCGACGCCAAGCCGGTGAACCGACGCCGCCGGACGGTAAAATCATGAATCGCGGTCCTGTCCTGATCATGGCCGGCGGTACCGGTGGACACGTCTATCCGGCGCTCGCTGTGGCCGAGTCATTACGCGCGAAATCGCAGGACGTCGTCTGGCTCGGTACACACCGCGGCATCGAAGCCCGCGTGGTCCCGGCGGCCGGAATCGATGTCGAATGGATCGCCATCAAGGGTCTGCGCCGCAACGGTGTGCTCGCGCTACTGGCGGCACCGCTGCAGGTCGGCTGGGCCCTGCTGCAATCGCTGGCGGTCATGCGTCGACGACGCCCCAGCGCTGTGCTCGGCATGGGTGGGTTTGTCAGCGGTCCCGGCGGCGTTGCGGCCTGGCTGACCCGGCGCCCACTGTTGGTGCACGAACAAAATGCCGTACCCGGCCTTACCAACCGACTTCTGGCGCGTCTTGCCCGGGTTGTGCTGCAAGCCTTCCCGGGCAGTTTTTCCGCGCACGCCGAGACCGTGGGCAATCCGGTGCGTGTTTCGATCGCCGCGGTTGCACCGCCGTCCGAGCGGTTTGCCGATCGTCAGGGCCCTATTCGCCTGCTGGTCCTCGGTGGCAGCCAGGGCGCGCTGTCGTTGAATCGCACGGTGCCGGAGGCGCTGGCCGAGCTGCCGCCCGAGCAACGCCCGATGGTGCGTCACCAGTGCGGCGAGCGCACCGCCGATATCGCGCGGGCGGCTTACACACGCAACGCGGTTGATGCCGAGATCGTGACCTTTATCGAGGACATGGCCGACGCGTATGCGTGGGCGGATTTCGTCATCTGCCGGTCTGGCGCATTGACGGTCGCAGAACTCTGCGCCGCCGGGTGCGCCGCCGTGCTCGTGCCGTATCCGGCGGCGGTGGACGACCACCAGACGGCGAACGCCAAGCCGATGCAGGAGGCCGGCGCCGGTGTCATCGTGCAGGAAAGCGAGCTGACCGCCGAGCGCCTGGCCGGGCTGATCACCGACTTCAGTGAACGCGACGCACTGCGCATGCGTGCCGAGAAAGCGCGAGCACTGGCCGCGCCGGATTCACTGCAGCGCATCACCGAGCACTGCCTGGCGCAGGCGGGAGGTGCTGCATGATCAGCCGGATGCGACGTATTCATTGCGTGCACTTTATCGGCATTGGCGGCTCCGGTATGTCCGGGATCGCAGAGGTGATGCTGAGCCTGGGTTATGACGTGCAGGGCTCGGACCTCAGGGCCAACAAACAAACGCGCCGCCTGGAAACCCAGGGCGCAACCGTATTCATCGGCCACGCTGCAGACAATCTGCGACAGGCTGACGCCGTCGTCGTTTCCAGCGCGGTCGATGAAACCAATCCCGAAGTGGTCGCTGCCCGCGAGAAGCGGATGCCGATCGTGCAACGCGCCGAGATGCTCGCCGAACTGATGCGTTTCCGCTACTCCATTGCGGTTGCCGGCACTCACGGCAAGACCACCACGACCAGCCTTGTTGCCAGCGTGCTGGCGGAAGGAGGTCTCGACCCGACCTTTGTTATCGGCGGACGCTTGAAGAGCGCCGATGCCAATGCGCGTCTCGGGCAGGGACACTACCTGGTTGCGGAAGCCGATGAGAGCGATGCCTCGTTCGTGCACCTGAAGCCGATGCTGGCCGTCGTCACGAATATCGATGCCGATCACATGGCGACTTACGACGGCGATATCGAAAAACTCAAATCGGGCTTCGTGGAATTCCTGCACAACCTGCCGTTCTACGGCCTGGCCGTGGTTTGCGCGGACGATCCCGGCATTGCGGAGGTTCTGCCGCGTATCGGTCGCTCGATCACGAGTTACGGGCTCAGTGAAACGGCGGACGTTCGTGCGCGTGATATCGCGTTCGATGGCAACGTCACACATTTCAGCGTGGACCGCGGTGCCGGGCGAGAAGCGCTCGCTATCCGGCTGCGACTGCCGGGCCTGCACAATGTCAGAAACGCACTGGCCGCCGTCGCGGTGGCCAGTGAACTGCAGGTCAGCGACGACGCGGTCGTGCAGGCGCTCGAGTCGTTCGAGGGCATCGATCGTCGCTTCCAGTCGCTTGGTGAAATCGATACGGCGGCGGGCAAGGTGATGTTCGTCGACGACTACGGCCACCACCCGACCGAACTGGCGGCGACCATAGCGGCAGCTCGCTCCGGTTGGCCGGATCGTCGGCTCGTGCTCGTGTTCCAGCCGCACCGCTACAGCCGGACACGCGACCTGTTGGATGATTTTGCCGTCGCTTTGTCGGATGCCGATGTGCTGGTTGTGCTCGATGTCTATGCCGCCGGAGAAGCGCCGATAGCCGGTGCTGACGGACGTGCGATCGCTCGCGCCGTGCGCAGTCGCGGCAGCGTCGAGCCGGTGTTCGTTGAAACGCTCGACGAGCTCGAGCCGGTGCTCGGCGGCCTGCTGGCCGACGGTGATCTCGTGCTGACAATGGGTGCGGGCGATATCGGCGCCTACGCTGCCGGACTGCCCGAGCGCATGCTGCTTAAAACACCGCGCGAGGTGAGCTCATGACGATGACCGAGCGCGGTGAAGTGCGGCTCAACGAGCCGATGAGCCGGCACACGTCGTGGCGTGTTGGCGGTCCGGCGGAGAGCTTTTTTGTTCCGTCCAGTATCGGCGGTCTGCAGGCGTTTCTCGGCGAATTGCCGAAAAACGTCCCGGTGCACTGGTTCGGTGTGGGCAGCAACCTGCTGGTGCGTGACGGCGGCATCGCGGGCGTTGTGATTTCAGCGACCAAGCTGCTCCGCGCCGTCGAACAGCTCGACGACTTGCGGGTGCTCGCCGGCAGTGGACTGCCGTGCACGCAACTGGCACGCCAGTGCCTGCGCTGGAACCTGGGGCCGTCCGAATTTTTTGCCGGCATCCCCGGCACGGTCGGCGGTGCGCTGGCGATGAACGCGGGTGCGCACGGCGGTGAAACCTGGCAGCGCGTGGAGTCGGTGACCACGATCGGTCGCGACGGCGAGATTCGCGAGCGCCAGCCGTCCGACTACACGGTGGGCTACCGCTCGGTGTCCGGTCCGGACAGTGAGTGGTTCCTGTCGGCCGTATTCCGTTTCGAAGCGGGCGCGGGTGCCAGCAAGGACACACTCAATGCGATGCTCGAACGCCGCAAGGCCACCCAGCCTCTCGGCCTGCCGAGCTGCGGATCGGTGTTCCAGAATCCCCCTGGAGACCACGCCGCGCGACTCATCGAGGCAGCCGGTCTGAAAGGACACCGCATCGGCGGTGCCGAAGTCTCGCCGAAACACGCCAATTTCATCATTAACGCTGACGATGCACGCGCGCAGGATATCGAAGCTCTGATCGACCACGTGCAGTCGACGGTGCGCGATGTTCACGGTGTCACGCTGCACCACGAAGTGCGCATAGTCGGGGAGCGCGCCGAATGACAATCCGCCGCAGCAACAACGCACTCGATTTCGGCCAGGTCGCCGTGCTCATGGGCGGAGAATCGAGCGAGCGCGAGGTGTCGCTGGACACGGGCACTGCTGTGCTCGAGGCGCTGCTATCGAGGGGCGTCAATGCCGTCGCCTGGGATCCGGCCGAAAAAGGCGTGGCCACTTTGCTCGACGCCGGCATCGATCGTGTCTGGATCGCACTGCACGGTCGTGGCGGCGAGGACGGCGCACTGCAGGGCGCGCTCGAGTGGCTCGGCATTGCCTATACCGGCAGCGGTGTCATGGCGTCAGCCATCGCAATGGACAAACTGCGTTCCAAGCAGCTGTTCCAGGCGGCCGGCATTCCGACGCCGAATTTTGACATCGCACGCAGTCGCGCCGAGGCCGTGACCGTCGCGAGCGAAATGGGCTTCCCGCTGATCTTCAAGCCGGCGACGGAAGGCTCCAGCGTTGGCATGAGCAAGGTGTTTGACGAGACGGACGTGGCCGACGCCGCCGCGCTGGCGCTGCAGTACGACTCAACGTTGATCATCGAGCGTTGCATCGTCGGTGACGAAATGACCGTCAGCATCCTGCACGACGAAGCCTTGCCGAGCATACGCATCGAGACACCACGGGTATTTTACGACTACCGGGCCAAGTACGAGTCCGAGCGTACGCAGTACCACTGCCCGGGATCGGACAGCGAGCACGTCGAGAAGCAGTATCGCGACCTGGCAATGAAAGCGTTTCACGTGCTGGGCTGCAAAGGCTGGGGTCGCGTCGACTTTATGACCGGCAGCGACGGCAAACCGCAGGTGCTGGAAGTCAACACGGTACCTGGCATGACCAGTCACAGCCTCGTACCGATGGCCGCCAGTCAGCAGGGGATCGATTTTGCCGAGCTCTGCTGGCGCATTCTCGAGACCAGCCTGCAGCACGAGCAGCACAGCGCGGAGGTGGCGAATGGCGCGTAAGCAAGCCAAACGACGCAAGCCGACGACGCAGCGAAGCTGGTCGCTGCCGACGATACGAGTTGGCCGCTTCCTCAAACCGATGCTGGCGCTCGCGGTAATCGCGCTGGTGTACGAATTCAGCGGACTGCTGCTGGATCGACCGGTCAATGTGCTGGAAATCCGTGGCCCGATGGTGCGCGTGTCTGCGATGGAGCTCGAAGAAGCGATCAGTAGCGAACTCGACCGGGGATTTTTCACAGCCGATCTCGACGCGATACGCGACCGAGTGCAGGCCCTGCAGTGGATCGATCACGCGGCCGTAGCGCGACGCTGGCCGGACCGTATCGAGGTCACGGTGACCGAGCAGGTACCGGCCGCTGTCTGGGGTGCTTCCGGGCTGATGAACACGCGCGGCGAACTGTTCGTCGAGCGCGATGCCGCGCATTTGCCCGCTGAGCTTCCGCGCCTGTCGGGTCCGGGTGACCGGGCCAATGACGTGGCGCAGCGCTACCTCGATCTGCGCGAGCAGCTGCTGCCATTCGGCATGGACGTGCGGCGCCTTGCGGTGGACAACCGCGGGAGCTGGACGATGGTGCTGAGCAACGGTGTGGAAGTCCGGCTGGGGCGTCGCAATTACCAACAACGTGCGCAGCTGTTCGTATCTGTCGTGGCCGACATCGTGGCTGTGCGCGCCGCGGAGATTGCCTACGTCGATGCTCGCTACAACAGCGGTTTTGCGATTGGCTGGAAAGACCGGCAGCAAGACCCGGCGGCGGATGCGGAAGGCGATTCGAGCAAGTTGCTGGCTGCGGGGGGACGCGACTGAATGTCAAAACGTATGGACAGGAACATGATCGTTGGGCTCGACATCGGAACGTCGAAAGTTGTCGCGATCGTGGGTGAGGTCAACGAGGACGGTGATATCGAGGTGATCGGCATCGGTTCACATCCGTCTCGAGGCCTAAAGAAAGGCGTCGTCGTCAACATCGAGTCGACGGTGCATTCCATACAACGTGCCGTTGAGGAAGCCGAATTGATGGCCGGATGCGATATCCATTCGGTGTACGCCGGTATTGCAGGCAGCCACGTACGCAGCCTGAACTCGCACGGCATCGTGGCCATTCGCGACAAGGAAGTGTCGCCGGGTGATGTCGATCGAGTCATCGATGCGGCACGCGCTGTCGCCATCCCGGCAGATCAGAAGATTTTGCACATTCTGCCGCAGGAATTCCTGATCGACAGTCACGAAGGTATTCGCGAGC
Source organism: Pseudomonadota bacterium (assembly GCA_039025835.1). GTDB lineage: Bacteria > Pseudomonadota > Gammaproteobacteria > Steroidobacterales > Woeseiaceae > UBA1847. The sequence goes on along the minus strand of JBCCNM010000027.1, from coordinate 19,522 downwards.
CCGTCGGCATGTCCGGTGTGCGGCTGGAGGCGAAAGTGCACATGGTGACCGGTGCCGAGAGTGCAGCGCAGAACATCGTCAAATGTGTAAAGCGATGCGGGTTGGAAGTTGATGACATCGTTCTCGAGCAACTGGCGTCCAGTTACTCGGTGCTGACCGAGGACGAAAAGGAACTGGGCTCCTGCATTGTCGACATCGGTGGCGGTACCACCGATATCGCCGTATTCCTGGGTGGTGCGATCCAGCACACCGCGGTGATTCCGATCGCCGGTGACCAGGTCACCAACGACATTGCGGTGTCGATGCGCACGCCCACGCAGTACGCCGAGGAGATAAAGATCAAATACGCCTGCGCGCTGTCGCAGCTCGCCAATGTGGACGAAACCATCGAGGTGCCAAGTGTCGGCGACCGGCCACCGCGCCGGCTCGCCCGGCAGACACTCGCCGAGATTGTGGAGCCACGTTACGAAGAGTTGTTCGGGCTGATTCGCGACGAGCTGCGCCGCAGCGGTTTCGAAGAACTGATTGCGGCCGGCATCGTCATCACCGGCGGCAGCGCAAAGATGGAGGGCGCGGTCGAGCTGGCAGAGGAGGTGTTCCACATGCCGGTCCGTCTCGGTGCACCGCAGTATGTGGAAGGACTCGGCGACGTGGTGCGCAACCCGATTCACGCGACCGGCGTCGGCCTGTTGATGTACGGCTACGAAAATCTGTCACGTCGCGATCGTCGCGGCACGCCCGTGAGCGGCAGCCTGGGCGACATCGTTGATCGGATGAAGGCGTGGTTTTCAGGGCAGTTTTAGGTTTGGTGCGGCCATCGGGTCGTCACCAGGAATCGACCTCATTTGGGGTCAACACTTAGCGGAGGAGTCACAATGTTTGAACTCATGGATGCGCACAGCCAAAGCGCAGTCATCAAGGTCATCGGGGTCGGCGGCGGAGGCGGCAATGCCGTCTCGCACATGGTCGATGCCGGTATTGAGGGCGTGGATTTCATCTGTGCCAACACCGACGCCCAGGCCCTTAAGGGCTCGCGCGTTCGCACGTCCCTGCAGATCGGTTGCAATATCACCAAAGGGCTGGGTGCCGGAGCCGATCCGGATATTGGCCGGCAGGCCGCCATGGAGGATCGCGATCGCATCCTCGAGGCGATCGAAGGTGCGGACATGCTGTTTATCACGGCCGGCATGGGCGGCGGCACCGGCACCGGTGCGGCACCCGTCGTCGCTCAGGTCGCAAGGGAACTCGGTATCCTGACCGTTGCGGTCGTTACGCGGCCGTTCGGCATGGAAGGCACGAAGCGTATGGCGATTGCCGACGCCGGTATCAATGAGCTCGGCAAATACGTCGATTCGCTGATCACCATTCCTAACGAAAAGCTGCTCAGCGTGCTCGGCGGCGACACCACGTTGCTGGACGCATTCCGTTCGGCCAACCAGGTGCTGCAGGGTGCCGTGCAGGGCATTGCTGAACTGATCACACGCCCGGGCCTGATCAATGTCGACTTTGCCGACGTTCGCACGGTCATGTCGGAAATGGGCATGGCTATGATGGGCAGTGGCGCGTCGTCCGGCGAAGACCGTGCCCGCGAGGCTGCGGAAGCGGCCATCTCGAGCCCGCTGCTCGAGGACATTAATCTCGCTGGTGCCAACGGCATCCTGGTTAACGTCACTGCGGGCATGGACCTGGCGATCGGCGAGTTCCAGGAAGTCGGTAACACGATCAAGGAGTTCTCGTCAGACGATGCGACCGTGGTCGTCGGAACGGTGATCGACCCGGACATGACCGACCGGATTCGTGTCACCGTGGTTGCGACCGGTCTGGGGCAGGCGGCATCGAAGGCCGACGCACCGATGCGCATCGTGCAGCGCCCGCGTGAAACCCGACAGGCGGTTGAACCGAACTACCACCGCCTGGAGAAGCCGACAGTGCAGCGCAAGCGCGCAGTGGGCGATGGCCTCGACGAAGGCGGTTTGCAGGAAGAATTGCTGGATATCCCGGCTTTTTTGCGTCGGCAGGCTGACTGACGGCGGGCCGCGACGGCGCGGCGAGACAACCTCCGCATTGCCGGCCCGGGTGGCTCCCGGGCCGGCTGCTACCGCCGCCCGTCGGGCACCCTGTCATAAGCCCCTGAAAATGTTGAAGAGTTTTTCAGCGCTGTGCTAACCTCCGGCACGTTCGACAGCGTCATCCGTGTTATCCGGAACAGGCACCCCATCCCATGCTGAAACAGCGAACCCTTAAAACCGCGATCCGGGCGACCGGCGTCGGCCTGCATTCCGGCGAGAAGGTGTACATGACCCTGCGTCCCGCGGCCGAGAACACCGGGATCGTGTTTCATCGTGTGGACCTGGAGACCCCGGTGGCGGTACCTGCCGATCCGACATTGGTCGGTGAAACGATGCTGGGCACGACGCTGGTGAAAGACGGCGTCAAGGTGGCGACGGTGGAACACCTGATGTCGGCGCTGGCTGGCCTGGGTATCGACAACCTGCACGTTGATCTGTCCGCACCGGAAGTGCCTATCATGGACGGCAGCGCCGGTCCCTTCGTGTTCCTGCTGCAGTCAGCGGGTATCGAGGAGCAAAACACCGCGAAAAAATTCATTCGCATCCGCAAGCCGATTCGCGTTGAAGTCGATGACAAGTGGGCTGAGCTTCGCCCGTTTGACGGCTTCAAGGTCAATTTCGAGGTATTCTTCAATCACCCGGTCTTCAACAAAATTGACCAACAGGCCTCGGTGGATTTCTCGTCCACGTCGTTCCTTAAAGAGGTCAGTCGGGCGAGAACCTTCTGTTTCCTGCGTGATGTCGAGGCACTGCGCGAGCACAACCTGACGCTCGGCGGCAGCATGGACAATGCGATTGTGCTCGACGATTACCGCATCCTGAACGAGGACGGGCTGCGCTACTCGAATGAGTTCGTCATTCACAAGATTCTCGACGCCATCGGCGACGTGTACCTTTTGGGACACGGCCTGATCGGCGAGCTGCGTGCCTACAAATCCGGTCACGACCTGAACAACCGTCTGCTGCGGGCGATGCTCGCCGACCCCGCGACCTACGAGGAAGTGACGTTCGACGACTCGCGCAAGGCGCCGATTTCCTACGCCACGCCGGCCTACGCCTGACGTCTAACTGTCGCGCGCGACGCGCACTGTCACGCGGGTGACGCCGGTTTCGGCCGCCGCCGCAAGCGTCTCGGTCTCAAACCGAAGCCGGGCCGCGAAAGCGGCGTTGGTGCACAGCACCACCAGCGTGCCGTCATCACGCAGATTGGCTGCGTACACCCCGCCGGCCAGCTCAGGGTCAAGCGACTTCTTCAATGCTGCCGTGAGCTTATCCATGCGGCCGGCTTTTTCGGCGATATCACCAAAGCTGCCACCCAGGGCAGAATCCAGCAGGCTGTCGATGCGTTTTGCGGTCATGGGAATGTGACGAAGTTGGCGATTCGGGTCGCTCGGGGCGTGACCGAATCATCGTTGTAGGCCATTGATCTTGTAAAAGAAACAGACATTATGCATATTTGCTGCCGAATAAGGGCAAACCAGTCGAAAGGCGGGGGCGCAAAACCACCGGTCTACGGGACTCACGTCCTAGGACAGCGGGGTTGCTCAAACAGCACACCTCACAAAACGCGTGGAACCAGCGTCCGGCTATAAAAACCGGTGTGCCCCGGCAAGACAGATATCCCCGGAGTCAGATTTTCATGAACGTGGTCATTTTCGGCAAGGGACTTGGCAGGTCCCGGCAGCTGCAGCTTTCCGGCGGAATGGTCGGAATGCTCGCGACTGGCGTCTTCCTCGTTCTCGGCGCCGCCGGTTTCGGTGTCGGCTATCTGTACTCATCCGCCACCGGTTCCGGCGTGAGCACGTCGCAGCTCGCCTCACTGGAGGGCGAACTGGATCAGCACCGCACGGAAATCTCGACGATCCGCCAGCAAAAGGAAGATACCCTCGACGCCCTGTCGATCCGGATTGCGCAGATGAATGCTCGCATGATCCGCCTTGACGCACTCGGCCGCCGCCTGACCGACATGGCGGAGCTCGAAGACGGCGAATTCGATTTCGATACCCAGCCCGCCGTCGGCGGTCCGGAAGAGCGGCTGACCGGCAGCGCCGAACTGCCTGAGCTGCTCGAGGCGATGGACGCGCTCGCCAACCAGCTCGTCGATCGCGAAGCGCAGCTCGGTGCCCTGGAAACCGTGATCGCTCACCAGAATCTGTCGGACCGCGTCTACCCGCAGGGCCGGCCGGTGAATTCCGGCTACATTTCGTCCTACTTCGGCAAACGCGCCGACCCGTTTACCGGCAAGCCGGCAAACCACACGGGCATAGACTTCGCCGGTACCGAGGGTGATCCGATCGTCTCTGTGGCCGACGGCGTGGTCAGCTACTCGGGCGACCGCTTCGGTTACGGGTTGATGGTCGAGGTCAAGCACGGCAATGGCTTCGCGACCCGCTATGCACACAATTCCGAAAACCTGGTCGCCGTGGGCGACGAGGTACGCAAGGGCCAGGTTGTCGCCCGCATGGGTAAAACCGGTCGCGCTACGGGCCCGAACCTGCACTTCGAGGTGCTGAAAGACGGTCGTCGCGTCAACCCGGTGAAGTTCATCCGCGGCAGCGCCAGTCGATAAGCCAACACGGCGACTTGTGCCGGGCCAAAACGGCCCTAAATCCCCCGCAAGTGAACTTTGCGTCCTCCGTGGACGTCCACGATGATTCAGCGGTTAAAAAACGCCTTCCCAAGCCTTAAAATACGCGGCTTTGCCGTCCGCAGGAGCAATGTGTGGCCAATTTCCTGACCAATCTTTTCGGTAGTCGAAACCAGCGCATGCTGAGGGACTACGGCAAGATCGTTAAAAAGATCAACGCGATGGAAGAGGGCCTGCAGTCGCTCGACGACGACGTGCTGGGTGCGAAAACCGAGGAGTTCCGCCGCCGACATGCGGACGGCGAATCCCTGAGGGACCTGCTGCCTGAGGCCTTCGGCGTTGCTCGCGAAGCCTCCCGTCGTACGCTCGCAATGCGCCCGTTCGACGTACAACTCATCGGTGGCATGGTGCTGAACGACGGCAACATCGCCGAGATGCGCACCGGTGAAGGCAAAACGCTGATGGCCACACTGCCGGCCTACCTGAACGCGATCAGCGGTAAAGGCGTGCACGTTGTCACCGTCAATGAATACCTGGCCCAGCGTGACGCCGACTGGATGCGACCGGCGTACGAGTTTCTTGGCCTGACGGTCGGCGTTGCCCGCAGCGGCCAGACGCACGACGAGAAAAAAGCAGCCTACGCCTGTGACATTACCTATGCCACGAACAATGAACTCGGTTTTGACTACCTGCGCGACAACCTGGCGTTCTCGACTGAGGACAAGGTACAGGGCGAACTGAACTTCGCCGTCGTCGACGAGGTTGATTCCATTCTGATCGACGAGGCGCGTACGCCGCTGATTATCTCCGGTCCTGCCGAGACCAGCACCGAGTTGTATGCGCAAATCAACAAGCTGATCCCTAAGCTCAAGGCGCACGAAGAGCCGGAGGAGCTGGTCAATGAAGACATCCCGTTCAAGGCGGTCGAACTCTTGGACGAAAAGGGCGGCGCCATCGGTGACGGCGCGATGCCGCTCGCAGAGGCTATTGAACTCGCCGACGAGCGCGGCGCCGATGTCGTGCTGGTGGATGACGAAAACGTTCGGGCGAAACTCGCATCCCGCGGAGATTTCACCGTTGACCTGAAGGCCAAGCAGGCCTACATGACCGAAGACGGCCAGGGACGCATTGAAGGCATGATGCAGAATTCCGGCCTGCTCGAAGAGGGCGAGAGTCTTTACGACGCTGCGAATATCAAGCTGCTGCATCATTTAAATGCAGCGCTACGTGCACACGCGATTTACCAGCGTGACGTGGACTACATTGTCAAAGACGGCAACGTCGTGATCGTCGATGAGTTCACCGGACGCACGATGGCCGGTCGGCGCTGGTCGGACGGCCTGCACCAGGCGATAGAGGCGAAGGAAGGGGTCGCCATCAAGCATGAAAACCAGACTATCGCCTCGATCACATTCCAGAACTACTTCCGCCTGTACAACAACCTGTCCGGAATGACCGGAACGGCCGACACGGAAGCGTTCGAATTCCAGAGCATCTACGGCCTCGAGGTCGTGGTTGTTCCGACGCACAAGCCGATGGTGCGCGACGATTCAGCCGACCTGGTGTATCTGACTCAAAACGACAAGTTCGAGGCGATTATCGAGGATATCTCCGACTGCGCGGAACGCGGCCAGCCGGTGCTCGTTGGTACCACGTCGATTGAGACCTCCGAATACCTGTCGAAGATTCTCAAGGATCGAAAGATCGATCACGACGTGCTGAACGCGAAACAGCACGAGCGTGAGGCGCATATCGTCCAGCAGGCCGGACGTCCCGGCAAAATCACCATTGCTACCAACATGGCGGGTCGCGGCACCGATATCGTTCTTGGCGGCAGCCTGGAAGCCGAACTCGACGCTGCCAATGATGAAGACGCGATTCGCGAGGACTGGAATCAGCGCCACCAGCAGGTTCTGGATGCCGGCGGTCTGCACATCATCGGCACTGAGCGTCACGAATCCCGGCGCATCGACAACCAGCTCCGCGGCCGTGCCGGCCGACAGGGCGACCCGGGCTCCAGCCGCTTCTACCTGTCGATGGAAGACACGCTGATGCGCATTTTCGGTGACCCGGAGCGCACCAAGAACCTGTTGTCACGTGCGGGCATGCGCGAGGGCGAGGCGATTGAAAGCAAGCTGCTGTCCAAACAGATCGAGCGCGCGCAGCGCAAGGTGGAAGCGCACAATTTCGATACCCGCAAGAACCTGCTCGAATTCGACGACGTTGCGAACGACCAGCGGCGCGTCGTCTACCATCAGCGCACCGAGCTGATGGAAGCAGACGAGATCCAGGACTCTGTCGCGGCGATTCGCGACGAAGTGATCGAGGAAGCCGTCTCACTGCACGTGCCGCCGGGCAGCCTCGAAGAGCAATGGGATACCGACGGCCTGACGCAGGCGCTCGAGGCCGATTTTGGCCTGCAGCTCGATATTACAGCGAAGGTCAACGAGGACTCGACGCTGAACGCGGAAGGCATCACCGAGCTGTGTATTGAAGCCGCGCGCAAGACCTACGTCGAGAAGGAAGAGCAGGTCGGCAACGAGCTGATGCGCAGTGTCGAAAAGCAGATCATGCTTCGGCAGCTCGATCACCATTGGAAAGAACATCTGGCCGCTATGGATCATCTCCGCCAGGGCATTGGCCTGCGCAGCTACGCGCAAAAGAATCCAAAGCAGGAGTACAAGCGCGAGGCGTTTGAAATGTTCGGCAGCATGCTTGAACAGGTCAAGCAGCAGACCATCAGCCTGCTGTCGCGTATTCGCGTGCAAAGCGAAGAGGAAATGGCGGAGATCGCCCGGCAGCGACAGGAAGCGCAGGAAAAGAACCTGAAATTCCAGCATGCTGAAGCCCAGGCACTGGGCAGCAGTGCACCGCAGGGCAGTCCGCAAGGCGGCCCGCCGGGCCGTGGTCGTGCGGCGGCCGCACCCGCGGCTGTGCCGGCCGCTGATGCGGCACCCTTTGTTCGCGACAGCCGCAAGGTCGGTCGCAATGAACAGTGCCCCTGCGGGTCCGGCAAGAAATTCAAACACTGCCACGGCAAGCTGTCTTGATCCCGCATTTGCGGGTGGCTGCCGGCATTCTGGAGGACGCCGACGGCCGCTTCCTGATTGCGGAGCGACTCGGCGACGGACCGTTTCACCGCATGTGGGAATTCCCGGGTGGCAAGATCGGCACCGACGAATCAGCGCACGCGGCGCTGATTCGGGAGCTCGATGAGGAGATCGGTATCTCGGTCGTCGACGCCTCGCTGTTCACATCTCTCGACCACCGGTATCCGGATCGCCGCGTCTCCATTGATTTTTTCCTGGTGACCCACTGGCAGGGCGAAGCGCGAGGTTGCGAAGGGCAGGCGTTACGCTGGCTCAGAGCGGGCGAGCTGGAGAATGCCAACCTGCTGCCGGCGGACGCGCCGGTGGTTACGAAACTCAAGGCTCGACAGAAACGCCGAGCAACGGGTTAGCAGATCGCGAGCTGGAAGCTGATGTCGTGCCCGGTCTGCACGGCGCGTTTGTCGATCGTCGACCATTCCAGGAAGCGCACGGTAAATCGATGCTGGCTGCCGCTGATTTCCGGAAACAGCGTACTGTCATTCGGTAGCGTCACGCGAATCAGGCGGCACTGACCGTCTCGCTGCATGCTGTGCTGAAACATACCGTTGATCGCGGTTTTTTCTTCCGGTTGTCCGCTCTCGCGAATCAGCCAAAGCACCTCTGCGACGGCGTCACACACCGGCCTGACCGACCCCACCCAACGCTGCAGATCCTTGTCGCGACGTTCGAACGGCTGTCTCAGCCAGTGGCTGTATTCCGGCAGGTCGAATTCGCAGGTGCCGCCCGGAATCGAACTGCGGTGCTTGATCGCATTCAGGAAATCGCTTTCCTTGAGTTCGCTGAGGAACTGGGTGCCTACCGCGGCGATCGCGGCACGGCTGTCTTCGAGATTGTGCAGTACGCTGTCCAGGCGGCTCGTGTCGACGCCGGGCTGCGAAGCGTAGCCCCTCATCCGGGTGATGTGGGCGTCGATTTCCTTCTGGATTTCGGAGCGGATGTCACCGCGTGACAGAATCGCCAGCATGTCGAGCAGAGTGGTGACGGTTGCACGGCTGCCCCACAGGGCGGTGTCTTCACCGTTGTGCAGCAGTTGCTGGTAGAGAAAGTCCAGCCGCATAAAGGTGCGCATCCGCTCATTGAGCGGTAGCTCATAGGCAGCGCGTCCTGTCGCCGGATGGGCGCTGACATTTCCGGCCGGTTCAACCATCGGCCTATTCTGCGCCGCGACGCCCGTTAACGCAAAATGCGACTGTCGCTACTTGCCGACAGTCTGACAGTAGCGTCGGTGCAGCTCAGCGACTGCGGTTTGCAGGTCTTGCAGGGTGTTTTCGTTACCAATGACATCATCCGCGATAGCGAGTCGCTGTTCACGAGAGGCCTGAGCCGCCAGGATTTGTCGGGCACTGGCTTCGTCGCCGCCGTCGCGGGCCAGCAAGCGACGGATCTGCGTCTCCTCGCTGCAGTCGACCAGCAAAACCCGGTCGACGAAGGCCTTGAGCGGCGACTCGACCAGCAAGGGAACGACGATGACCTGGTAGTCACCCCCGGCAGCCTCCGCCTGGCGGACGGTTTCCGCGCGAATCAGCGGATGCAGGATTGCCTCCAGCACCTCGCGCTTCGCCGGATCAGCGAACACAACGGCACGCAGAACTGCGCGGTTGAGCGTGCCGTCGTCGTCGAGAACGCCGCTTCCGAATCGTTCCCGGATCCCCTCAAGTCCGGCGCTGCCAGGCTTTACAACCTCGCGCGCGATGATGTCGGTGTCGATGACAGGCACACCGAGTTCGCTAAAAAAACGGGCTGCGGCGGACTTGCCGCTGGCGATGCCGCCGGTCAGTCCGATACGCAGCGGGGTCTCGATCACGGCCTAGAAGAGTGTGTCGAAGTAAGCCGACTTGATTGCGTCGCCGTACAGCATCGAGATCCAGCCAGCCGCAGCCAGGAACGGGCCAAACGGCATCGGCACGGCACGGTCACGGCCGCGCAGGACGATCATCAGGATGCCGAAAGTAGCACCAACCACAGCGGACATCAGGATGATGATCGGCAGGGCCTGCCAGCCCAGCCACGCACCGAGCGCCGCCAGCAGCTTGAAGTCACCGTGCCCCATACCTTCCTTGCCGGTCACGATCTTGAACAGCCAGTAGACACTCCACAAACTGAGATAGCCGACCGCGCCACCGATAATGGCTTCGCGCGGTTCGATAAACAGCACCTCGGCGGACGCCATCGGGTGCCATAAGCTCATCAGCAGCCCAACCCACAGCAGCGGATACACCAAAGAGTCCGGGATCAGCTGGTGATCGGCATCGATCATCGTGATCGGGACGAGCATCAGTGTCATGAAGATCGCCATGACCGCTTCCGGCCCGAAGCCAAACCGCCAGGCGGTGATGGCGCACAGCACTGCGGTGACAAACTCGACGATCGGGTAGCGCGGGCCGATCTTCGCCTGGCAATTTGCGCAGCGTCCGCGCAGAACGAGGTAGCTCAGAACCGGGATGTTCTGAATGGCGCTGATCTCGGCACCGCACGACGGGCAACGTGAACGCGGCGTGACCAGGTTGAAGGTGTCCTCCGGCACATCGTTAACCGGCATTTGCTCGAGCTCCTTCGCCTGTTCGCGCCAGTCACGCTCCATCATGATCGGCAGCCGGTAGATCACGACATTCAGGAAACTGCCAACCAGCAGCGCAAAGGCGAATACGATCGCGATAAACAGCAGCGGCGACTGCGCCATGAGCTCGAACATGGTGTTCCTCAATAAAAACGGCGTTCGCAGTGCCTGCGGAACGCCGTTACAGATAACGCCTGGATGACGTCCGCTAGACGACGGCACCCATCTTAAAGATCGGCAGGTACATGGCGATAACCAGGCCGCCGACGAGAATGCCGAGGATACCCATGATCATCGGCTCGAGCAGGCTGCTCAGGTTGTCCACGGCGTTGTCGACGTCTTCCTCGTAGAAGTCGGCCACTTTTGCCGACATGTCGTCGAGTGAGCCGGATTCCTCGCCCACGGCAATCATCTGGATCACCATGTTCGGAAACAGGTCGGTGTTTTCCATGGCCTGCTGCAGCCGCTGGCCGGTGGCGACCTCGTCGCGCATGGTCAGAACGCCGTTCTCGTAAACGATGTTACCGGTCGCACCGGAAACCGATTCCAGAGCTTCGACCAGCGGCACACCGGCCGCAAACATCGTCGACAGCGTACGGGCGTAACGAGCGATCGATGCTTTCTCAATAATCGGGCCGATGATCGGCATCTTTAACGCCATGCGATCAAGCGATTCGCGCATAGCCCGCGAGCGCTTCTTGAAGTAAAGGAAGGCGAACACGGCACCACCGATCAAAATGGCGATGATGTACCCCTTGGTTCTGACGAACAGGGACAGGTCGATCACCATTCGCGTGAACGACGGGAGATCGGCGCCAAAGCCGCGGAACAGGTCCTCGAAGGACGGAATCACAAAGATCAGCAGAATCGTCGTAACGATCAGCGCCACCACGAGAACCGCCGCCGGGTAGGTCAGCGCTTTCTTGATCTTTTTCTTGATGGCCTCGGTCTTTTCCTTGTAAGTCGCGATCTTGTCGAGCAGCGTCTCCAGGGCACCGGCCTGTTCGCCGGCTTCCACAAGGTTGATAAACAGGTCGTCGAAGTACAGCGGATGCTTGGACAGCGCCTCCGCCAGCGAACTGCCGCCTTCGACGTCGGCTTTTACGGCGAGGATGAGTTTCTGCATCGCGGCATTTTCATGCCCGTTGCCCACGATTTCGAAGGACTGTACCAGCGGGATACCCGCCGCCAGCATCGTCGCGAGCTGACGAGAGAAAATGGCGATGTCGCCGGTGGTGATCTTCGCAGTGCCTGCGAACATGCTCTTGCGCTGTTTGCGGATGCGTGTCGGCACCACGCCCTGCGTGCGCAGTTTTGCACGTACCTGGGCTTCGTCAGAGGCAAGCTCCTTGCCTTTGACCTTTTGTCCTTTGCGATCGGTCCCTTCCCAGACGAAGGGTGTGTTCATTGTCGCGCTGTCTGCCATGGCTCAAATCCGTCCGATTTACTCGATAGTAATACGGTTCACTTCCTCGAGGCTGGTAACCCCGTCCTTGACTTTCTTGAGACCTGCCTGCCGGAGATCCATTACGCCTTCCTGGGCAGCCTGATCAGCAATCTGCATGGCGTTGCCGCCTTCCATGATGATGCGGCCCATCGTTTCGGACACTTCCATGACCTGGAAGATACCGACGCGGCCCTTGTAGCCGCCGTTGCAGTTCTTGCAGCCCACTGGGCCAAAAATGGTAACGCCGGCGTCGAGGTCTTCCTTGGAAAAGCCTTCGGCCTCCAACGCCTCGCGCGGGATGTCCTTGACCTCTTTGCAATGCGAGCACAGTCGACTGCCCAGGCGCTGGGCAATAATCAGGCTGACCGACGTCGCGATGGCGTAGGGCTTCACGCCCATGTCGACCATGCGCGTCAAGGTTTTTGGGGCGTCGTTCGTGTGCAGCGTGGACAACACCAGGTGACCGGTTTGAGCGGCCTTGATCGCGATCTCCGCGGTCTCGAGGTCACGAATCTCACCGACCATGATCACGTCCGGATCCTGGCGCAGGAAGGCTTTCAATGCCGAAGCAAAGGTCAGGCCCACTTTCGGGTTGACGTTAACCTGGTTGATGCCTTCGAGGTTGATTTCCGCCGGGTCTTCCGCCGTCGAAATGTTGCGGTCCACGGTGTTCAGGATGTTCAGGCCCGTGTACAGCGAGACCGTTTTACCGGAACCCGTCGGACCGGTGACGAGAATCATGCCGTACGGCTTGGCGAGGTGCTTTTCGTACAGCGTGCGTTGTTGTTCCTCATATCCCAGCATTTCGATACCGAGCTTGGCACTCGATGGATCGAGAATACGCAATACGATTTTCTCGCCGAACAGTGTCGGACAGGTGTTGACACGAAAATCGATGGCCTTCTGCCGCGACAGGCGCATTTTGATGCGGCCGTCCTGCGGAACCCGGCGTTCCGCGATGTCCATGCGCGACATGACCTTCAGGCGGGCGCAGACCTTGTTCGCAAGAACCACCGGCGGTGCCGCGATCTCCGACAGCACGCCGTCCTGGCGGAAGCGCACGCGGAATTTCTTCTCGTACGGTTCGAAGTGGATGTCCGACGCGCCTTTCTTGATGGCGTCGAGCAGAATCTTGTTGACGAACTTGACGACCGGTGCATCGTCGACGTCGCTGCCGACCGCGTCGTCTTCTTCTTCCTCGCCGCCGGAGATGTCCAGGTTTTCGAGGTCGAAGTCGTCGTCATCACCGCCAAAGTCGGCCAGCGAGGTATCGACCGCTTCGAGCGCCTTGCCGACGCGCTCTTCCAGCTTGTCCTGCTCGACAACCACCGGGTCGATGCGCAGCGAGGTCTGGAATTTGATTTCGTCGATCGCCGTCAGGTTGGTCGGATCGGCGATGCCCACAAACAGGCGGGTGCCGCGTTTCACCAGCGGCAGGACGCGGTGCTTCTCGATCAGGCCCTTGTCGACCGCGCGAATGACGTCAACGTCGAGGTCGACGGCGTCGATGTCGAGCAGCGGCACCCCGAATTCGTGCGCGGCCGCAACGGCGATTGCGCGTGACTCGGCGAGTTCGGACTGAACCAGGTAGGCGACGAGGGAGACACGATCACGCTTGGCGACTTCAACGGCATCAAGCAGTTGCTCCTCGCTGACGATACCGTCCTGCACGAGGCGTCGGGGCAAGTCCGCGAGGTTGGTCTGTGAAGCTGTCGCCGCCATAGATTGACTGCTGCGTGAGTCCCCGGAATACGACAGTCTCGTTTATCCAAGTTCGCGGATCAACTGGATTTTGTGCGCCTCTTCACACAAACGGAAATCCATTAAGTAAAACCCGCAAAGAAACCGGATTTGGGCGTTTTGATGCCTTGTCAGGGCAGTTGCAGCGGGCAACTTGCGAGGTTTGACGGCCCCGGGCGAGTTAGCGACACGACGAGGGCAGGTAACGATCCTGCAGGGTGCCGCCCGTGCCGTGATCCGATCCGCCATCCATCAGCGAACCGCTGCCCGGCGTGCCGGCCTGGCCGCAGCGCCAGGACACAGAGTTGCCGCTGGTGACATACGGCGTCAGGAACAGCGTTTCACCGCTGATGTCCTGGTGAATTCGGGGACCTGCAAAGGTGATTTCCACGCGACCGTTGTTGACGACAACCTGACTGACGTAGTTGCCCGCCGTGTCGGTCGGTGTCGGCGACATGCCGGCTTCGACACGATCAGCCGGGGCGATCCCGGTCTGCAGCCAGGTGTCGGTGATAGGCACCTTGGCACCAGCGGCCATGTTCAGCCCCTCCGCGACCTGCGCACGTATCGTGTAGGTCTGGTAGGCCGAGGTTGCGAGGGAGGCGAGAATGCCGATGATCGCCACAACAATCATGAGCTCGATGAGCGTAAAGCCGCGGGAGTGTCGGGTCACAATTGATCCTCTCTGTCGTGCCTTGTCTGGAGGCTTGGTTGCGTTCAATCGAGCGTACGTCCTGTTCGTTCGGTCGGGTGACTCGCAGGGTTAAAGTGTGACGAGTCTCACACTTTTGCCGCTGCCGGAAACAAAAAAGCCCCGGAGACGTTCCGGGGCTTTTTGTCAGGCAAAAAGCCTAAGCGTATCCGCTTAGCGGCAAGCCGACGGCAGCCACTTGTCCGGCAGACCGCCAGAACCGTCGCAGTCCCACTGTACGGAACCTACAGACGTCGTGCCGTCCGGCGTCAGCGTGACGGTGCCGTTGCCAATGTTGGTGTTGGCTTCGTTACCGTAGGCAACCGTGATGACACCGTTAGCAACCGTGACAGAAGCAACGTACTTGCCCTGGATGTCCGTTGCGTTGGAGATACCTGCCTGCGCATTGGTCGACGGGAAGTTGCCGCTGTCCTGGTAGAACTCGGCAATAGCCGTCTTGGCACCACCCGCGAGGCTCAGACCTTCAGAGATCTGTGCGCGGATGGTGTAGTCCTGATATGCCGGGATAGCGATCGCGGCCAGAATGCCGATGATCGCGACAACGATCATCAGTTCGATAAGTGTAAAACCTTGCTGCTTTTTCATTTCTCGTTTCTCCATGATCTGAGAAGTGTGGGTACGATTAGTTGTTCGTACTCCTCCCTAAGCAAGGCGCGTGCCAACTTGCCAAAAAATCGATAAGTTATTGAAATATATAGCATTCAGGCATTTACCGGATGTGGAACAAACGGTCCGAAACTGACAATCCGGCCGCCATTTGTCAGCCACTGACAATTTTTGTCACCCGGATCGCCAAAACCCGACAGAGCTTATGTTTCATCAGCCCGCGACGGGCTGGACAGCGGACTCACTCAATACCGAGTTTGCTGATGCGGTAGCGCAACTGCCGGAACGACAGCCCGAGCAGCTTTGCGGCAGCGGTTTTGTTGTAGCGCGTTTTCTCCAACGCATCGATGATCGCTTGCCGCTGCACATCCTCGAGCTGGTCGCCGAGCTTGCCGCTCAGTTTCGCGGTGTTGCCGTCCGAACTGCTGCCGGCACTTTGCAAGTTCAGGTCGTCTTCGCTGACGATGCCGCTGGTGCACAGGGTTACTGCACGTTCGAGCAGGTTTTCGAGTTCACGCACATTGCCCGGGAAGTCGTAGCGCAGCAGCGCATGACGGGCACTTTCATCCAGCTCGACGCTGCTGCCGAGTTTCTTGAGGATGAAGCGGGCGAGCTCAATCGTGTCATCGCCGCGCTCGCGAAGGGCGGGTACCGCGAGTTCGATGACTTTGATGCGATAAAACAGGTCTTCGCGGAAGTCGCCGTCCGCGACCATTGTTCGCAGGTTCTTGTGGGTGGCCGACAGAATGCGGGCGTTGACGGCTTCTTCGCGCGAGCTGCCCACCGGGCGGACGGTTTTCTCCTGGATCACGCGCAGCAGCTTCACCTGCATGGCCAGCGGCAGGTCCGCGATTTCGTCGAGAAACAGCGTACCGCCTTCAGCGCTCTGGAGCAGACCGGTCTTGTCGCTGTCTGCCCCGGTGAAGGAACCCTTCTTGTGGCCGAAGAATTCACTTTCCATGAGTTCCGAAGGGATGGCGCCGCAGTTGACCGGCACAAACGGCCCGTCGGCCCGCGGACTGCTCTCGTGGATCAGCCGGGCAACCAGCTCCTTGCCGGTACCGGATTCGCCGCAGATGTGCACCGGCGCCTGCGAGCGTGCGACCTTGTCAATCATGTCGCGCAGTGTGGCCATCGCGTCCGACTCGCCGAGCAGCGACGAGCGCTGGCTGTCGGCCGGTTCATCGAGCTTTAAAGCGCTTTCTATAATGTTGCGCAGATGGTTCAGGTCCAGCGGCTTGGATAAAAAGTCGAATGCGCCGAGCTTCAGCGCATTGACCGCGATCTCGATATTGCCGTGCGCGGTGATCACCGCCACCGGCACATTCGGCGTGTGATGCTGCATCCACTCGACCAGCTCGAGGCCGTCACCGTCCGGCAGTCGCATGTCGGTCAGGCACAGATCGAAGGCTTGGTCTTGCAGTTTTTTCTTACCGGACTCGAGATCCAGCGCGGATTCGGTGCGGATGCCCATCCGGCCCAGCGTCAGCGACAGCAGTTCGCAGATGTCCGGTTCATCGTCGATGACCAGCGCGGAGGGTTCGCTCATGACACGTCCTGGTTACCCCAGCGATCGGGGTCAGCAAATACGATGCGAAAGATACTGCCTCCGCCGTCGCGGTCAAGATGAAGCAGCGTGGCACGGTTCAGCTCGCAGAGCTCTCGCGATATGTACAACCCGAGACCCGTGCCGCCCTGACGTGCGGTAAAAAACGGCTCAAAAATCTTGTCGGCCATGGCGGGATCGATACCTTTACCGCTGTCGAGGACTTCGAGGTACGGGCGGTCGCGTCCCTCCAGTCGACCGGCACGAATCTCGACGTGAATGCCGCCGGTTTCGCTGGCGTACTTGACGGCGTTGTCGCACAGGTTCCACATGACCTGCCGCAGATGCGAACGATCCATTCGCACGCTGAGACCGGCATCGACAGAGTGCACGGCAAGCTGGCCCTCCTGCAGTTCCAGCGTGCGAACGAACTCGCTGGAAAAATCGTCGAGCCACGGCGCGATCGCCAGACGTTCCGGCTGGCTGGATTCGCGTCGCGACAGTTGCAGCACATTCTCGATGATCAGGCTGACCCGTTCGGAATTTGACTGGATGATGTCCGTGAGTCGCTTGTCGTCGTCCGGCAGTCCGTCCGATTCCGCCAACAATTGCGCCGCATGACTCATCGCGCCGACGGGATTGCGAATTTCGTGAGCGATACTCGCGCTCAGCCGTCCCAGTGATGCGAGCTTCGACTGCTGGACACGCTCGTTCATCAGGCTCGAGTCTTCGAGGAACACGAGTATCGGTCCGCCGCGCTCGCCGTCTTTCACCAGCGGTGCCAGGTGCGCCTTGATACGCATGCCGGCGTTCACTCCGGTCAGCGTCAGTTCCGGGTGTGATGCGAGTGCGGCGTCTTGTCGCCAGCGACGAATGTAGTCGCCGAGTTGCAGGGACACGGCGTCGAGCGGCGTGTCGGCCATACCGCGCTGCTGGCCGAGCAGGCGGGCCGCAGACGCATTGCCCAACCGAATCCGGTCGTCGGCATCGATGACCAGGATGCTCTCTCGCAGGTGCTGGACGATGTATTCATTCAGTGCCGACAGGTTCTTCAGGTCGACGCCGCGCTGACGTGCCAGCGCTTCGCTGGCTTCCATGCGGCGAGTCAGAGTTTGCGCCGCGAACGCCATCATGAAGATGATCGCGCCGAGCAGGCCGGCCGCCGGGAAGCCGGGGTTGCCACCGCGCAGTTGCACGAAAAACTGGTCGCCAAGAATGGCGAAGGTCGACAGTGCCGCAAACACCGCGGCCCACTGGCCGGGCAGGGCGAGACTGGACACGCCGACGAACACGATCAGCAGGCCACCAAGCCCGGACGAGATGCCGCCACTCATGTGCATCAGCAGGATCGTGGCCACGATATCGATTATCAGCGGTGCCGATGCCTGGATGGCCGCCGGCCACCAGCGATTATGCAGGGCAATATAGACAAGCATCGAAAACACGAGAAACGCGATGGCGACCGGTGCATACCAGGTCGAATCGCCGCCAAACACCCGATCGCTGTCGCCGCCGACGTAGTAGAGAATTACCAGCGTGGCGGCAATCAGTATGCGGAAGCTGCCCAGCGTCTTGAGAATGCGCCAGCGCAGGTCCGGCTCGTCGCCGTGCCGATCCCCGAATGCCGCGGTTCCTTCCGTCGGCGGATTCGCTGCCTGCTCAGCCGTTGTGCTCACAGTTCGCTCGCCTGCCTGTCATGCCCGTAGTGTAAATCATAGCGACGCCAATAAAGGGAACGGGTTTCCCTTTGCGAAGCAACCGGCTTTGATCCAGAATGCGGCTTCCGCGGGCGGTGTGGATGGCTGCCCGGCGACATCTTCAGCGGGATAACTCGAATGAATCTTCACGAATACCAGTCGAAGGGCCTGTTTGCCGAGTATGGCATTCCGGTTCCTCAAGGCATTCCGGCCGAAACGCCGGAGGCCGCCGAGCAGGCGGCCAGGGACCTGGGCGGCGCGCTCTGGGTCGTCAAGGCACAGGTGCACGCGGGCGGTCGCGGCAAGGCCGGCGGCGTCAAGCTGGCGAAAACCCTCGACGAGGTCAAGCAGTACGCGAGCGACATGCTCGGCACGCAGCTCGTCACACACCAGTCCGGTCCCGAAGGTCTGCCGGTCAATGTCGTCTACGTCGAATCCGGCTCGGACATCGATCGCGAGCTGTATCTGTCCATGCTCGTGGATCGTGAAAAAAGCCGCATCGCCTTCATTGCATCAGCCGCCGGCGGTATGGATATCGAGCAGGTGGCGGAAGAGACCCCCGAAAAGATTTTTACCGTGGCTGTGGCACCCGATGCCGGCCTGCAGGATTTCCAGGCACGTCAGCTCGCGTTTGGCCTGCAACTCGACAAGGGGCAGATGCGCCAGTTCGGTGACATCATTAAGAAGCTCTACAAGCTCTACGAGGAAACCGACGCCAGCCTCGTCGAGGTCAACCCGCTGATCACGACCAAGGGCGGTGACGTCATCGCGCTGGATGCGAAGATCAATATCGAGAGCAACGCGCTGTACCGTCAGCCGAAGCTCGTAGCGCTGCGGGATGAATCCCAGGAGGACCCGCGCGAGAGCCAGGCCGCAGAGCATGATCTGAACTACGTGTCCCTCGACGGCAATATCGCCTGCATGGTGAACGGTGCCGGGCTGGCCATGGCCACGATGGACCTGATCAAACTGCACGGCGGTGATCCGGCAAACTTTCTGGATGTCGGCGGCGGCGCCACGGCGGAGCGCGTCGCGATCGCGTTCAAGCTGATCCTGTCGAACGAATCCGTCGAGGCCATCCTGGTGAATATCTTCGGCGGCATCGTGCGCTGCGATCTGATCGCCGAGGGCATTATCACGGCCGTCAAGGAAGTGGGCGTCAAGGTCCCGGTCGTTGTTCGCCTCGAAGGCACCAACGTTGAGCAGGGTCGCGCCATGCTGGCAGACAGTGGACTGGACATCATCGCGGCGGACGACCTGACCGACGCGGCCAAAAAAGCCGTAGCGGCAGTCGCGTAGGGCGGGACAAGCATGAGTATTCTTGTAAACAAAGACAGCAAAATCATTTGCCAGGGACTGACCGGTAACCAGGGGTCGTTCCACACCGAGCAGTGCCTGGCATACGGCACTAAGGTCGTCGCTGGCGTGACGCCGGGGCGTGGCGGTGAGAC
>JBCCNM010000026.1:0-27835 GCA_039025835.1 Pseudomonadota bacterium | reverse complement strand
CGGCAAGCGTCGTTACCTGCTGCGCACCGTCGGTCGATTCGACTCGATCGAGGATCTGTCTGACCTGATCGTCAGCCGTCGTGGCGACGCCGTGATCCGACTCGGAGATGTGGCACGCGTGGAGCTGGATCATTTCGCGATTAGCAACCTGTCGTTCCTCAATGACGAGCCCTCCATTTCGATGTCGGTGAATCGAGAGCCGGGTTCGAATGTCATCGAGACCAAGTACGCGATGATTGACGCCGTGGAAAAGGTGCGCCGTGAGGTGCTGGCGCCGGCTGGTATGACGATCCAGCTCACCTCGGAAGACGCCGGCTATGTCGAAGCGTCGATCGCGAATGTCTGGACCAATCTCGGCATCGGTGCGCTGTTGGCCATCGCCGTCATGTTCCTGTTTCTGCGTTCCGGCAAGGCCACCGCCGTGGGCGTGATCGGCGTGCCGATCTGCACTATCGCGGCATTTATCGGTTTGCTGCTTGCCGGGCGCACGATCAACGTGATCTCGCTGGCGGGAATTGCCTTCGCGATTGGTATGACGCTCGACAACAGTATCGTTGTAATCGAGGCGATTGAGGCCAAGCGACGCGAGGGCCTCGACCGATTCCGCGCCGCCGTCGAGGGCGTGCGTTCGGTGTGGAGCGCGGTGCTGGCGTCAACACTGACCACCATGCTCGTGTTCCTGCCCGTGTTGTTTATCGTCGAGGAAGCCGGCCAGCTCTACTCCGACGTGGCGATTGCGATCTCGGCATCCATTCTCGCGTCGATGCTCGTTGCTATTACGCTTATTCCGACGGCCAGCGCACGCCTGTCGTTCGGCACGGACAACCGACAGTCGGATCACCGGCTGCGCGATCGGGTCATTGCGCTCATCGATCGTCTGTTGTCGTCGCCACGCCGTCGCACCGTGACGATCGCCGCGACCGTGTTCGCAAGCGTCGCCGTCATCGTGTTGCTGACACCGCGTGCGGAGTACCTGCCGGAGGGCGAGGAGCCGAAGGCGTTTGCACGCATGAGTGCACCACCGGGTTACAACCTCGAGACGATGAGCGGTATCGCCGAGCAGGTGCGCAATCATTTCCTGCCGTACGTCGAAGCCGACCCCGGACCCTTTGACCGCGGTGAGCTGGACGTGCCGCCGATCAGCTATCTGAATCTGCGTGTCGACGCGAACGGTCTGCGCATCGTGACCCAGCCGGTGCGCGCTCGGGATATCAACGTGCTGATGGATGCCCTCACGTCGCATTTTCGGAGTTACCCGGGTATGCGCGCGTTTGCGTCTCGTGGCTCGATTATCTCCGGCAATGACGGCGGCACCCGCAGTATCAACCTCGACATTTCCGGGCCGACGTTGCCGGTGATCTACGATGCAGCGCTGGCCACGATGCGAATGGCGGAAGATGTGTTTGGCAATCCGCGCATCAGTTCAAGTCCGTCGTCGCTGGCGCTGACGCAGCCGCTGATCGAGATCCGCCCGGACTGGGTGCGCGCCGCGGAGCTCGGTCTGTCGGCCAACCAGATCGGCTACTCGGTCGCCGCGTTAACCGACGGTGCCTTCGTCGATGAATTCTTCCAGGGCGACGACAAGATCGACATTTACCTGTACGGCGAAGCGGGCGGTGACGCCAGGCTCGACGTGGTTGCCGATCTGCCGATCTATACACCGGACGGCGGCATTGTTCCGCTTCGCTCTGTAGCGAGTATCCGTGAAACCGTCGACACCAACTCCATTCGCCGTATCAACGGCCAGCGCACCGTGACCCTGAATGTCATCCCGCCGCCGTCTGTACCGCTTGAAGAGGGCGTCGAAATCGTCCGCAGCGACGTGATTAATGCGCTGCGTGAATCCGGCGGGCTGCCGGTCAGTGTTGGCGTGGAGATCACCGGTGCCAGCGACCAGCTGGATGCAACCCAGGCGGCGCTGGCCGCTAACTACCCGATTGCGCTGGTGATCATTTTCCTGCTGCTGGTGGCGATCTTTCGGCACTGGGGTTATCCGCTGCTGATCATGACGACCATTCCGCTGGGCATTGCCGGCGGCATCGTCGGCCTGGCATTGCTCAATGCGGTAGGTGCCACACTTGCTGCCCTCGGCCTCGGTGGCTTCTCCCAGTCCTTCGACATGATTTCCATGCTCGGCTTTCTGATCCTGATGGGTACCGTTGTGAACAATCCGATCCTGATCGTTGACCGGGCGATCCAGCGCTTCGAAGAGGATGGTTTGTCAGCACTGGATGCGGTGCGCGACGCCGTCGCATCGCGGCTGCGGCCAATCGCGATGAGCACGCTGACCACGATTTGCGGCTTGTCACCGCTGGTGTTTATCCCGGGGGCAGGCACGGAGCTGTATCGCGGAGTCGGTGCGATCGTGTTGTTCGGCATTTTTGGTGCGGCGATCGTCTCGCTGACGATGCTGCCGGCACTGACGGTCAGCGTGCTGAATCGCGTTCGACTCGCAGAGCCCGTGCCGCGTCCGGCTTCCTGAGTCAGGGCAGCTCGACGGAGGCTTCCCGACCACCGTAGCCATGCACCGAATCGCGGGCGCGAACCTGCACGCGCGTGATGCCTGGCGGAATGACAACACCGCCGAGAGACCGGGTGAACGGCTGTTCATTGTCGTGCGGGTGCGCGAGGATGCGCGTTGCTATGATCTCACCGTCCGGCGTCAGTACCTCCCAGCGATCCGCGTAGTGCGCCCAGCCTTCGTCGCTGTGTTCGACCGTAACGTCAAAGCGGCAGACCCGCTCATCGTTGCAGCTCACCCGTACCTCCAGTACGTGTGCCTTGTCGGCGAACGCGATTGCCGGCAGCAGCAGGACGACAAACATGTACCAAAGTCTCACCTCAGTCCGCCCCGGCGAGTACGTCGAATCGACGTTGTTCGAAGCGTGCACGCTCTTCCTGCCCGGCTGCGCGACACAGTGCCGGAGCGAACAGGCGGCACGGTGTTCGCTTCTCCATTGCGGCATCGATCTGCGCCAGCAGGTCGGCGGGCTCGATCGACGGTGGTGCCGCAATGCGACCGGTTACAACGTTTTCCTCTGACACTTCGTCATGCTCATGTTCAAGATCGGGATCGCGCCAGCAGCTTGCGCAAATCGTCTCGAGTCGTTCGGTGTGTGAGTAAATCACGCTGTCCCCCTGCAGATCTTCGCTTGCGTCCTCAACCTGCATCGTCGTCTCCTGCGTGCCGGCAAAGTCGTAAAAGCGATAGCCGCTGTGGACGAGCGTCGCCAGGTGCGGAAACACCGGTACCTCGGAATCGCCGTAGCGGTGGTAGGTGATCGGCGCACCGTCGATCAAAACCACATCGCCGAAGTCAACGCCAAGATCGGCATACAGAACGGACCGCACCACGCCGTGACATGGACTGAGGCGCTCGATCCAGATGGTTTCTTCGTGGCCCGGATTGTCGTCGTCTGTACTTCGCTCAGCTAGCGGTCGTTGTGCAAGGCGCACCTTGCACTGCGGGTAGCCGCCTTCGGGCAACTCGAAACGGCCCATCGCGATTTTCTGCTGCATGCGTTCCCAGACCTCGAGTGCGAGCGGTCCATTGCCGGCACCGGTGGCGCAGATGCCCAGGTTCCACTCATAGCTTTCCACCGGCGTTGCCGACAAGGCGCGGGCTGACTGATTGGCGCGCACGCCCTCCTCGAATCGGCCGCGGGTTTTGTAGAAGAGTCCGAGGTTGTAGTGATTTGCGGCGCCCTGCGGGTTCAATTTCACCAGCCGCTGGTAGGCATCGGCGGCAACGTCGTCGCGCTGTCGCCCGAGCATGCGCGCGGCGGTGGCTGTGCCTGCCAGCAGGTCGGATTCGTCCGCCGTGCCGACTGCATCGTTTGCCGCGCACGCAAGATCGTCAACCAGCGTGTACAGGAACGGATCCGTTGGTGCGGCGGCGTTCAGGAAATTCAGGTCCACCAGCGACTCGGCGGCCTCGCCAAGGGCGGCGAGCAATGACAGGTCGTCCGGGTACCACTCCCGCAGCGGTTTGACGCATTCAAGGGCATCAGCCGGCGGCAGGCACTGCCGATTGACCACGGCGATCAGGCTGACCGCCGCTTCGCGCTGGCGTCTGGCGGCGCGGCGCAGCGGTTTTAGAACGCCGAGGATTCGCTGCGGCTCACTGTGTTCCTCGACCAGTTCACCGACGGCGGTTTCAATCGCCTCGATGTCGTCGGCCGAGAGCTTTCGATGCAGGAATCGGAGCATGCGTCGCAGTATCGCGCGACGGTCGATACGGCGCTAGCCGGATGTCGGCGAACTCCGGTGTGTAAATACGTACCAAAGGGACAGGCCGAACACGACGCCAAGAACGGGAAACACCACCAACGCGGTCGGCACTACCCGGCCGTAGTCGATCTGACCGCCGGTGACAGCCGTCATGATCAACAGCCAAAAAACGGCTGTGCCAAATCCCCACCTGAGAACGCCCTGCACTACGACAAAACGCAGCAGCCCCTGCTCGCGAATGGTTTGCCAGCGTTCGTTGTTGTCCCTGGAAGTCATCGTTGGTCCCTGCTGTTGTCCTGAACAATTCGACAGCAAAGCAGCGACCGGGTTCCGGATCAATCAACGGCCGAAGTTGGTAGGCTGTTCAAGTTCGTCGATCGCCTCGGCAATCGAGTCCACGCGTTTTTGCAGGACCGCCTGCGCATCGAGTAACCCGCGGTTGTAGTACACCGAACCGATCTCGCGGGTAAAAAACTCCAACAGAAATTCCGCGGGGAACTGGCCGATGTCCTGGTCCAGTTCCTCACGGAAGTACGCCTGAATGTTGGCGACGAGAACGGCTTTCTCTCCGTTGCTGAATTCTATCCGGTGCATGTATCTACAGACCGTGTTCGTCGCAGTCGATGTCGGTGTACGACGTAAACTTCCAGCCCGCGTCGCTGCGGGTTGCCAGGTACCAGCCGCAGCTCGATTCCTCACTGCCGTCTTCGTAGATATCCAGCCACATTGCCTTGAACGTGGCCGTACCCGGATTCAGTGAGTCGGTCTCAAGTGCGGTCAGCACACTGCTGATCCAGCCTTCGGACCGCCAGTAGCTCATGGATTCCGTCATCGACGCGAGTGCGTTGCTGACTTCGGTGCCACCGGTGGGTGCGTACGAGGTCAGGGTCTCGTCGTAGTATCTCGCGATAGTCTCAGCCTTTTCCCACGGTGCGTCCTTCCACAGCGGTGCGTAGTCCGTCTTGTACCAGGCCTCGGCTGTCATCCTGTGGCCGTCGGCCGAGACGCTGGTGGCCAGCAACAGGCAGGCAATCAGGCTTATGCGTTTCATCAGAAATCTCTCGTTTGGCGTGCAGGGTCATGACTATAGTCCCGGCAAGCCCGAATTGCGTATCGGCGTTCACGCCGCGAAGGCGTTAAACGCCGATATCAGGAATTCGTCAGACCCACCACAAGTATCCGGCGTGCGGTGTCGCGACACTGTAAGCCGAGTTTTTCAGTGCTGTGGAGCGCAGTCATGAAAGGAAAATCAATAGTTTACGGCTCGCTGGTCGCATTCTGGCTATCGGGTTGCGCAGCGTCCGGCGACCAGGTCGATTTTCAGCCCGTCGCTGAGGGCACGCGCATCAATCTGCAGATGCAGCCGCCGCGGGGGGAGGAGGTCGACGTCGAGTCGCAGGCTGAATCGGTTACCAACCAGGCCGGCAAATCCATGGTGGCAGGTGCCGGATCCGGATTAATGGGCAGCGTGCTGTTGAGTGCGCTGTGCGGCAGCGCGTTCATGTTTTGCCTCGGCGTGTCCGCACCGTACGCCACAGCCGCCGGTGCCGTGGTCGGCACATTCACCGGTGGCATCGCCGGATCCTTCGACGGTCTGCCCAAAGAGCAGGCAGAAGGTCTCGAAGCAATCGTCGAGTCATTTATCGCCGACACAGCGCCAACCGCCCGCATAGAAACCGCGTTTCGCGACCACGCCGGCAGCCGGCTGGTCATCGACGAGGAAGCAAATCAGGCGATCATCATCCAGTTCTACGGCGTGTCAGTCAGCCAGCCGGATAAACAGCACTACGTCTTCGACCTGCATGCGCAGGTCACGCTGGGCGACAATCGGGATCCGGCGTCAGTCAGCAGCCAGGTTTTCGTGTTGGGCACACCACCGCGTACGCCCGAGTACTGGCTGCGCGAGGACGGCATCAACCTGACACGGTCGCTGCTGGAGACGGCGGACCGGCTGGCAGAGGAAATCGCGATTGGCGTGATCGCACCGCCGGGCGCGCGCGCGACAGAGGCTGACAACGGTGAGGCTGAGTTCTGACGTCGACCGTGATCCCGGTCTGTCAGCCGTCCAGCGACGAGATGAAGGCGCGAACCGCGTCCGCCGATTCGTCTGGCCGTTCCTGCAGCAGCAGGTGCGGGCCTGCTATTGACTCGACGCGCAGCCCATGAAGTCCACGAGCAACCTCGGCCATCGCGGCGGCGCCTACTAGCCGGTCGCCCAGCGCGCGTAGGTATAAGGTCGGCACCCGGATAGCGGCGAGCGCGCCGCTGGCATCAAGGTCGACGATCATTCGTAGCCTGGCGTGAAGGACCTCGGAATCGACAGACTCAACAGCCGTCAACAGCCGCGTTTGCACTGTCGGGTCTGTTGCGCCGAGCAACGCACGGCTGGCCGTTCTCGCCAGCCATCCTCGAGTCGGCAGCAGCCCGATAGTCGGTGCAAGTCGGGCCGCCAATGGGATCGGGTTGCTCACAAAGCCGCAGACAAGAATCAGCCCCTTGAGCATTGATGGCTGTGCTGCGGCAAGCCGGACGGCAAGCGGGCTGGAAAACGACTCACCGAGCAGAACGTAGTCCTCGTCTGCGGGCAGAGTTGTCTGCACCAACGATTCAAGTTCGGCGTAGTCCAGGATCCGGTCCGTTGGATAGCTGATCGTGGTTGCCTCAATGACCGACGGCAGGCGCTCAATGAAAGGATCGAAGAGTTGCGTTGTACCGTTCAATCCCGGCAGGCAAATGAGTTTCACGGCCGCGCGCGTGAGTGGCCTATCAACGCAACACCCATGACCGCCGGCAACAGAAACCACAGTGCACCGATGAGTTTAATATCCAGGGGCGTTGTTGCGCCCAGCAGGATCGCGGCCACAACGATGCCGATCGTTCCCCCGCCACGACGTTGTCCAACGATGCCGTGTTTTGCCACCGTGTGGTAAGTGAACATTACCGTGAATACGGCCATGCCAGCATAGCCCCCTGGCGAGTACAGACCGCGTACCAAGCCGCGCAGGGTCTCGTACACCCAGGGTTCGGTGGTGACCACGCGCAGTGCAGGTCCGGTGCCGCCAAGCGTCAGTCCAAACGCGATGATGACCACCAGACCGCAGATCATCAAAAGGGCCCACAACGCTGCCTCTGTCCCCTCGCTGTCCTTGAAGCGAAGCAGGTAGGCCACCGTGAAGCAGGTGTGCCCGAGCGCTTGCCAGGTCCAGATGCGCTGCAGATCGACCCAGTTGGCCGCCACAAAATCGGTAACACCGGCGGTGTCACGCGGTACCCCGATCCAGCCGATACGGTATTCGACGCCGATCGTTACAAGGACCAGTGCGGCGCCGATCAGCATCAAAACGCCGGTAACTCTCATGGATCGGAGTCGTGCTTCTGTTGCGTGAGTCATGTCGCTAACCGAGTGTCGAAGGCGGCTGTCAGTGTAGCCAAGCTGCGGCCTCGTGCGTGATCCGTCTCTGGTGTGCAGCGGTCGTCGAGGTAATACTCCGCGCATGCGCATCGTTTTGCTCGGTCACAGAGATATAGCCAGCCTGCTGGCCCTGCACCGACTGGTGACCCTGTCTGCGGATCACGAGTACATAACGTTTTTCTCAGACGGCGCGTTTTCGGCAAACACAGCCCCGGTGCCGGAGCTGGAAACACTGGCGGCAGACGACGCAGCGCTCGTGAGCCGCTGGGTCGACGGTGGTTTCGGTGTGCCGCCAGCAGAGGCGCTCTCGCTCGACAGTCCGCAGATTCTGAATGCACCGAATTCCACCGAGGGCGTCACGCAACTCGAAGCGCTAAGACCGGACCTGGTTGTGTCGATACGCTACAGACGCATCCTCAAGGATGCGGCGATCGCTGTGCCGCGCTTGGGTGTCATCAATGTTCACTCCGGGCCACTGCCGGAATATCGCGGCGTAATGGCGACGTTTTGGGCAATGCTGAATGGCGAGCGCGAGATCGGTACGACGATTCACCGCATCGTGGACGGCGGGATCGACACCGGACCAATCATCGACAGGCTGATTCAGCCTGTCGATATTCAGCGCAGTTACCTCGCAAATGTGATCAGTTTGTACCGCCCGGCCTGCGATCGACTGAGCGCCGTGATAACGGCCCGGTGCAACGGCGAATCGGTCGAATCGAGGAGCCAGACGACCGGCGGCAGCTACTACACGATGCCCGGTGTAGAGGACATAAACCGTTTCAAGTCAGCGGGTTATAGGCTAAGTGACGCCACTGACGCGGACTGCGTCACGCAACATCTGGACGCGCAAGTCCAGAAGGTTTCTAAGACAACTAACGGTGGCGGGCCAGTAACCGCCTCAAAATGGCCTGATACATTTTGAGATATTTGACTACCCCTGTTTCGGTATGAATAGTTATGAGCAGTCTGTAGCGCCCTCGCAACGCTTCCCGTCCAGAGAGGCCGCTACAGCCACAAAACAGTTGTGTAAATAAGACAAGTTACCCGCACCCGTAGGGCTGTCCCTCTGGGTGCTTTGCTTAGTCAGGAGTAAAACCATGAAAGAGAAGTCGATTCTCCGGAAGAGCGTCCTGCTCGCACTCGCCACGCCTGCGTTGGTGAGCCTGCCGCAGGTGTCGTTCGCCCAGGAGGAACAAGTCGAAGAGATCGAAGAGATCATCACGACCGGTACCCGACGCGCTGAGCGTACGGCATCCGATTCGCCGGTTCCGGTCGACGTGATTGGCGGTACTGAATTCCGCCAAAACTCGTCCTCAGACGTACAGGATCTACTACGCACCAGCGTGCCGTCCTTCGACGTAAACACGCAGCCGATCAGTGACGCGGCGACCATCGTTCGCCCCGCCAACGTTCGCGGTCTGTCACCGGACAACGTACTGGTACTCGTCAACGGCAAGCGTCGCCATCGCGGCTCCATCATCTCGTTCCTCGGCGGCGGTATCGCCGACGGTGCTCAGGGTGTCGACATCTCGGCAATTCCTTCACTGGCGCTGAAGCAGGTTGAAGTTCTGCGTGACGGCGCGTCTTCCCAGTACGGTTCTGACGCCATCGCCGGCGTACTCAACTTTGTCCTGCGTGACGATGCCGACGGCGCAGAAATCGTCGCGACTTACGGCTCGACGAGCGAGGGCGACGGCAACAACTACACGATCTCCGGCAACGTCGGTCTGCCGCTCGGCGATTCCGGCTTCATCAACCTGACCGGTGAAATCCGCGATGTTGAGGGTACCGTCCGCTCTGTAGTCCGCAACGACGTGCTGGCCCAGATCGACTCAGGCTATCTGTCGCCCAATGACTTCTCAACCATCAACAGCTACACCAGCGAAGTCCCTCAGTACTGGGGTCAGCCTGATGTCGAAGACGACATCAAGTTGTTCTTCAATTCGGCGATCGAGTTGACTGATTCGGTTGAGCTGTATGCCTTTGGTAACTATGGCGAGCGCACGGTCACTGGCGGTTTCTTCTACCGTAACGTCGTCGGCCCGAACAACAGCTCGCAGCGAGGCGGTGTCTACCGCGGACCCTATGTAGACGCCACCGGGACGGAAGTGACGGGTACGGTTAATGTCGACGACAATGACAATCCTACGGATCCTGGCGTATTTAACTCGGTCCTCGTTGGTGATCTCGACGGCGGCACGAGTTGTGTCGACGGCATTCCGCTGATCAACGGCTTGCCGGATCCCACGGTTCTGGGTGTGGTAACGGCAAGCGCCAACTGCTTCTCGTTCATCGAGACAATTCCGACCGGCTTCGTACCGCGCTTCGGCGGCGACAACGAGGACATGTCGATTGCAGTGGGTGTTCGTGGCGATCTGGATATCGGTACCGGCCTTTTCTATGACTTCAGTGTCGTGAACGGTTCTAACCGCACGGACTTCTTCATCCGCAATACGATTAACGCGTCACTCGGACCGGATACGCCGCGTGATTTCGTGCCGGGTGGCCAGGAGCAGACCGAAACGGTGTTCAACGCCAACTTCGTTTATGGCCTCGACGTCGGCTTCGAATCTGACCTGAACGTCGCGTTCGGTGCTGAGTACCGTGAAGAGGAATTCGACCTCTTCGCTGGTGACGACGCTTCGTTCGCCTTGGGTGTGCTGTCTGATCAAGGCTTCTCGTCAAGCTCTAACGGCTTCGGTGGATTCCCGCGGAACACCTCGGCGACTCAGGATTCAACGGCGTTCTACGTTGACCTTGAAGCAGACATCACCGATCGGTTCACGGCGCAGGCCGCGGTTCGTTTCGAGGACTTCAGCGAATTCGGCGACACCACCGACTTCAAACTGGCCGGTATGTTCGATGTCACTGACACGTTCAGCATTCGTGGTGCGGTATCCACTGGCTTCCATGCTCCGACGGCCGGTCAGGCGAATATCACTAACGTAACCACGCAGAACGTTGGCGGTGAACTGGTTGACCAAGGCACGCTGCCGCTGAGTTCGGCAGCTGGTCAGTTGGCGGCAGATTTCATCGATTCCGAAAACGGTGCCGCTGGTCGTCCGACCCTCGGCCCTGAAGAAGCCACAAACTTCTCGATTGGTGTAGCGTTTGACCTGTACGGCGTAAGCTGGACAGTTGATT
Source organism: Pseudomonadota bacterium (assembly GCA_039025835.1). Lineage (GTDB taxonomy): Bacteria > Pseudomonadota > Gammaproteobacteria > Steroidobacterales > Woeseiaceae > UBA1847. The sequence continues at coordinate 17,046 of JBCCNM010000026.1, read as the reverse complement.
ACTACAACATCGAACTCGAAGATCGTGTCGCACTTGGCGCCAACGTCGATTTCCTGGATGCGCTGAACTTCGTCGATCCGAACGGTAACGACTACACGTCTGTGTCGCTTGCGCTCGCGGGACTCGATGCAGACGGCGTTATTGATCGTCAGGACTTCCTGGGTCTTGATGATCTGTCCGAATTCCGCTTCTTCTCCAACAGCTTCGATACCACCACAACCGGTATTGATATCGTTGGTAACACCAACTTTGATCTGGGCACCGGTTCGTCAACACTGACAGTCGCGTTCAACATCAACGAGACGGAAGTGGACAGCGTCGGTGACGTCAACCCGATCGATGCAGATCGTGTCGCGGCGATTGAGGACCTGCTGCCGAACGTAAAAGGCAACGTGTCCTGGTCGCACCTGCAGGGCGATATTCGTACGCTGGTTCGCCTGAACTACTACGGCGAATGGGACGATACGGGTAACGACGTACCGGACATCGGCGCGACGTTCCTGCTGGATGCGGAAGTGGCCTATCAGTACAACGATATGGTTGAACTGATTGCGGGTATCACCAATCTCGGTGATATTTACCCCGACCAGAACCCAAGCGCGGGCTCTCTCGGCCAGCTGTACTCGGAAGCCAGCCCGTTTGGCTTCAATGGTCAGGAATGGTACCTGCGTGCTCGGATCACCTTCTGAGTTATTCCAGCCAAGCTGACAAGAAAGCCCCGGTATACCCGGGGCTTTTTTTGGCCGGTTTGAAGCGCCACGGTCAGGCGATCGGCAGTTCGATCCGAAAGCGGACGCCGTCGTCGATGTTGTCCGCCGAAATGCGTCCGCTGTGGCCTTCGGCGATTAATCGCGCCACATACAATCCCAGGCCGAGGTGCTGGTTATCCGAGCCCTCGCGCACCGACACCATCGAATCAAAAAGCTGGCCGCGCATCGTCTCCGGCAGCGCAGGCCCCGGGTTCTCAACGTCGATCACCAGCATCGCATCCTTATTGCTCGTTGCCACACGCAGTGTCGATTGCGGTTCACTGAAGCTGACCGCGTTATCGACCAGCTTGTCCAGCAGCTGCACAAGCAGCTCTGGTGAACCACGCACCTGACTGTTCGGGGTCGCTGCCTGCAATTCGAAGTGTCGCTCCGGATAGACGTCGGCGTAGGCCGCCACGGCCTGGTCGATGACCCGACCGAGATCGAAGCGTTCGAGGTCTGCGTGCTTCATCAATTCCTCGACACGGCTGGCCTCGCTCATCGCATTGAGAATGGCGCGCAGGCGTTCGGCGCCGCCTTTGGCGCGCGCGGTGTAGCTCGCGGCATTGTCGCTCAGGCCCTCGTGCTCGAGATTGTCGAGCGATGAGGTCACAATCGCGAGCGGCGTGCGCAGCTCGTGCGACAGCTTCGAGGCCAGCGTTCGCAGGTAGTCGTTGTAACTGCCAACCTGAGACAGCACGTTTGAAAAGCTGCGCGACAGGTCGCCGATTTCGTCGGTGGCGCCGGAGCTTGGCAGGTCATCGCGAATGGACTTGCCGTCGATGGCAGCATCCGCGGCTTTGCTGAGGTGCCGAATTCGTCGCGACAGCCACGTCGCGTAGCCGAGCAGGATCAGCGCCACGGCAAAGGTCGACAGCAGGGTCACATTCAGCAGGCGCGCGAGGCCCTCGTTGCGCAGGCTGAGTATGTCGTCGGTACCGCGCTGCAGGATGACGGCGCCGACCACGCGACCGTCGCTGGTCACGGGTTCGGCAACGGCCACCACGGCGTCACCGCTGCCGGTGCTGCGAAACCAGCCGGTGCCGTTGCTGCCGTTCAGTGCATCACGAATGTAGGCCTGTTGCTCGCGACCGGTCGGGTGCGGATCAGCAAACTCCGCCGCGACGCCTTCCTCGACCAGCGCGTCGTAGGCAAATCGCAGCCATGCAGACACCGGCCCGTCTGCCGCTGGCAGGCTCGAGCCCAGTGCACCGGCACTGCCAATGCGCCAGCCGGCGGCGTCGGTCAGCAACAAGCGGATGCCCGGCTGCACGAGATCGGCGGCGATGCTCTGCAGCTCTTCGGTCGTGACGGCGAGCGCACCCGGTGAGCGCGATGCGTAGCTGGCGCTGCGAATCGGTCGCTCAGTGTCGCTTGGGGTGTCGCTGACGACGAGCCCCAGGTGGGAACCGAGGATGCTGCGCGGTATGCGCGCTTCGAGCTGGTAGCCGCCGGGCACGTCCTGCCAGAGCGCGCGGATCGCTGGCTCCGTCTTCAGATCACGTCCGCTGCGTCGGTGTGCCACGACAATTCCCGGCGCCTCGGCGAAGAACTCGATGGTCTCCTCGCGAGCCGGCGGGCTGGCACTGACGAGCGTCACGCTGTCGGCAAACGGTGCGGTGTTGATTCGCGGCCCGGGCTGCCCGTAGACAATGTCGCGGTCGGATACTTCGATGTACAGGTACAGCTGCCCGTCGATTTCGCCGAGCACGTAATACGCGTCACCGTCGGCGCCGGGCAAGGCAGCCAGGCTGTCGCGGGTCAGCGGCCAGTCGTTGATGTAGCCGTCCACGGTCGGACGTGCGGGCAGTGCATGGGCGTAAAGCTGGTCACCAACAATGAACGCCGCTGCCTGTTCTGTAGACGGGAACTGCTGCGAGTACTGTTGCAGGGACTCGGCGATGGCGCGGGCGGTGCCGGCGAGCATCTGTTGCTGACCGCTGCGCAGTGCGGTCTCGGTCTCGCGAATAAACTCGCAGCCCGCCCACGGCAGAATCAGCGTCAGCAGGCTGACCAGGAGCAGCTGACGCTTCAGGTTCACTGCGCTAGTCGCTCAGCCAGCGGTAGCCCATGCCGTACACGGTTTCGATCGCGTCGAACTGTTCGTCGAAGGCGAGAAACTTGCGGCGGATACGCTTGATGTGGGAGGTGATGGTGTTGTCGTCGAGCACCGCCTGCGCAGCGTCCATGAGCTGCTGCCGATTCTTGACGTGCCCCGGGTAACGCGCCATTGCGTGCACCAGCCAGAATTCGGTCAGTGTCAATCCGACCGGCTGGCCCTGCCAGTGGATCACCATGCGGTCCGTGTCGATTTCAAGGTCTCCGCGTTTGATCACGGATTCGTCGCCGCCGGGTTTTTGCAGCGCATCCAGACGCCGGAACAGCGCGGCGATGCGCGCCATCAGGTGTGGCAGGCTGATGTCTTTGGTCAGGTAGTCGTCGGCCCCGAGTCTAAGGCCCGAGACAGCGTCGAACTCGCTGTCGCGGGCGGTCAGGAAAATGATCGGCAGGTCGGCCGCTCTCGAGCGCAGCTCGCGGCATAACTCAAAGCCACCCTCGACGTCGTCGCGCAGATTGATGTCGATGACGACCAGGTCCGGCAGTCGCGCCGCAAAAGCGTCCAGCGCGTCCTGTCGGGTCTCGTAGGCCTCGACGCTGTATCCCTCGCGCTGGAACGCCGCGACGTAATTATCGCGGATCGCGGCTTCGTCTTCGACGATGGCAATTCGTTTGGCCATGGGTGCTTCCTGTCTGCAAGGCGCACAATTTGCCACATTCGGTCGGCGCATTGCCATGACCCCTGCGGCGGTCCGACGCATTCCTTTGCTGAACTCAGCAGCAACCTCACCGGAGAAGCTGCCATGCGAAAACCCACCGTCACCCTGTTGTTGCTGTTCGTCACCTGCGTCATTCGCGCAGACGACACCGCACCGCCAAACGGCCTGACGTTGCATTCGAGCAACGGCGAATACGCGGCGCCGTTGCTCGATACCGATGTCGATATCGTTGTTACGGGACCGGTCGCCCGCGTTGCCGTCAGCCAGACTTTTCGAAACGACAGCCCGGAGTGGGTTGAGGGTGTGTACGCATTTCCGCTGCCGGACGGGGCAGCGGTTGATCGCATGCGGCTGGCGGTCGGTGATCGGCGTATCGAAGGCGAAATCCAGGAGAAGCAGCGTGCCCGCGAGGCGTACCGGGCGGCCCGGGATGCCGGCCAGAAAGCGAGCCTGGTCGAACAGCAGCGGGCCAACCTGTTTACAACCCGCGTAGCGAATATCGCACCCGGCGAGTCGGTTTCGGTTGAAATCGAATACCTGGACCAGCCAACATTCAACGACGGCCGCTTCGCGCTGCGCTTGCCGATGACGACCATGCCGCGCTTTACACCGGGTACAGACACGATGATGGCCGCCTTCGGCGTGTCCAGCCCCGCGCTGTTATCGCCGCCGCTGGTGGCCGAGTCGCCGGGCCACCGACTGTCGGTGGATGTCTTCATCAACGCCGGCATGCCTATCGAACACATTGCCAGTCGATACCATCCGGTGCGGGTGCATTCCGACGGGCGTCGCTACCACATCAGCCTCGCAGACGGAGTGACGCCGATGAACGCGGACTTCGAACTGACGTGGCAGCCGCTGACGTCTGCCCAACCACGCGCCGCTCTTTTTTCAGAGATGGTCGACGGCGAGCCGCATTACCTGCTGATGGTCACGCCGCCCGATCCAGGCATTGTCATGAGCGCGCGCATCCCGCGTGAGATGCTGTTCATTATCGATACGTCCGGCTCGATGCACGGCGCGTCCATTCAGCAGGCTGCATCGGCCCTGAAGCGTGCACTGAGCACGCTGCAGCCCGGCGACTTGTTCAACGTTATTGAATTCAACACTGACATGCGCGCGCTGTTTCCAAACAGCGTGGACGCGTCGGATTTCTTTCTCAAGCAGGCCTCAGGCTTTGTCGATGGACTTCGCGCCGAAGGTGGCACAAACATGGCCCCCGCACTGCAGTTCGCTCTCAACCAGCCCCGGCACCACGCGCACCTCCGGCAGATCGTGTTTATCACCGACGGTGCGGTTGGCAATGAAGAGGCGCTGTTTGCATTGATCGAGCAAAACCTCGGCGCGTCGCGCCTGTTTACCGTCGGCATCGGCTCGGCGCCCAACAGCTGGTTTATGCGGCGTTCCGCTGAGCTTGGTAAAGGCAGCTTCACGATGATTGCTGCGGTCGATGAAGTTGAGGTGCAGATGGATGCCCTTTTCGCGCGCATCGATCGACCGCGCGCCAAAAACATCCATATCGACTGGCCATCCGGCGTCGAGATGTACCCGAGCACGGTGCCCGACCTGTACGCCGGCGAGCCGGTCACGGTGCGTGTGCGCAGTGAGCAGCCATTTCACGCCGGCTCTATGGTGCGTGTCACCGGCGATACGGCCGGCGGTGGCTGGCTGGTCGATGTCCCGGTTGTCGAGGACTATTCCGGTTTTGGTGTCGGCGCCCTTTGGGCAAGGGCCAAGATCTCGGCTTTGTTTGACGATCAGCGACGCGGCGCCGATCCACAACTGGTTCGCGGCGAGGTTGTGCAGACGGCGCTGAAGCACCGCCTCGTAAGCCGCTACACCAGCCTGGTCGCCGTGGATCGCACGCCGCAGCGTGATCCGGCAACGCCGATGAGCTCGCAGTCCGTGCCGTCGTTACTGCCCCGCGGCGCGGCATTTCCGCAAACGGCGACGGCCGCCTCCGCACTGCGGGCACTGGGTCTCGCCATTCTGAGCCTCGCGCTGATGACGTGGATCTGGCAGCAGCGCCGTGAACACCGTGCGCTTCGCGCGTAAGCGGTCGCGTATCGTGACCTGCCTGCTGTGTCTGGGCATGCTGCCGCTGGCAAACGGGGCCTACATCCCGGCCAAGGCGTGGCTCGCCCAGGAGCTGATGCAACGTGCCTGGGACCGAGCAGCCGACGGCGATGAAGACGCCAAACCGTGGCCGTGGGCGGACACGCGCCCGGTTGCTCGCCTGACAGCGCAGGCCGGCCAGGTCAACCTGATCGTGCTGGCCGGCGGCTCCGGCCGCACGCTGGCCTTCGGGCCGGGGCACCTGAGCGCCAGTGCGGCGCCGGGCGAGCGCGGCAATACTGTTTTTGCCGGGCACCGCGATACGCATTTTGGCTTCTTGCGCGACGTGCGCGCCGGCGATTCGATGGTGGTCGAAACGCCTGACAGCCACCAGTACCTGTATGAGGTCATGGCCGTCGATATTGTGGATGCGCGCCGAGGCCGCCTGGTGCTGGATACCGACGAAGCCTACCTGACACTGGTGACCTGCTACCCGTTCGACGCGGTCGATGCCGGCGGCCCGCTGCGTTACGTCGTGACGCTCAGCTTGCGGCTCTGAGGCTGTGCACGCGCAGCAGCGCGGCGATCGTGATCACGTCGGTGATCTCGCCGTCCGTGACCATCTCCACGGCCTCGCTGAGTGGCAGTTTGCGGATGGCGAGATCTTCCATCTCCTCAAAGTCTGTCTCGCCCTGGCTCAGCCCCTCGGCAACAAACACGAAGCCTTCTTCGTCGGTGATCGAATTGCTGGTGTGCACCTTCATGAGCTCGGTCCAGCGCTCGGCGCTTAAGCCCGTCTCTTCTTTCAGCTCTCGAACGGCGGCATCCAGCGGCGCTTCATCGAGCGGACCGCCGCCCATCGGCAGCTCCCAGGAATAGTCGCCGAGCGTGAAGCGCTGCTGGCCGATCAGCCAGGTGTTGCCGTCGTCGTCGATTGGCACAATCGCGATAGCGCGGTTCTTGAAGTGCACCCAGCCGTAGGCATTGCGGCCGCCGCCCGGATTGATGACGTCGTCCTCATACACGGTCATCCACGGATTGTCGTATTTCGTCTGCGACGACAGTGTCTTCCAGCTCATGATGCGTCCTGCGATCGGCGTGGGGGCGGCAGTGATCATAGCGCATTGCCTGTAACGGCCGGTTCAGGGATAGTGGCAGGGCACATCCTCGCGATTTCCCCATGAGCAAAGCACGCCTGACAGAGGGGCCGGTAGGCCGCCAGCTGATCGATCTGACCGTCCCGATGCTGTTTGGCATCGCGACTATGATGGGTCAGACCGTGCTCGATGCATGGTTCTTGGGCCAGGTCGGAGATCGCGAGCTTGCGGCACACGGTTTCGGTTTTCCGATCATTATGATCGTCACCAGCGTTGCGATCGGTCTTGGCGCTGGAACCTCGTCGGTGGTGGCCCGCGCGATTGGCGCCAACAACCCGCGGCGCGCGAAGCGCCTGTCGACCGACAGCCTGATCCTGTCCTTCCTGGTCACGATCGTCGTTGCCGCGGTCGGCATCGCCACGATCGATCCGCTGTTCCGCCTGCTTGGTGCACCGGAGGACATGCTGCCAATGATTCGCTCGTTCATGTCGATCCTGTATGCCGGCGTGCCGTTTATCGTCGTCGGCATGGTTGGCATGTCGGCGATGCGTGCTACCGGCAATTCGGCACTGCCCGGCAAGATCATGGTCGGTGGCGCTTTTTTGCACGTACTGGTGGCACCGACGCTGATTTTTGGATTCGGACCGGTCTCGGCGCTGGGCCTCGACGGTGCGGCGATCGCTAATCTGATTTCGCGCGGCACGGTGTTCGCGGTTGCGCTGTATTTCCTGGTACGCCACCTGGACCTCGTCAGCCTTACCAGGCCCCTGTGGGGCGAGTGGCGCTCGTCGTGCCGCGACATCCTGCATGTCGGCATACCGGCGGCGGGCACCAATGCGATTGTGCCGGTCGGGGCGGCACTGGTGACCGCGATGGTCGCGCAGTACGGGCCGGAGGCGGTGGCCGGTTTCGGAGTGGCGGGTCGCATCGAAAATCTTGTGCTGGTCGTGTTCTACGCGATGTCCGCGATCATCGGCCCGTTCGTCGGACAAAACCTCGCTGCCGGACGGCAGGACCGCATACACCGGGCGCTGAAGCTCTGCACGCTTGCCTGCCTGGCCATCGGCGTCGGCTTCGCCCTGTTACTGCTTGCTGTGTCGTGGATTCTCCCGGGGTTGTTCAGCGACTCGCCGGACGTGCAGGCTGTCACCCGACTGTTCCTTTGGGTCGTGCCGATCAGCTACGGCACCTACGGCATGGTCATGGTCATGAATGCGACCTTCAACGGACTCGGCCATCCGCTGCCCGGTGTCTGGATCAGCGCTGGACGCGTGCTGATCCTGTATGTGCCGATCGCCGGCGTGCTGGGCGCCGAATACGGTCTGGTTGGCATTTTCGTGGCCTACTCGATCGCCAACCTGGTCAGCGGCTTCGCGGCCTATGCCTGGGCGACGCGCGTGGTGCGCCGCCGCTGCGCTACAGCTTTGGCGACTTGATCACCATCATCTTGTCGATCTGCATGTCTTCCATCGTGTAGGGAATACCGCCAACACCCAGACCCGACTCACGGAGGCCGGCAAACGGCATCACGTCGTCGCGGAATGCCGTTGTGTCGTTGATCATCACCGCCGAGGCGTCGAGCTGGCGGTAAAGATGCATCGCCGTGTCGATGTCGTCGCAAAAAACCCCGGCCTGGAAAGCGACCGGCAGGGAGTTCGCGCAGGCCACCGCCTCGTCGATGTCATCGTAGCCGTAGACACAAACCACCGGGCCGAAGATCTCCATCGTGCTGACCTTGGCATCGGCCGGCGGGTTCAGCAGCACGGTCGGCTCGTAGCAGCTCCCGGAGATTTTCTTGCCGCCGGTCAGCAGGGTGGCACCGTCGGCCACCGCTTCATCCACCCACCCAGCAATGCGGTCGGTTTCAGCGTGCCGGATCAACGGACCGACTTCGGTCGCCGGGTCTTCCGGTGCGCCGACAACGAGCTTTTTTGCCCGCTCGGCAATCTCCTCGGCGAGCGAGGCCGCGAGTGTGCTTGGCGCGTAAATTCGCTGCACCGACACACACACCTGGCCGGCGTGGTAGAAGCCCGCTTTCAACAGCGCCGGAATCGCGACATCGCGGTTGAACGGTTCGGCGATGACCATCGGTGCGACGCCGCCGTGCTCGAGTGCAGCGCGAGCGCCGGGTGCGAGTTTCGACTTCAACATCCAGCCGACCTTGGCGCTGCCGATGAACGAGAAGAAGCTGACGCGCGCATCGACGACGAGACTTTCGGAGGCTTCGCGCGAATCGGCGATCAGCACCTGGCAGAACGCGTCCGGCAAACCGGCTTCACGCAAAATCTGCACAAAGCGCAGGCACGACAGCGGCGTGTCGGCGGCCGGTTTTACGACGACCGGGCAGCCGCTCGCAACCGCCGGACCAACCTGATGCACGATCAGGTTCAGCGGGTGGTTGAACGCGCTGACGGCGACAACGACCCCGATGGGTTCTTTCTGCGTAAACGCGACGCGGCCGGTTGTCGCCTGTGTGGTGCCAAGCGGAATGACCGAGCCGGGATCGCCACGCAGTGCCTCGATGCACAGCTCGACGCCGTTGATTGCGCGCACGACTTCGACCCTGGAGTCCGTGTACGGTTTTCCACCTTCGCTCGCGGCCAGCAGCGTCAGCTCCTCGATCTGCCCGCGCATGATCTCGGTGGTTTTCGAAAGAATCGCGATGCGCTCCGGTATCGACAGCCAGCGGCTCTTGTCGCGAAACAGCGCATGCGCCACGCCCAGGGCGTCGTCGACATGCTCGACACCGCCGGTTGCGATCGTGTCCAGCACGCGACCGTCGTACGGCGAGTGCACATCCAGCGTGCCCGTCGCCGGGCGATCCGAAGCAATCATCAGATCGTGCATGTGACTTCTCCGAGCTTCTTCGTCAGCAGGTTGTTCTCGCGGTAGTCGATCGGAATGACCACCAGGCTGGGACCGTCCTCGGCCAGCGCCGTCTCCAGTGACGATTCGAGGTCAGCCGAGTTCGACACGTAATGGCCCTTCCAGCCAAACGCCTCGGCGAGCATGTTCCAGTCCGGGTTACCGAACGACAGCTCGGTGTGGCGGCCGAAATGATTGTCCTGCTTCCACGCAATCAGCCCGTACTCGTTATCGGCCCAGACCATGACAGTCAGGTTGCAGTTCAGTCGACGCGCCGTCTCCATTTCCTGCACGTTCATCATGAAGCCGGCATCGCCGCAGATCGCGAGAATACGCCGGTCCGGGTGCACGAGGCTGGCGGCTACGGCTCCGGGCAGCGCGAAGCCCATCGAGCAGAATCCGTTCGGGATCAGGCAGGTGTTCGGTTCGTGGCACTGGTAGTGACGCGCGATCCACATTTTGTGCGCGCCGACATCGGACAGCACGATGTCGTGCGGCCCCATTACCTGGCGGGCATCCCACAGCGCTTTCTGCGGTCGGATCGCACCTTCCTGGTCATCGTCCTTGTACTCGGCGAAGTCCGCAGCCATGGCGGCGCGCGTTTTTGCCTGGAAGTCGAAGTCGTAGTCCGGTACGCCGTGCTCGTCGAAGCGTTCGTTGAGCATCCACAGCGTGTGCGCGAGATCGCCGACGAGCTCTGTTTCCGGGTGGTAGTTCGCGTCGATCTCGGCAGGCAGGAAGTCAGCGTGCAGGATCTTCTTGTCGCCGTGCGGGTTCCACAGCTGCGGGTGGTACTCGACCATGTCGAAGCCGAGCGCGATGACGAGGTCGGCATCATCGACGGCCAGTGCGACCCGATCCTTCGAGCCGAGGCCGATCGTGTACAGGCAATAGTCTGCGTCCATGTCGACGCAGCCCTTGGCCATGAAGGTCGAGATCACGCCGATGCCGGTTTTCTCGCACAGCAGTCGCAGCTGCTTGCTGGCGCGTCGGCGAATGCAGCCGTTACCGGCGATGATCACCGGGCGCTTGGCCGCCTGCAGCATGTCGAATGCCTTGTTGACGATCTTGTCGTCCGGCACAGAGCGGCGGAATCGCCGCGGCGTCAATGGTCGCGCGCTCGAGGCGAAGGTCGCAACATCTTCCGGCAACTCGATATGCACGGCACCCGGTTTCTCGGTGCGCGCGAGGCGTACCGCCTTGCGCACAATTTCCGGAATCGTGTCCGGGTTCAGGATGGTGGTCGCCCACTTGGTCACCGGTTCGAACATCTTCACGACGTCCATGATCTGGTGGGATTCCTTGTGCAGGCGATCGGTGCCGCCCTGGCCGGTCAGCACCAGCATCGGCGCGCGGTCCATGTTCGAGTCTGCAACGCCGGTGATCAGGTTGGTTGCACCGGGGCCCAGCGTGCTGAGAGCGCCGGCCGGGTTGCCGGTCAGTCGACCGTAGATCTCGGCCATAAACGCCGCGCCCTGTTCGTGACGCGTCAGGATAAAAGTGATTTTGTCGGATTGCTCCAGCGACATCATGAAGTCGGCGTTTTCTTCACCGGGTACTCCAAAGATGTATTCGATGCCTTCCTCTTCCAGGCATTTGACGAACAGGTCGGACGCTTTCATGAATTTCCCCTAATTGATTCCCTTGCGCTTCTAGACCGTGCTGCGCCTTCGTTTATTTCACACAGACGTTATAGCCGATCCAGTACCCGCGGGCGATACATGAGGTGCATGCCGACACCGCGGGCGAGCAAAAACAGCAGGAAGGCCGCCCACAGACCGTGATTGTCGAACGGTCGCAATACGAACCACGCCGGCATAAACACCGCAAATGACGCGACCAGCATGACATTGCGCATCTCGGCTGCCCGTGTCGCACCGACAAACACACCGTCGTACAGATACGACCAGACGGCGACGACCGGCAGCGCCACGAGCCACGGCAGGAAGATCATCGCCGTTGCGCGTACCTCATCGATATCTGTGAGGACACGGATCAGCAAGTGGCCGCCGATCAGGAAGGCGAGACTCAGCGCCGCCGCGAAGATCAGCGACCATTTCAGCGACAGTGCAACGGCGCGTTCCAGGCTGTCGCGGTGTTTGGCACCCCAGGCCTTGCCCACCAGTGCCTCGGCCGCATGTGCAATGCCGTCGAGGGCAAACGCCGTCAGGTTTGTGAACTGCATCAGCACCGAGTTCGCAGCCAGCACCAGCGGCCCCATGCGTGCGCCTTGCGCGGTCACAAAGGTGATCGTGAACATCAATGCCAGCGTGCGCACGAACAGGTTGGCGTTGACGGCGAAAAAGGCAGCGTACTCACCGAGACGGGTAAAGCGGTCCCTGAGCCAGGCGCCCGGATGCTGACGCAGCAGCCGCATTGCGAACACCAGCCCGACGATGACACCGGTGTACTCGGCGATCACCGATGCGAGTGCGACGCCGTCGACCGTCATGCCGAGGATCAGCACGAACACCAGGTCCAGCACGATATTTACGGCGTTGACCACGATCACCATGATCAACGGGATGCGCGCATCCTGCAGGCCGATGAACCAGCCGATCAGCACGTAACTCGCAAGCGTCGCCGGCGCGCTCCAGATGCGGATCGAATAATACGTGTGCGACAAAGCGGCGATACGACCCTCCGCACCGAGCAGCGGCAGGCCGGTGCCACCGATGAGGCGTTGCAGGAGCAGCAGGGTGGCCGCGATGAGGCCGGCGACGATCAGCGCCTGGCCGAGGGACGTGCGCAGCCCGTCGTTGTCGTTGGCACCGTAGCGCTGCGCTGCGATACCGGTCGTACCCATGCGCAGGAAATTGAAACCGACATAGATCACGCCGAACAGCGTGCTGCCGATGGCGACTGCGCCAAGGTATTCCGGCCCATCGAGGTGGCCGGTGACCGCCGTGTCCACCATGCCGAGCAGCGGCACAGTGATGTTGGACAGGATCATCGGCAGCGCGATGCGCCAGACGTCTCGGTCCGCGGGCAGTCGCACCGCGTCGGTCATCAGCCGAAGGCGTTGACGCCGGTGAGTTCCCTGCCTACGGAAAGCTGGTGCACAGTCTCCGTGCCTTCATAGGTGATGACGCTCTCGAGGTTCAGCATGTGGCGCACCGGCACGTACTCGGCACTGATGCCGCTGCCGCCGAGCAGGTCGCGCGCGTCACGCGCGATATCGATCGCTGCGCGGCAGTTGTTCCACTTCGCCATCGACACCTGCGACGGTGTCATCTTGCCGGCTTCCTTCAGGCGTCCGAGCTGCAGCGACAGCAGCTGCGCCGTAGTGATCCGACGGCTCATGTCTGCGAGGCGCACCTGCACTGTCTGCGTGTGTGTCAGCGGTTTGCCGAACAGAATGCGATCATTGGTAAACGACAGCGCCTCATCGAGACAGGCCTGGGCGGCGCCGATAACGCCCCAGGTGATGCCGTAGCGTGCCTGCGTCAGGCAGCTCAGCGGACCTTTCAGACCTTTGACGCCCGGCAGTACATTGGCGTCGGGTACGCGCACATTGTCGAGGAACAGTGCGCCGGTCACCGATGCGCGCAGCGAAAACTTGTTTTCGATCTCCTGGGTATCAAAGCCCGGTGTGTTTGTCTCGACAATAAAGCCGCGAATGCCGTCGTCGGTCATCGCCCAGACAACCGCGACATCGGCGATCGGTGCATTTGTGATCCACATCTTTGAACCGTTCAGTACCCAGTCGTCGCCGTCGCGCTTCGCGTGAGTTTTCATGTTGGCCGGATCGGAGCCGCCGTGCGGCTCGGTCAGGCCGAAACAACCGACAACCTCACCTTTCGCCATTGGTGACAGCCAGCGGCTCTTCTGCGCCTCCGAGCCGAAGGCGTGAATCGGGTACATGACCAGGCTGGACTGCACCGAGACAAAGCTGCGCAGGCCGCTGTCGCCGCGCTCGAGCTCCTGGCAGATCAGCCCGTAACACAGGCTGTTCAGTCCCGCGCAGTCGTATCCCGTCAGCGAGCTGCCAAACAGACCGAGCTCGGCGACCGGCTTGACCAGTTCCATCGGGAAATAGTGATTCTCAAAGGCATCACGCATGAGCGGGATCGCCTGCTCATCGACAAAGCGAGCGACGGAATCCTTGACGAGGATCTCTTCCTCGGTGAGCTGGCTGCGAACGTCGTAAAGATCGAGCGGGTCGAGATTGGAAAGTGGTGTGGGCACTGGTGAATCCGTTCTACCTATCGTCTGCGGATTCTAGCGAATTGAACCAAAGCTTACAGCGGGATTCCAAATCGACGGTAGACGAGCGATAGCAGCCAGGCCGGCGCGATCATCACGTGCAGGATGTCCTTGAGCAGCGCGTCCAGTCGACTGCGGTGGCCGACCCATAGACCGCTGATACCCAGCACGATCAGTGTCAACGACAGCTCGATCTGGCTCGTTACAGACTGAGAGGCCCATAACTGCAGGGCTGCGACGGCAAACAGGAAGGGCAACAGTCCGATGGCAAGGGGCATTGAGATGATGAAATAGTAGACCGCAGCGACCATCAGGAAGGCGCTACCCCAATTCAGCAGCGGCGATATTTCGTCAAACTGGAGCGGAGTCGGCAGGCTCCACAGCAGCCCGACATAACCTGTGATCAGGCCCGGCACCGCCAGCCAGAACACCAGCGGGTGCGCGAGATTCGTGTGGCTTACGGCGAATTCTGCCAGCCAGCCGTCGTCGTCGCTCACCGGCAGTTCCTGTTCGTGACAAATCCACACTTGTTCACATTTGTGCCGCGCAACTCGGGTGTAACATCACGGTCTTAGTCTTTAGCCGCGCCGTTAAGTTTCCGTTCAGCGTGGATACCCAAACATAGCTCCACGTCGAATATATCGGGAGGACACACCATGCAAACTTCGACTCGAATTACCGCTGTTTTGTTGCTCGTAATGACCGTCAGCGCGTGCAAAACGCTGGATGCGTACACGCGGGAAGAGAAAACCAGCTCCGCCACGCGCGGTGCATTGATCGGTGCCGGTATTGGTGCTGTGGTCGGCCTGATCTCCGGCGACGACGCCGTTGAGCGCCGCCAGCGTGCCCTGATCGGTGCCGGTGTTGGCGCCCTGGCCGGTGGCTCCATCGGCGCCTACCAGGATCGCCAGGAAGCGGCACTGCGCGCCGAGCTCGAGGGCACCGGCGTCAGCGTCACGCGCATCGGCGACAACATCACGCTGAACATGCCGGGCAACGTCACCTTCGCCACAGACAGCTCGGATCTGTCGCCGGCCTTTTTTGATGTGCTGAACTCGGTTGGCAAGGTTATGAACCAGTTCGAGAGCACCGTCGTCGAAGTTGCCGGCCACACCGACAGCACCGGCAGCGACGCCTACAACCTGCAACTCTCGCAGCGTCGGGCGCAGTCGGTTACGTCGTATTTAAGTTCGCAGGGTGTGAATGCCCAGCGACTCATCACGGTCGGTATGGGTGAGTCCCGTCCGGTCGCTGACAACGCTTCAGCGTCCGGTCGCGCCGCCAACCGTCGCGTCGAAATCACGATGGTGCCTGTCACCGCCGGATAAGCTCCGCCTTGCGGCGGGCATTGTGCCCGCCGCAAAACCTGCTACAACTAAAACAACAATAACGAAACGCCCGCATAACAAAAGCAACGAGGGCCGTGAATGGATACGCCATTAACGAAGCGCGATACCGGCCGCTGGATCGAAGGCACGGGTTTTGTGCGCCGTCTGCTCAACGACCAGTCGGAAGGCTCCCATCACCAACGCATTGTCATCCAGGTGCCGGGTGGCGGAACCCTGCTGGTGGCGCACAACATCGAGCTCGCGGAGCGTGTCCCGGTTGGTCTGGGTGACCGTATTCACTTCCGGGGCCTGTACGAGTGGAACGAAGAGGGCGGTTTGATTCACTGGACTCACCACGACCCGATGGGTGAGGACGACGGCGGATACGTTCGCTTTCGCCGACGCATCTACGCCTGAACAGCGAGGCACAAAAAACCCGCGCAGAGCGCGGGTTTTTATCGTGCGGCGTTTGCGCGGCTTACAGTGCCATCGCGTTGCGCATTTTCTTGATCGCGTTCGCCTCAATCTGGCGGATACGCTCGGCAGAGACGCCGTACTCAGCGGCCAGGTCGTGCAGCGTCAGCTTGTTCTCGGTCAGCCAGCGCGTCTCCATGATGCGTCGGCTGCGATCGTCAAGCGTCTGCAGCGCAGCGTGCATGCGTGAACTGGCATCGGCTTTAAAGTCCGCATTCTCGACGAGCTTTGCCGGGTCCGCGTCCTTGCTCGGCAGATAGGCCGCCGGTGTGTAGTTCGACTCATCGTCAGCATCCGGTGCCGGATCGAAGATGGCGTCGCGGGCGTGCAGCCGCTTTTCCATCTCGGTCACTTCCTTCTCCGACACGCCGAGATCGGCGGCGACGGCTTTGGTTTCGTCGTGCGACAACCACGCCAGCGATTTTTTCGCCTTGCGCAGGTTGAAGAACAGCTTGCGCTGCGCTTTGGTCGTAGCGACCTTGACGATGCGCCAGTTCTTCAGCACGTATTCGTGAATTTCGGCGCGAATCCAGTGCACCGCGAAAGAGACGAGGCGGACGTCGTACGCCGGATCGAAGCGTTTGACGGCTTTCATGAGGCCGACATTGCCTTCCTGAATCAGGTCGTTCAGCGGCAGCCCGTAGCCCGTGTAGCCCTTGGCGATATGCACAACGAATCGCAGGTGAGCCATGACGAGCTCACGTGCGGCGTCGAGGTCACCCTCGTCGCGGAAGCGATGGGCCAGCGCCTGTTCGTCTTCCTTGCCGAGAACCTCGATGCCTCCGACAGCCTGAATGTAGGCGTCGAGACTGCCGACCGGTCCGGCCAGCATTAAATCCTGGTTCTTGTTCGCAACAGCCGTTGTCATGGTTGTCCTCCTAAGTGGACACAAATTTTAGCACTCAGGACTTTAGAGTGCTAAGAACGAACGGAGTTCAACTTGTTTCAGGACGTAATATGCAGGAAAAACAGCGAGTTATACTAGCCCATTACTTGACATAATGTTGCCCTGACGCGCCGCTTTGTGACCTCACCGAGGGTCGATCGCGCGCATATGGCGTGCGGCCGCGAGCCAGGAGCCAACGAGCCCAAGCGCTACTCCGACGGCCAAAATGGCCCCGATTTCACGAATTTCAAGGCTCAGCACGACGAGGTTGGCCTGGTACAGACCGGCCAGCCGCTCGACGTCCGGCCTGAGCAGCGTGAAGCCATACTGCACGAGCCCGATCGCCAGCAGCGCGCCGATCAGGCCAAACCAGAACCCGCTCCAGAGAAACGGACGACGAACGAACGCGTCGCTGGCACCGATCAGTTTTACGACTTCGATCTCGTCTCGGCGGTTCTGGATATCGAGACGAATCGTGTTGCCGATGATCACAACGATGGCGAGCCCGAGCAGCACCGCGCCAATCAGGATGGACTGTTCGACGATCTCGAGTATCGCCTTGAAGCGCTGCACCCACTGCGTGTCGATCTGCACCAGGTCCGTTTCCGG
>JBCCNM010000025.1:0-28597 GCA_039025835.1 Pseudomonadota bacterium | reverse complement strand
GGTTGCGAGCCGGAATCGCCAGTACACCCTCCGGGCCCAGCGCCGTCGGCAGCGTTTGCTTCAGGACCGGACGCACTGGATCGGACACGTCGTAGACGAACAGCAGGCTGGATCGCTCTGACGCGATTACGAGGATGTCGTCGCCGTCGTAGTGGCCGTACTCCGCGTTCTCAGGCTCATTGCCCTTGTTGCCCGAGCGACCGTCCGGGTAGTGACCGTAGCGGGCTGCCAGATGATCCAGCTCATTGCCGCTCGTGTAGACCACGTCGCCGTTCGTATTGTAGATCGTGAACCCGCGGCTGCCACCAAGGTAGTCGCCCTCGTCTGCCGTCGCAAACAGTTCGTTGTTGATCCACGCGACGCCATCCGCTTCGCGCGGAACCGCCATCTGCATTTCGGTCTGCGAAATGATGGCCGGGTCTTCCTCCGTCGCGTCAATCTGCGTCAGGTTGACCGACCCCGCGTTGAAGTCGTTCGTGATTGTCTGGGTTTGCAGATCGATCAACACGATGTGGTTGTTTTCCTGCAGCGTCACAACGGCGATGTTGTCGTCGTTGATGTCGACGTATTCCGGTTCAGGATCGGACGGCGCGGTGGCCGCCAGACCGGTTAGCGTCACCGCGACCGGTGTACCGACGCCACCACCGGAGATATCAATAACCCAAACAAACCCGGCTGGCAGCTGCGGCGTGGCGCCGATGTCGCCGTCGTTTTCATCTTCATCGCGCTCGTTTTCAATGACGATCGCAAGCCAGTTACCGTCCGGGCTGACCGCCAGCGAGTCCGGCTGGCCACCCACGTCAACCGTGGCTGAGATAGTCCGCGTCGTCGTGTCGACGACCGCCAGGAACCCGGCCGGGGCGTCAAAGGTATTGGCGGGATCGACAACCCCAACGAAGGCACGATTGCCGGCTACGGCCACCGACGTCGGCTCGCCGCCGAGTGCGATAGCCTCGATGCCGACCGGGTTGGCCGGATCGGAAATGTCGACAAAGCCCAGTTGTTCGGTCGGGCTGTCGGTGTAGATCAGTGTGCGTCCGTCGGGGGTCGCAGAAACGATCTCCGCGGCCGTCTCTGTCGCATCGTTGCAATCCGCATCGATCAGTGTGCATACCGGGAACGTGGCGACGCGAACAAAGGCCTTGTCGGTGCTGGCGTTGCAGACAACGCTGGTGTCCGTGATTTCGCCGGCATCGAGGTTGCCGTTGCCATTCAGATCCAGGCCAGAATCGATCTGGACGCCACCGTTTCGGCACTGGGCGCTGCCTGCAGCGAGCTCGGTCTGAACGACCAGGCTGTTGGCACCGTCATTGCCGGTGGCGCCTTGCGCGCCCGCCGGACCTGTTCCGCCTGCTGGCCCCGTCGCACCGTCATCACCCTCACACGCAGCGAGGAACAACGGAAGCGCAGCAGCCAGAAGAAGGGTCGGACCTTTCTTCTGCAAAAACATGCGTGTTCTCCTTATTTTGAGGAATGCGCGCCGAGTGGCGCGAACACGCAGTGTTGCGGGGTGCTGTGAAGAACGGCTTACAGCTTCGTGACGCTAAGATGCAATTCCGATGACAGCGGTATTACGGCTCGATCGGCGCCCCGTCCCAGGCAAACGCGCGGCCCGAGTCGGCCGCGGTGATTTCGTCGATGACGCCGAGCAGGCACTCCGCCGAGTAATCGGGTGTAAACAGCTTGCCGTCGGGCACACCGCGCTGAAACGGTGCAGACAGCTCTGTGTCGACGGTGCCAGGGTGCAGACCGATCACCGCGGACGCGGGGTGGCTGCGGCGGTGTTCAATCGCCAGCGTCTTGATCGCCATGTTCAGAGCGGCTTTGGAACTGCGGTAGGAAATCCAGCCACCGAGGCGATTGTCGCCGATGGAGCCGACGCGCGCAGACAGCGCGGCGAATACGGATTTCGAATCCTTGCGCAGGCGCGGCAGGAAGTGCTTCGCAACCAGGGTCGGGCCGACCGCGTTGACAGCGAAGACATCCAGCATGGATGACCCATCAATCTGCCGCATGGACTTCTCCGGGCGAATCTCGTCGGTGTACAAAATCCCTGTAGCAACAAACACCAGATCGAGGGGTACATCGATCGACTGTGCAGCCGCTGCTACAGATGCCTCGTCGGTAATGTCGATGGGGGACATGCCGTCACTCGCGCGGCGCGCGAAGGAATAGACGCGATCAAATTGCGGAGAGCGGTTCAGGAGACGAGCTACGGCGCCACCGATGCCGCCGCTGGCGCCGATAACGGCCGCCGAGGAAGGGGGAGAAAATGCGTTCATCGTGCTAAATCGCGACGGCGCCTCCCTGCGCCGCCGCGTCTCGTGCTCGGGTGCTTACTTCGGCAGGATGACGGAGTCGATCACATGGATCACGCCGTTGCTTGCCTTGATGTCCGTCGTCACAACCTTTGCGCCGTCGACCATGACACCATCGTCGCTCGCCTTGATCATGACGTCTGCGCCGTTGACCGTCGTAGCCGAGTCCAACTTGACGACGTCGGCTGCCATGACGTTACCTGCGACCACGTGGTAGGTCAGGACGGCGATCAGCTGGTCCTTGTTTTCCGGCTTCAGCAGGTTTTCGACCGTGCCTTCCGGCAGCTTGGCGAACGCCTCGTCGGTCGGTGCGAATACCGTGAACGGACCTTCGCCCTTCAGCGTGTCGATGAGGCCGGCCGCGGTCAGTGCAGCGGCCAGCGTTTCGAAACCACCGGCAGCAACGGCGGTGTCGACGATATCTTTCTTCATGCCGTGGTCGTGTGCATTAGCAACAGCGGCCAGCAGCGCGAGCTGTGCAATGGCGACAGCTTTCACGATGTTCTTGATGCTCATCTTGGATGATCTCCATTTGTGAGTAGGATGTTCGAAACCGCGCCACAATAGTCGCGGCTCCGATAGCGTTGGTGTCATCCCCGTATCCGTTTGTATCCAGACTTTTCGATGACGCGATTTGTCTAAGACAACGTTTAGCCGAGGTAACTTAAGGTGTTCGATTCGAACTCAATGGGTTCACGTGAAATCAGCGACAGCAGCGTATCGGGCGACGCGTCATTGCCGTCGACCAGCATATCGAGCTGGTCGGTGGTAACCGGGAAGCCGGGTATCCAGTCGAGCAGCGACACCGGGATGCGCACCAGCGGCACCGGTGCCGGCAGCACCCATTTTGTGCGGCCTGTGGCACGGGCGACGCGCCGGATCATCTCCGACCAGGCCAGGATTTCCGGGCCGCCCAGCACAAAGGTCTTGCCGATCGAGCTGTCGTCGACCAGTGTTGCGAGCATCGCGTCGGTCACATCGCGAACATGGACCGGTGACATCGACACGGTCGATGTCGAGGGACTGAATCCGCTGATAAATCCGGGAGCCGGTATCGGCAGGCGGACGACATCGTTGTAAAGCTGCGTGCCGATCTCCATCAGGCCCCGGGGATCGCCGAACACGACCGATGGCCGGAAAACGGTCACGTCGAGGCCACTGGCCATCGCCGCTTGCTCAGCAGCGTGCTTGGTCTTTTGATACGCCGTGCCGTCCGCGCGCACGCCGTTGGCGCTCATCAGCAGGAAGCGCGACACACCGGCGGCCTTCGCCGCGTTGAGTGTGCGCACAGCGGCGTCCTGCTGCAGCGCTTTGAAGGTGATGCCTTTCGAGCGTTCCTCGCGGAGGATGCCAATGTTGAAACTGACCGCATCGCTATCGGTCACGAGCCTGGCCAGCGCGGCCTCATCGGCAACATCGCCTTCCACGATCTCGCAGCGGTCGGCTTCGCGCAGTTTGTCTGCGCTGCCCGGTCGTACCAGCAAGCGCGGGATGTGACCCGCCGCAAGCAGAGCGTCCACGAAGTAGCTTCCGATAAAGCCGGTGCCACCGACAATTGCAACTCGCATAGCGCGCCTCCTGAGTAGGAGCGGAAGCTTATACCCGCCGAGGGCGCCGCCAGTGACACCCATACAAGATGAAACGAATCCGCCGTGGGCGACTCCAGCCGACACCGCACGCTGTCCATCGAAGCGTGACCCTGCCATGCTTGCGTGTTTGGAATCGGGGCACGACCGTGAGCCAGCTGCTGGACCTCATCGGCAACACGCCGCTAATTCGACTGAATGCCGCGTCGGCGGCGACCGGTTGTGAGATTCTCGGTAAGGCCGAATTCATGAACCCGGGCGGGTCCGTCAAGGATCGCGCGGCACTGGGTATGATTCTCGCAGCCAGAAAAGACGGACGACTGAAAGACGACGCGGTCATTGTGGAGGGCACAGCCGGCAACACCGGCATTGGTCTCGCCATGGTCGGCAGCGCACTCGGGCACCGGACCGTCATCGTCATGCCGGACAACCAGAGCAAGGAGAAGATTGATACGCTGCGCGCGTACGGCGCAGAGCTTCGGCTCATCCCGGCCGTTCCGTACAAAAACCCCGCCCACTTTGTGCACACCTCGGGTCGCCTCGCCGAAGAGATCGGCGGGTTCTGGGCAAACCAGTTCGAAAACGTCGATAACCGGGACTTCCATGAACAGACCACCGGCGCAGAGATCTGGACGCAGACCGACGGCAAGGTGGACGGGTTTATCTGTGCGGTCGGCACCGGCGGTACGCTCGGTGGCGTTGCACGTGCGCTGAAAAGCCGCAATCCGGATGTCACGATCGGCCTGTCGGATCCCGGCGGCTCTGGTTTGCACAACTACTTCAGAGAAGGCGAAGTTCGCATCGAGGGCAGTTCGATCTCGGAGGGCATCGGCAACTCCCGCATCACGGGCAATTTTGCCGACACGCCGGTCGACGTCAGCTACCAGATCCCCGACAGCGAGGCGATACCGCTGGTCTACGATCTGATCCGCGAGGAGGGACTCGTACTCGGCGGCTCCAGCGGCATCAATGTGGCGGGCGCCGTACGTCTGGCGAAGCACCTCGGGCCGGGACACACCATCGTCACTATCCTCTGCGACTCCGGGCTTCGCTACCAGGCGAGGCTGTTTAATCGTGAATTCCTCGCCTCGAAAGGCTTGTCACTGCCGGACTGGTTCGGCGCCAACGCCTGAAACACGGGCGGGGAATCTGCCCGCACGCATCTCCTGGCTTGGGGTACAATCCTGCGCCGGGAAAATGCTCGAAAAAATACAAGGGAGACGCTGTGAGCACGTTCGACAATCAACTGGAAAAAGCCGGCAATGCGCCCGGTTTCATCGCCGCGCTGGACCAGAGTGGCGGCAGCACGCCGAAAGCACTCGGCTTGTACGGGGTCACCGAGGACGCCTGGAGCAACGACGAAGAGATGTTCGGCGTCGTGCACCAGATGCGCACCCGGATCATGACCAGCCCGGCATTCACCGGCGAGCACATCCTCGGCGCCATCCTGTTCGAAAACACAATGGACCGCACGGTCGAAGGCAAACCGACCTCGCAGTATCTGTGGGAAGACAAACAGGTGGTACCGTTCCTGAAGGTCGACAAAGGCCTCGCCGACGAAGTCGACGGCGTGCAAATGATGAAGCCGATTCCCGGTCTCGATGAACTGCTGGCAAAAGCAAAAGCCGTCGATGTCTTCGGCACGAAGATGCGATCGGTCATCAAACAGGCCAGCGCATCCGGCATCAAGGCGATCGTCGAGCAGCAATTCGAGATCGGCAAACAAATCGTCGCGGCCGGACTCGTGCCGATTATCGAGCCGGAAGTCGATATTCACTGCCCGGACAAAGCCGCCGCGGAAGACATGCTGCACGCGGCCATCCTCGAGCAGCTCGACGCACTCGGTGACGACCAGCTTGTGATGCTGAAGCTGACCCTGCCGGAAAAGGACAACCTGTACGCCGACTGCGCTGCACACAAAAACTGCGTCCGCGTGGTTGCCTTGTCCGGCGGTTACTCGCGCGAAGAAGCCAACGACCGTCTGTCGCGCCAGAACGGCATGATCGCGAGCTTCTCACGGGCGCTGGCTGAAGGCCTGAATGCGCAGCAAAGCGACGACGAGTTCAACGCGATGCTGGGCGCCTCCATTAACAGCATCTACACGGCATCGATCACCTGATCGGTCCGGCATGACGCATGTCAAAGGCGGCCTCACCGGGCCGCCTTTTTTTGCCGTGATGCGCGCTCAAACCTCTTTAAACCGTCGTCCGGATACAGGTCCGAAGCAACAAAAGCCCGACAATTCATCGCTTTATAATCGCAACCGAAAATACAAAGTAAGTGTCTGACAGACCTTGGAAAACCTGCGACAGCCGAAACGATGGAATCCGCCTCAGCGCGGTCACCGGTGCTATGATCAGCACATAACAATTAAGTTGCGTTCCGGTCGCCACGCGACCGGTGCGGGACCTGTAAAAAGCGACAACCAGGGGATTACCAATGTCTGCACTCTCGACGCCGATTCGGCGTGCCTTAATCCTGTTCACGCTGGGTATCAGCGGCCTGCTCTCGATCGGCACCGCCGCTGCCCAGGAAACGACGTCCGCCATGCGCGTCATCATCACCGACGAAACCGGCGGCAACGTGTCCGGCGTGTCCGTCCAGATTCGTCACGTACCGACCGGTCGAGTGCAGACACTCACCAGTAATGCCTCCGGCATCGTCATTGCTCGCGGGCTCGTGGTGGGTGGCCCCTACGAGGTGAAGGTTACCAACAGCACACGTTATGCCGCCGACGAGATTCGCGGTATCAGCCTCGAACTGGACAAGACAGAAATCGTCGACCTGATCGTACGACCGATCGTTGAGGAACTCGTCGTTACCGCCAAGGGCGTGACCGAGGATATTGCGGTCGGCATCGGTGCCGGCTTCAATCGCGCAACGATCGACGCCACACCCTCCGTGTCGCGAGACTTTGTCTCAACGCTGGCCCGGGACCCAAAAATTCTCGTCGACAACAGCGTCGCCCGCGGCCCGGCGGTCTCGCTGGCGGGCGCCAATTTCCGCTTCAACAGCGTGACCATCGACGGCATACCGCAAAACGACAACTTTGGCCTGTCGAAGAACGCATCCGCCACGCAGCGCTCGCCGATCTCGATCGATGCGATCGAGGCGATCAACGTCAACATCGCACCCTACGACGTGACCTACGGCAACTTCATCGGCGGCAACATCAACATCGTCACGAAGTCCGGCACCAACGAGTTCACCGGCAGCGCGTTCTACCTGTCCACCGACGACAGCCTGACCGGCGACCGTTCAGACGACGTGGATATCGATCTCGGCAATTTCGACGAGGAGGTGTTCGGTTTTACGCTCGGTGGCCCGATCATCCGCGACAGGCTGTTCTTCTTTGCCAACTACGAGAAGTTTGAAACCACCCGCCCGACCAACTCCCAGCCGATCGTGGCGATTGCCGGCGTCAGCCAGGCGGATGTCGATCGCGTCCGGTCGATTCTGCAAAATGAGTACGGCTTCGATCCCGGCCTGTTCGCGGGCAGTGATGTCGATGAAGACGAGAAAATTCTTCTCAAGCTCGACTGGAACATCAACGATGATCACCGTGCGGTCTTTGCCTACCAGGTTGCCGACGGCGACGTCGCGTTCGACGATTTCCCGACCGTCGCCGCGCTGCAGTCCAACCGCTACAACATCAACGAGAAGCTGACCGCCTACTCGGCGCAGCTGTTCTCCTACTGGGGCGACAACCTGACGACCGAAATCAAATTCGGCACCAAGGAAGTCGAAAACCGCCAGATCAGCTTCAACACCAACACACCGGCCTTCTCGGTCGACACGGATGCTGGTGGCACGATACTCGCGGGCGGCGACCAGTTCCGCCACTCCAATGAGCTGGACAACGAATCGGACGTGTTCCGCATCAAGGCCGACTATGTCGTGGGCAACAACGTCATTACGGCCGGTTGGGAGCGCGAATCAAAAACGGTGCGCAACCGCTTTCTGCCGTTTTCGAAAGGCCAGTTCGTGTTCGGCTCTATCGACAATCTCGAGGCACGAATCCCGGACTTCGTCCTGTACGGCAACTCCAACACCGGCATTGCCACCGACGCGGAAGCCGCCTTCACGCTGGATACCGACAGTTTCTTTATTCAGAATGAATGGACACCGAGAGATGATGTCACGGTGACCTACGGACTGCGCTACGACACGCTGAGCAACGACGACCCGATCACGGACAACCCCAACTTCCTCGCCCGCCGTGGCTTCACCAACGGTGAAAACCTCGACGGCAAGGATCTCCTGATGCCGCGTCTCGGCCTCAACTGGGACATCAATGACCGGCTGACGCTGCGCGGCGGCGCCGGTCTGTTCGGTGGCGGTGCGCCACTGATCATTCTGTCGAACAGCTACGCGGGCGACGGCATCAGCCGGACCTTCGCCTCGTTCCTGCCCGGTCCCGGCTTCGGCGCCAATATCCCGGAGGTGCTCGCCGCCGTGGCCGCCCTGCCGGACCCGAACGCCGCCTTCAATAATCTGCAGCCGCTGATCGGCGTGAACCCGGTTGGCCAGACCGACGCGCTGTCGCCGGACTTCGAAATCCTGGCGACGTGGAAGTACAGCCTTGGCCTCGACTACGTGGCCGACCTGTCGGCGCTGAATCTCGGCGATGACTGGCAGCTCTCTGCGGAGCTGATCTATTCCGACGTTGAGAACGGCTACGACATCTTCGAAGCACGTCGCAGTGTCGTGGACACGGCGCCGGACGGACGACCGATATACGACCTGCCGGCAGACGCCGACTACATCACGACCAGCACCAGCGCGGGCAGCGGTACCGTGTACACATTGAAGGCGCAGAAAACCTTCGACACGCAGTACGGCATCATCGACCTGAATATTGGCTACACCAACCAGGACATCGAGGAGCTGCGCTCGTACAACCGCTTCGTAACCTTTGAAACGCTGTCGTTCGATCCGAGCACCGACCTCAACAACCCGGGACTCGCGCCGTCACGCTTCGAGGTTGAGCACCGCTACACGGCACAGCTGACCTGGGAAAATACCCTGTTCGGCGACAACCGTACGCTGGCCGGCCTCGTCTACCAGGGCCGTTCGGGACGCCATTACAGCTACGTCTTCGGCAGCAACGGCATTCCGACCTTCGGCGGCAACTTCCTTGCCGACTTTGGCTCCGAAGGCGACAACATCGGCAACCAGCTGTTCTACGTGCCGACGGGTGTAAGTGATCCAATCGTCACCGGCGATGCACAGTTTCTAGCCGACCTCGACCAGTTTGTCGCCGACACGCCTTGCCTTGCCGGCAACCGCGGCGCGATCGTCGGGCGCAACAACTGCCGTACGGGCTGGGTTAACCAGGTCAACCTGAGACTGGCGCAGGAAGTTAAACTGCGCAATGACTTCAGCTTTGACCTGACGCTCGATATCGAGAACCTCGGTAATCTGCTGAACGAAAACTGGGGACGCGTCGACAGCTACACGGCGCCGTCGAACGTGGCGCCAGCTGCTGTGGCGCTGTCGGGTGACGGCTCGCAGTATGTGCTGTCCGCCCTGCCCGGTTATGTCGCCGGAGACCCGAGCTCGCTGGTGCCGTCGCCGGAAATCGCTCAGCTGCCGTCGGTGTACCGAATCCAGTTCGGCGTCACCTTCCGCTTTTAGTCGACGTCAGTCAGTCGAAACAAGGGCAGCTTCGGCTGCCCTTTTTTTTGCTGATCAGGACAGCGGATGGCGACGCGGATAGCGAGCACGATGCTCCGATACAAACGTCGTCAACACATCGAAGCTCATCGGCCGGGCGACGTGAAATCCCTGCACCTGGTCGCAGTCGAGAAAATGCAGATAGCGGAGTTGCTCCTCGGTCTCTACGCCCTCTGCCGTCACGTTAAGACCAAGACTGTGGGCCAGCGCGATCATGGCCGCACACAGCGAGTGCATATCGCTGCCGGGCTCGCGCGTGGCTGACACCAGGCTCTGGTCAATCTTGATCGAATTCAGCGGCAGGTTGCGCAACTGGGCCACGGAAGAGGCCCCGGTGCCAAAGTCGTCGACCGAAATAAAAACGCCCGACTCGTGCAGCCGAACCAGACCATCCAGCGTGGACGGCAACGCGTTCAGGAGATCCTGCTCTCGGAACTCCAGCTCCAGGCTGTCAGGCATCAGCCTGTGTCGCGTCAGGGCGCGCATGATTTTTCCCGACAGGCGCGGATCGCGAAACTGGCGGGCAGACAGGTTAATGGCGATACGCAAATCAGCCAGTGGCGTCGACTGCCATTGCGCCACAATCCGGCAGGCTGCATTTAGCACCCAGTCGTCGAGCGCCTTGGACAAGCCATGCGCCTCCGCCAGCGGCAGGATGCGCTCGGGTAACCAGTCCTCCGAGTCCGTTTGCGGCCAGCGAAGCAAGGCTTCGACCGAATCGATGTAGCGAGGAACAAGATTGAGCTTGGGCTGCAGGACCAGCTCGAGCTGATCGTTCGCGATCGCCCGGGACAGCAAAAGGGCCCGTTGGTAGTCGTTGTCCTCGCCGTTCGAGGCCGGACCTTGCTCCTGCATGAACGTGGCAACATCCACATCAAGGTTGCGAACCAACGCCGCGATTTCGTGGTCGGAGCAGCGAAACAGTCGCACCTCGCAGGATGCAACACCCACGGTAAATTCGCG
Source organism: Pseudomonadota bacterium (assembly GCA_039025835.1). GTDB lineage: Bacteria > Pseudomonadota > Gammaproteobacteria > Steroidobacterales > Woeseiaceae > UBA1847. The sequence goes on along the minus strand of JBCCNM010000025.1, from coordinate 18,054 downwards.
TTCCTCGAACTCGATCAGGCTGCCCTCGTGAGCGTGCGCCAGAGCCTGCTCCCAAACGGCCTGACGCTGCGGTGAGACCAGCTCGAGCAGCGACGGTGTGGCGGCGACGGCGCTGTCTATCAGGCGGTTTCGAACGGCGCCGCGTTCATGCCGAACAATAGTGCCGTCCTGCCGCAAAACAATCAGGGTGTCCGGAATCGCCGCAAGCAACAGGTCGCTATCCGTTGCACAAACTGAAATTGGCTCGTCGCTCTTGTGCAGCGATCGTAGTTGTTGGGCCATATGCCGTAAGTCGTGTTCCCCGCGTACGCAAACGTATCGGCAGTGACCGCCAGGACTTGAACCTCAACGCGCCTTGTCGAAGCGAAACACCGCAGCGACCGGTACCGGTCCATCGGGCGTCTCTACCTGCACGCGTTGTAGCTCGGTGACGTCAGCCGTTGGCTCGTCGGCAAACAGCAGATCGCGCAGCAGTGCCGGATTCCGTTCGGCGATCGTGTCCAGCGGTTTCATAACGGCGACGCCGTCGACCACCTCGTGGGTATCGGCCGCCATCGCCAGCACGTAGCGAATCAGCCCGCCGTCGCCGGCGAGCACAGACGCCGGCACCGTGAACAACTGGTTGACCTCCCCGACCTTCATAAAATGCTGGTCACTGATCAGGAAATTGTTCGCGATGACACTGCACTGCGTGTGGTAGGTGATGTAGTGCCCGAATTGCGGATGCGCGAGAACGATACCGGGTTGTTCGTCACAGGCCTCGGACAGTGCCGGCATCAGCGGCTGCACGGTTGCATAAAGAACATTGCCGGCGGGTGGGAACCGATTGAACAGGCTGCCGGTAAGCGCCGGACGGAATACCAGCAGCAGCGCAATGACCGACACACCGAGAACCAGCTCGTGTTTCCAGCGCCGTCGCTGCTGCAGTTGCTCCGCCACCAGCCACGGCGTGATCAGCATGAAGGCACTGCCGAAGTAATTCAGTCGGTACTGCGCGAGCATCAGGCCCAGCCCGATCAGCGCAAACACGAAGTAGCCACTGCGCGCCGGTGTCGTGTCGGCAAAGAGCTGCCAGGCCGCGTACGCCATCAGCAAGGGAATGAGCAGCACCAGCGCGCCGTACAGACCCAGTGTGGGTCCCAAGCCGAAGTCACCCACAATCATGGCAAACGGACTTTTCATCTCAAGAATCTTGTCCAGCATCAGCAGTTGACCGGACAGGAACTCGCCGCCGCGCACCACCTGGTCGAGCATCGGCAGCAGCGCAATCAGCGACACCACAGCAAGAATGGCGGCGTTGCGCCAGGACCGATCGAGCCGGCCGAGGGCCAGCAACACCACCGCCACGCAGCCCGAGACGTAGACGTGAAACCATGACAGCGACGTCATATTGAACTGCATGTCGAGCACCGGAGCGGACGGCAGGGCGACCAACAGCGTGCTGAGCAGGCCCGAACACGCGACCACGTCGGTAGCGCGGCGGGCCACGGGCCGTCCTTTCAGCCACAGCAGACCGACGGTCAGCAAAACGGGCAGTTGCAGGATAAACAGCGCGTGGTGGAACGCATGCGCGACGCCCAGAGCGGCGCCGAGCGCGAGCGCACGATGGCGACTTGTCGGATCATTGAGCCAGCGCAACAGACTCAAAGTCACCAGCAACACGAAGCCGAGCTCCATGAAATGATGATCCATCTGGCCGATACCGTGTTGCGTCTGGGTTGTCGGTAACAACGCAAAGCCGATGACGGCCAGCGGCCGGAACATCGCCGGCAGGCCGATCTCGCGCGTGATCGACAACAGCAGAAACACATTTACCGGAATCCAGATCACCGGCACGTAGACGAGGAAGCTCATCGGATCCGAGGACGGGAACAGGAACTGCTGCACGATGACCAGGCGCGACAGCAGGTAGTCGTAGCCCCAGGACCAGGTCACCCAGCTGCCCTCAGGAACGTGGATGGCCGTGTCGAACTGGTAGAAGCCGCGCTCGCCAACCGCGGCATCCAGAATCCGCGCAGCGTGATAGAAGGCATCGTTGCCCATCGGCACGACCCCGTAGGGCGTGAACACGGCGTCGGTGTTAATCAGTGCAATTGCGATCGTAACGATGCTGGTGACCGCCCAGGTGGCGGCGTTGATTCCCGGTCGGAATGGCGTGGCGGTCAAGTCGAGCTCCCGATGTGCTTGGCGGCATTATGCACCAGCGCGACGCATGCCACAGTGCGCTACAATCCGGGGATGAGTACTCCCGTGGAAGGCGCTGAGCGGTCCGAGCGTCGCGCATCCGGCAGCAAAGACGATCGCAAGCTCCACGTCGCGGTGCTCGTCCCCTGCTATAACGAAGCCAGCACCATCGGTACCGTCATTGATGACTTCCGGACAGCACTTCCGAATTGCAGCGTCTACGTCTACGACAACAACTCCACCGACGACACCATGGCCATAGCTGCCAGTCACGGAGCCGTCGTCCGCAGCGAGCCAATGCAGGGCAAAGGCAACGTCGTCCGTCGTATGTTTGCCGACATCGAGGCGGACGTGTTCATCCTGGTTGATGGCGACGACACCTACGAAGCCGCCGCCGCGCCGGCCATGGTCGAGCAACTGCTCGCCGAGGGACTGGACATGATCACCGGCCGCCGCATCGAGACGTCGACGGAGGCGTATCGTTTCGGTCACCGCTTCGGCAATCGGATGCTCACCACGCTTGTCTCCGCGCCGTTTGGCCGGCGGGTGTCCGATCTGCTGTCCGGTTATCGGGTGTTGTCCCGTCGCTTCGTCAAGTCGTTTCCGGTGTTGTCGGGTGGCTTCGAAATCGAAACCGAACTCACGGTGCACGCACTCGAACTCGGCATGCCGCAAGCGGAAGTGGACACGCAGTACAAGGAACGGCCGGAGGATTCGGTCAGCAAGCTGAATACCTACCGCGACGGCTTCCGCATTCTGAGAACGATCGTCTCGCTGCTCAAGGAAGAACGCCCGCTGGCGTTTTTCACCGTGGTCTTCGGTCTGCTGGCCGGCGCGTCCGTTATTCTGGCGATTCCAATCGTCTTCGAGTTCATCAACACCGGCCTTGTGCCCCGCTTCCCGACGGCGATCCTGTGTACCGGCCTGATGCTGCTCGCATTTCTGGCACTGGCCTGCGGCTTCGTCCTCGATACTGTGACGCGTGGCCGGCGCGAGCTGAAGCGTTTGTCCTATCTTCGCGTTCCGGGTCCGGACGCGCGTCGCTTCGGCGAGTGAATCGGATTCCCGGTCCCGGCTGAGGACCGCTACGATCACGGGAGACTGGGGTGCAGCTTTCTAGAACGGACAATCACTACATCGCGCTGTGGCTGTTGGCGAGCCTGTTTGCATACCTCGTCGCGCTGGGCATGTTGTCGGCGGCATCCGTCGACGGCGTCTTCATCCCGGTCGGTAACGATTCCCTGTACCACGCCCGACGCATCCTCGATGTCGCTGTTGAAGGGATGCCGCTGTACGATTTCGACAGCCGCATTCACGTCCCCGAAGGCAGCCAGATTCTGTGGCCATGGGGCTATGACTACCTGATGGCGCAATTCGTCAAACTCGGCTTGCTGATTGCACCCGGCGCCGAGCCCATGAAGCTGCTCGCGTATATCCCGGCGCTCTGGGTGCTCGTCAATATCGCGCTGTTTCTCGCGCTGGTCCGGCGTTGTGGCCTCGACCTGCCTCTCGCGGTGCCGGCGTCGCTGGGATTTGCCATCCTGCCGTTGAACCAGCTGCTGCACGGCGTCGGCATCGTCGATCACCATTTTATGGAGCTGACCTTTGTGCTGCTGGTCGCCTGGTCATCGATTCGCTTTATCGATGCGCCCACACGCGGCAGCGCCGTGCTGCTGGGCCTGTCACTCGGCATAGCGCCGGCTATGCACACCAGTCTGTTTCTGCTGCAGCTGCCGGTGCTCGCCGGCTTTGTCCTGATCTGGTTTCGCGGCCAATTGCCGTCGGTTGAGCAGCTTGCGCCGATGATGATCGCCCTGGTGCTTGCGAGCATTGCAGTGGCTTTGCCGTCGGAACCCTTCCGGCAATTCGCGTTCGACTTCGCCACGCTGTCGATATTTCATGTCTACGTCGCCGCGTGCTCCGGCATCCTGCTGCTGACACTCACGGGCCTCGCTCCACAGGGCAAGGGACCGGTGATTGCCGCGGCCGTCGCGGTCGTACTGGCGGTGCCGCTGATAACGCAAGGCGTGATTGGCGCGAACTACATCGCCGCCGACCAGGTCGGCCTCGGTGATATCGCTGAGACGCGCTCACCGTTCGAAATTCTCGCCAGGTCCGATTCGCATGTCGGGCTGACGCGTTATTACAGCTTCCTCATATTTGTCGCTCCGGTGATGATCGCCGTGTTCGCATGGCTGGCGTGGACAGCGAAGACTGCCAGCCAGATCATGCGCAACGTCGCCATCGTGTTCGGCGCGGCGATGCTGCTGACGCAGTTCCGCTTCCATCCGTTCGGCGCCTGGGCTCTGCTTCTGGCGCCGGCCATCCTGTTCCAGGCGTATGCCTCACGCGCCGGCCTGAAAACCAGCATGGTTGCGGCCGCTGCCGGTGTCGGTGCACTGTTGATATTCATCACGCCGATTCGCTATGTGTTGTTTGTGAATTACCCGCCCGGCATGGTGATCAACTACGCGATCGTGCATCCGATGTTCGACACCGTGACTGCGGAATGCGAGCAGGCGCCGGGCGTCATGCTCGGCGTGCAGGACGACGGGCACGCAATCCGTTACTTCAGTGACTGCAGCGTTATTGCGAACAACTTCCTGCTGACCGAGCAGCACGGCGACAAACTCGTCGAGCTCAATCGTCTTCTCGAAATGCAGCCGTCAGCCCTGACCGGAGCAGAGCCCGCCGTGGACTACGTGCTGGTGCACCTGTACGGCCTGTTCCGTCGCACGCCGCAGGGACCGGTGGCGAGCACCGTCGAGGACATTCGCGGCGATAATCCGCCGCTGTTTAGCGCACTCGCGCTGGACGGCGACGTACCGCCGAATTTCCAGCTGATTCGCGAGCTCCGGCTCGAGGATGAGCGCGACCTGCCCTACGTGCAGCTTTACCGGGTCCGTCGCCCTGAGCCCTGAGCCCTGAGCCCTGAGCCCTGAGCCCTGAGCCCTGAGCCCTGAGCAAGCGAAACAAGCGCATCGTATCGCCGTATAGTCTGTATACGGTATTTTTTTCTCAAATATTGAAACTGAATCCCGCAGGAACGCGCTGGCGCAGTGCCTTCGCTATGTTTGTCCGCGAGGTCGCTGTCAGTGCGGCCACTGCGCTCCGGTCTCCCAAAACCGAACACGCAGGCTCCCGGTCAGCGGCAACTAGATCGCTCGGGGTCGTCGACAGCGAAATGAGAGGATCCGCGCCGAGTTCGCGGTATCGACAACGATAGGCCCTAGGGCTGCCAGCGGGGTTGTTGGTGAAACTCAGGACAAAGTTTGTGGCACTGCTGGTGCCGCTGGTCGTCGCACCGTTGCTGTTTCTCGGCAGCATTGCCTACACGCAACTGAAACTCTCCGCCACGCAGCGCATGTTCGACGACGTGGGCACGCGACTCGAGCGCGTGCACGAAGCCATCGACAGAATACGGCGTGAGTCGGAAGCCAGTCTCGACACGCTGGGTGCCGGTCGCCCGCTGCAGACCTTTCTCGCTGAGGGCCGCGCCGATGCGCTGGCGGCGAGCCTCGACCGACTGCGCGATGCGAGCCCGGATTTCGAGGAGTTGTTCGTCATGGACGCGGCCGGCCGGATGCTCGGGCACCACGACGGGCGCGAACTGCACGATGGACACAACAGCGATGAAGCGTTTGACGCGCAGCGCGACTGGTTTATAGGCAGCAACCGGGAGTTGCGCGCCTATGTCGACGATCGCCACGAACAACTCGTGCTGCAGAACACTCTGGCCGTGCGACGCGATGACGGCAGCACACGGGCCTACCTGCTGCTGTCGCGAAGACTTGATGCGCTGACCATGGTGTCCCGGCGCACGGTGCTGGGCAGCGACGGCTTTTTCCTGGTCACCAATGCCGACGGCGCGGTCCTCGCCGGCCAGGCACGACATGGCTTTGATTCGCTGCCCGCCGACGTTGACCGTGCCGCGTGGCAATCACTGGTCACCGACGGTGGCTATCGCGAATTGCCGGTCAACGGCGAACCGCATTATGCCAAGGGTATCCAGTTGCCGGGTGACATCCGGCTGTATGCCGTGCTGCCGACCGCAGAGGTCAATGCGTCGACGCGGAAATTTGCGACAGCCATGTTCGTGATAACGCTGTTGGCCATCGCGCTGACGTCCGGCACACTGCTGCTCGCGCTGCATCACGTCGTTGTATTGCCGATCAAACAAATTCAACGAGCGGCCAATGCAATCGGGCGCGGTGAACTGCAGACGCATCCCTTACGCAATTCCGGCGATGAGATCGGCGCTCTTGCCGAGGCATTCAGTGACATGAGCGCCAACCTGCGGCAGTCCAACGACCACGTGCAGTTCCTCGCCTACCACGACAGCCTGACCGGACTGCCAAACCGCGCGATGTTCCGCGAACAACTGCAAATCGCCCTGACGCAGGCGCAGCGTGAGCACCAGCGCATAGCGGTGTTGCTGATTGACCTCGACGATTTTAAACGCATCAACGATACTCTGGGACACCAGGTCGGTGATGAAATCCTCAAGCGCTTTTCGGAATCGCTTACTCGCGAGCTTCGCGAGGGTGATGTCATTTCGCGCATCGCCGATGACGAAGCTGACCACCTGCTCGCCCGACTCGGCGGCGATGAATTCATAATTCTGCTGCGCAACGTCGCGGATGAATACGCACCGCGAAACATCGCACGGCGGATCTGCGAGCTGATGCGCCAGCCGCTGCAGATTTGCGGGCACGAGCTGTACCTGGGTTCCAGCATCGGCATTGCCATGTTCCCGGAAGATGCGGGCACGGCAGACGACCTGATTCGTCAGGCGGATACGGCGATGCATCACGCCAAGGACGAGGGTAAAAACAATTACCAGTACTACTCGGAATCGATGAATGAAGCCGCAGCCCATCGCCTGATGATGGAGTCGCGTCTGCGCAAAGCACTGGAGCGGAACCAGTTCGAGTTGTACTACCAGCCAAAGGTTAACCCGCATTCGCTGGACATCGTCGGCGCCGAGGCACTGCTGCGCTGGAACGATCCGGAGCTGGGTCTGATACCGCCGGACGAGTTTATTCCCATCGCCGAGGAAACCGGCCTGATCGTGCCAATCGGTGAATGGGCCATCAACGCCGCTTGCCGGCAACTGGCCGACTGGCAGGCACGCAGGCTGCCGTCGATCAGCGTGTCAGTCAACGTGTCGGCGATCCAGATAGCGAGACAGGACCTGAGCTTTGTCGTCGCCCGCGCACTGCGCCGCAGCCACGTTGACGCACGACAGCTGGATATCGAAATCACCGAGTCGGCCCTGATGTCGGGTGGTGACCGCGCGGTTCGCATGCTCAACGAACTGCGCGGCCTCGATGTCTCCGTGTCGCTGGACGACTTCGGCACCGGTTACTCCTCGCTCAGCTACCTGCGCCGTTTCCCGGTCAGTCACCTGAAGATCGACCGCAGCTTTGTTGCAGAGATCGATAACGACGACAGCTGTCGCTCGATCGTGGCAGCCATCATTGCGATGTCGAACAGTCTGGATTTAAGCGTCACCGCTGAGGGGGTGGAAACCGAGTCGCAACTCGAATTTCTCTGCGAGCACCGCTGTGACCTCGTGCAGGGCTACTACATTTCCCGCCCGGTACCACCGGCCGACTTCGAACGCCTGCTGGTCGCCACAGGCTGGCAGCAGCGTGCAGAGTCTCAGGCCGGTTAGCGTCCGACACAGGCAGCCATCGGCCGCACACGGTGTCGGCCTGATCGGAACCGGAACCCGGAAATCGTCCGTCGATACGGTTTCAACCACCGGGCAGCGACGAGCCTGAAGGAAACACCGGTCGCCCGGCAATCCGATGACCGCCGTGACCACCTCCCGGCAGACTCTGCCAGTAACGGACGGGCTCGCGCAGCACTCGACATAATCTCTGGTTTTTCGGGTATGAGCCCGGCAAGCGTACTGCTATGCTCTGCGAACTCGCGCCATCGCGCGGTGTCCGACAGTCAATAACAACTATGCGAAAATCCACTGTCTGTATCGCTGCGGCGCTGAGCTGTGTGGCCGCCGAGGTGCGTGCCGACCTGCTTGAAGAGATCGTTGTGTCCGCAACGCGGCGGCAGGCGGTCACCAGCGACATCACCTACGCCATCGACGTAGTGACCGACGACGAACTGCAGCCCTTGTTGACCGATGCCCTGCGCGCATCGGTCGGTGTGTTTGTGCAGCAGACCACACCCGGCCAGGGTGCGGCCATCATCCGCGGTCAGCGCGGCTCGTCCGTGCTGCACACCGTCGACGGCTTCCGCCTGAACAACGCGATTTTCCGCAGCGCGCCGACGCAGTACTTTGCCCTGGTTCCGTCAGTCGGTATCGAGCGAATCGAAGTACTGCGTGGATCACCAACATCGCTGTACGGCAGCGACGCGGTCGGTGGCGTCGTGCAGGTCATCACGCGAACGCCGAGCTTCGACGAACGCGGCCAGCGCGGCAGCTTCGAGGCCCGCTACGACAGTGCCGACCTGCTGCGCATGATTGCCGGCAGCTACGAGACCGGCGATGACACACTGGCCCTCGGCGTGTACGCCAATCACACGCAGACCGGCGACCGGCGCATTGGCGGCGGTTCGCGCGTCGGTCCCAGTCGCTACGAGGCAACCACCGCCCGCGCTACGTTGAGTTATACACCGAACGACACGCAGGCCTGGCTGATTGACCTGCAGACCGGACGCCAGCCGGAGACCCCGCGCTTCGATGAACTGGTTGCCGGCTTTGGGCAGAGCGAACCGGACAGCGAGGAATTCCTGTTTGCACCCAACGAGCGACACTTTGCCCGTGCACAGTATCGCCACGACTTTTCGCGCACGACCTGGACACTCGATCTCGGCTGGCAGCAGATTAACGACGACCGTCAGACGCGCGATTTCGGGTCGAACGCGCGTCGCTTTGAAGAGAACCGCAGCAACCTGGCGGGCATCACCAGCCGCTGGTCAGCCGACATTGCCGGCTTTTCCTGGGTAGCGGGTGTCGAGGCCTACGCCGACAGCGTGTCGAGCCGCCGCCGCGAAGTCGATGTCGACAGCGGTGAGTCCACGCTTTTGTCACCGCGTTTTCCGAGCGGTTCCGAGACGCTGCAGTACGCGGTGTTCGCCAATGCATCCCGTGAACTCGGTGACACGCTGCGAGTCAGCGGCGGCCTGCGTGCAAATCGCGTGGACGTGGATCTGGCAGAGACGACGCTGACGTCAGCGTCGTCTTTTTCAGTCGGCGACGTCAGCGGCGATGTTGGACTGGTCGCCTACCTGACACCGAGACTGCAATGGACCGCCAATCTCGGTTACGGCTTTCGTGCCCCCAACATTTTCGACCTCGGCACACTCGGCAATCGCCCCGGCAATCGCTTCAACGTACCGAATGCGTCGCTGGACTCCGAGACGGCCTGGCAGATCGACACTGGGTTCAGACTGGCAACCGGTGCACTGCGCACAGAAGTCGTGGTCTACGCGATCGACTATCGCGACCGGATCACGTCGGTGTCGACCGGTCAACGGACGCAAGACGATCGCGACATCGTGCAGAGTGTGAATGCCGCCAGCTCCGACATGTTCGGCATCGAGGCCGGCTTCGACATCAAGTTCGGTGATTCGATAACGCTCGGCGGAATCATCAACTACGCGCGCGGCGATCAACAAGCGGGCGCTCTGGAAGAACCGGCTGACCGGATACCGCCGCTGAACGGTCGCGTGTTCTTCGGCTGGGATGCGAGCGAGCGCTGGTTGTTCAGTCTGCAGATGGACTTCGCCGCGGCGCAGAATCGATTGAGTGGGCGCGACGAGAACGACAACCGCATCGATCCTAACGGCACGCCAGGCTGGGTGACGGTCGGCGCCGGCCTCGGTGTGGAACTGAGTAACGGTGTAGATATCGAGCTACGCGCCGATAACCTGCTGGACAAGCGGTATCGCAATCATGGCTCCGGCATAGACGCACCCGGACGCAATCTGTCGATCAGCCTTGTTAAACTCTGGGAATGAGTCTTAGACCGATCCTTTTACTGATGTTAATGACAACGACGCAACTTGCTGCCGACGAAACGTCGTGGCAAACACCGGACGCCCTGATCGATGGGACTGTTCGAGCCGTTGCCTATTCCGGTTTTCGCGAAGGCCAGTACCCGGACCGTGGACACGGCGCGAACAACCCGACGCGCGACGAGATTCTCGAGGACCTGAAAATCCTCGTCGACAACGAGCTGACACTGGTGCGTATGTACGACTCGGGCGAGAACACGGAAACCACGCTCGAGCTGATTCGCGAACACAAGTTACCGATCAGGATGCTGCTCGGCATCTGGCTGCGCGCGGAAGTCAGTAATCATGAAAACTGCCCGTGGCTCGATGAACCGATTCACGAAACCGAGCTCAAGGCCAACAGGGTATTGAACAACGCTGAAATCACCCGCGGCATTCACCTCGCCCAGGAGTACGACGACATTATTGTGTCCATCAATGTCGGTAATGAGGCGTTGGTCGAATGGAACGATCATATGGTGTCGGTCGAGACGATCATCGACTACATCCGCCGGGTCCAGGCCGCCGTTAATGTACCGGTCTCAACGGCGGACAACTACGACTGGTGGGCGAGCAGCGGTCATGAGCTGGCCGACATCGTCGACTACATCGGTGTACACACTTACCCGGCCTGGGAAGGCAAGACGATCGACGAGGCGATGCCGTACACGATCGAAAACATGGCGCGGGTCCGCGATGAGCTCGGTAAACCGATGGCGATCCTCGAAGCCGGCTGGGCAACGACCGCCGATGAGTTTGGCGGACGCGCCAACGAGGCCGACCAGCTGCGTTATTTCGACGAACTGATGGCCTGGGGTGCGCAGCACAACGTCACGGTGTTTTTCTTCGAGGCGTTCGACGAACCATGGAAAGGCAACCCCGAAGCGCCGAACGGTGCTGAAAAACACTGGGGACTGTGGTTCGTCGATCGCAAACCGAAAGACGTTATGGATCGATAGCAAGCTCGAGCGCGCGTGCAAGAATCGGGTCCCGGCCGGCCACAAGGTCTTCGATAGTGACGCGGACGGCCTCATCGGGCTCAAGGCCCTGTCCGCCATAGACGGTATCGGTGTCCTGCACCTGCCGAAACCACGGGATGCGGACAGTAATGCCGCTGTTCGGCAGCTTCAGGAAAAACAGCACGCCGGCCGTCGTCCCGTCCGGATTGCCGCCGGTGGTCTCGCCAACAAACACCGTATTGTCGCGCTGCTTCAGCACCGTCAGCAGCGCGGTCGAGCCAGAGGCGTTGTTGCGCGCCGTCATAACGACAAGCCGGCCCTTGAATGCCTGCCTTGCCGGTTTCAATCGGCGAGTCTCCTGGCCGGAGAACAGCGACCGCAGTCGGTACTCGCCGTTGTCCAGCGATTTGAAGCCGAGCGGATTCGGGTCCAGCGCGCGTTTTTCCCATGTCGAGTAGTACGGTCGCAACTCGCCGTGATCAATGGAGCGCACCCGTTTCTCACGGTACACGCGAAACGGCTTGTCCATCAGGTATCGCAGCAGACCGACAGACGCATCCTCGGATCCGCCCCCGTTCTGCCGCAGATCGAGAATTAGCGTATCTCGGCCGTCCAGCTGCCGCATCAGGTCGCGATACACATCGTCCGGGTCGACCGGTGTCCGGTAATTCACAAAGGTGTCTACAGCAAGCACTGCCGTCCCGGCATCGGGAAACGTCAACCGCACCGCATCGTCGTCTGAGAAATTCCGATAACGCCCCTTGGATGCGGGGTCGAGTGCGAGCCAGTCGCCGTAGGTCAGCGCCGGTCCGATGAGCTGGCGCGTCTCTCCGTCTGAACGGGCAACCGTGATCGTGAATTGCTCGCTCGGTCCGTACAACAGCGGCAGGAAGTGATCGAGCGCGCCGCCCTTGAGCTCGCTGGTCACACCGAAAGACACTTCACGCGCGTGCTCCGTGTAGCCGTCAAACGCGATCAGCGGCAGGATCGCCGCAACGATGTCCGCCATCGGCCGACCGTTGATCGACAGGATCTCGTCGCCGCGCGATAAGCCGTCCAGCCCGGAATGCCATGCGTAGAATCGGCCGTCCAGCAAACGGCCCTGCAGCGGCAGGTAGGTCGGCTGCGCATCCCGGTACTCGGCCAGTGCCGACGGGATTTCAGCCTTTGTGTGATCGCAGCGCAGCAGCGACAGCACTCGCGAAGATTCAACGATCAGCTCGTTCACACCGATGCCCTGCGCGGCTCGCCGCCGTAGCGTCTCGACCGCATCCTGCATCTCGGTCACCGGCGTGTACCGGCCATAGCCGGGATGGGTTTGCGTCATCGCGAGTTCCAGCAGACGAATATCCTCTGCGGCCTGCTCGGCCGAGAGTTTCGGATCGGGCAGCTCGGCGTGCGCCAGCGACACAGACAACAGCAGGACAACGAGCACTCTCATGGACTATCTCCTCAAGGTAACAGCCCACAGTGTGTCTCCGACGCACCACAGCAGCGCCCCGAAACCTCTGAAAGTGCAGACATTTATGATTTGGCACTCGCCGCGCGCCAGGCGCTGGGCGTCTGACCGGTCATGGCCTTGAAGACCCGGTTGAAACTTGTCTTGGAACTGAACCCCGCCGCCAGCGCCAGCTCGAGCATCGTCGTCTGCGGATTGTCGAGCATCGACGCCTTGACCGTCGCGACCCGGTACTCGTTGACGAAATCGCTGAAACTCCTGCCGAGCACCGTATTGATCGCGGCGGACACCGAGGACGTATTGGACGCGACATGCCTTGCCAGAGATGCGAGGGTCAGGGACGGGTCACGAAACAGCGCTTCGTCCTCTACACAGGCACGAATGCGTGCGGCCAGCTCGTGCAGCCGGTCCGGTTTTCTGGCGTTTTCGTCAGTCGCCGGTGCCATCGGCGGATTGATGATGCGTGCGTGTCGCCAGGCTTCGAGACCCAGCCAGTAAGTGATGGCGGACACCCAGACGTAGAACGGGTAGCCCTGCTCGTAGCTAATCGGCCCGACAAAGCGCCGATACAGGTACTCGCCGAAAGCCCACACCAGGGTGATGACCAGGGCGTAGAAGTAATGGTGTACCCAGCGCGGATCGTGCGTCTCGTTATTGGACACGTGCTCACGAAGCCAGCGGCGGTAGCGACGTACCAGTCGCCAGCCCAACGTCACGCCCAGCACCGCAAACACCAGGGCCATGCCGGTCTCAACGGGCTCGACCCAGGGCAGGTGCACCGTGTCGTCCCACGCCCATTTGTCGGCGGTTGGCCAGGTGAACAGCACCGAGTAATAGGCAATTTGCAGGCCCATCGGCAAGAACAGCAGCAGCCAGTAGCGCGGCAGACTGCCGTACACCAGGGACCAGCAATACAGGAATATCGCCGCGCCGTAGCCGAGCCCCCAATTGGTGGGCAGGTAAGTGAGCCACGGGAAGGCCTGGTAGAAACCGGAGAAGCCGATGATCTGAGGCGTCATCCACAGGATGAACACAAACAGAATAAAGGCGGCGAAGCGATTCGCGCGGCGGTTGACCGGAATCGTCAGCAAGCCGACGGCCGTGATCAGGCCCTGCACCGCGCCGAACAACAGTAGCGCCGTGCGCCAGCTTAGGCTGAGGCTCTCCATATGCCTAGCATGCCAAAGGCAGCACGGTTTTCAACGCCGCGGCGTCCGCCTTAGTCGTCGTCACGCTCCTCGCGGGACACGGCGTCGACGACGGCTCCGGCCGTCTCTGCGGCACGCTCACCGCCGCTCGGTGCCGACACGCTGATGACAGACTTCAGGATCTTCAGCTTGAACGACTCCGAGTAAAAAAAGCGCTGATCGCCGCTGCCGGGCGTGCTGAATCCCTCTAGAGTCGAACGCAGAAAGTCGCCGAGATTTTCGACGAAGGCTTCGACAGCGCCTTTCGGGTCCGGCGCGACCTCGGTCGGCGGCGCATCTTCAGTCACAGCGTCGCTCGCCTGCACCAGCTGCGCGCCGATATCCGCAGGCGCCGACGCTTTTTCCGTCACATCCGCGATCGGCGCAGCCCCGGCTGGCGTCTCGACGGGCTCGCGCGGTGTCACCACGCTCGGCAGCTCAACCGGGATGCGGACCGGTCGGGAATCTATTGCTGGTGGCGGGGCGACCGTACCGAATTCTGCCACTTCCACCCGCGTGACCTCGCGCTCGCGGAATTTCAGGCTGACCCGCGCTAGCTGGCCGGCGTCGTAGTTCAGGCTGCTGGCGGCGTCGAACGCCCGTGCCAGGTCGCCACCGAAGAAGTCGTCGGCAATTGCCTCGGCCTGCTCGAACACAGCCTGGATCGCCGAGAGCTCCTGCTCATTGATATCGCCCCTGACGCTGAACTGCAGACGCGAGCGACTGGAGACTGACACTTCCGTCGTCGTGAACGCACCGTTCGCTCCCCGGATGGCGACGTCCTCGGCTGAGAACGAATCACGACGCCGCAGATCCAGCGTCACCAGGTCGCCCTCCTGCGTCCGAATGCGTATCGACGAACGCTGCTTCAGCACCGATTCCGCCGACAGGAATGAGGTTGATGACGCCGTGTTGCGGGCAGCGTCGGTGTCAGCGCCGTCGAGTCCGCGGCTGATCTGCGCAATCGCCTCCTCGACGTCATCGAGATCGTCTTCATCAATAATGTCGCGTATCGCATCGCCAGCCGTTGCAACATCCCGGCGCAGTTGCGCCAGAGCGCTGCGCGCATCGAGCGGATCGGCTTTCGCGACCTGGCCTGCGGCGGACAGGGCATCGCCGGCCACATCGGAGGCGCTCGGCGCGGCAGCGTTGTACGCAGCGGCTGAGAAGGCGGCTTTGAAGCGCTCGGTCAGCGCGGCGCGAATTTCCTGACGCAGGGCGCCGAGCGCGAAGCCCTTGCCACGACCGAGTTTGCGCGGCGGCACGGCATTCGCCTCGTCCACCGGCGCACTCCTGAACACCTGCTTCAGCCCCGTGGACTGTTTGGATGACGAGGTGCCTGCAAAGCTGCTCGCACTAAACCCCGGGATTTCCATAGTCGTGCCTCTCGACGGATTTATGTCACATCAATTCGTGTGGAATCTATCGGCGAGAAGGCGGACTCCTTTAGGGGAACCCGTGACCCACCGTCTCAAGTTCTGTTGTCGATCGCCGTAAAACAGGACACGAGGGGCGTTGCATGCATCACGGGCAGTGACTCACCAGGAAGAAAACCGGTTTGGCCGTTTCCAGATCCAGAGCGAGCTCGGCAAGGGTTCGCAGGGGGTCGTGTATCTC
Source organism: Pseudomonadota bacterium (assembly GCA_039025835.1). Taxonomy (GTDB): domain Bacteria; phylum Pseudomonadota; class Gammaproteobacteria; order Steroidobacterales; family Woeseiaceae; genus UBA1847. The sequence continues at coordinate 2,623 of JBCCNM010000025.1, read as the reverse complement.
GCGTACGACCCGTCCCTGAAGCGGCGCGTTGCGATCAAGGTTCTGACGTCGGTCGACGAAGCCGTAGCGTCCGGCGACGCCGAGAACCGGCTTCGCGAAGGCGAGATCTCCGGCAAGCTGAATCACCCGCACATCGTCACGGTATTTGATGCCGGTGATTCCGACATCGGACCCTACCTCGTCTTCGAGTATGTCGAAGGCGAGCCGATGTCGAAGATTCTCAAAGCACAAGGGCCCTACTCGATCCGCGCGGCAGTTCCACTGATCCGCAGTATCCTGGACGCGCTGAGCGTTGCGCATCGCTCGCTGGTCGTGCATCTCGATCTTAGCCCCCGCAACATCCTGATCGCCCAGGACGGCAAACCGCGCATCATGGATTTCGGCCTGTCTCAGTATGTGCACAAAATCCCCCGTCGACGCGACTACGCGGTCGGCACACTGCGCTACATGGCCCCGGAGCATTTTGTCGGTGAAGACCTGGGTCCGCACACCGACGTCTTTGCTCTCGGAAGCACCTTTCTCGAGATGGTGACCGGGCACCGCGCCATGCAGGGTGAGTCGTTTACCGACATCCGGCAGAAAATCGTCGACGCAAAACCCGATTACGCGCACCTCGCTGAAATCGACGGCGGCGCCCTGTTCGAGAAATTCCTGCGCCGGGCGCTGGCGCGCAAAGCCGAAGACCGCTACGCCAACGGCGCCGATATGCTCGCTGCCTTCGAATCCTTCGTCCGCGAAGCAGATATGGAGGCTGCTGCCGTCGAGAATGTCGCGCAGCACAGCACGATCGAATACCTGCTGCGGCGCATGCGGCGAAAGAAGGAATTCCCCGCCGTGTCGCGCACACTGGCAGACATCAATCGCCTGACCTCTTCCGACTCAGACGCGCCGGCCGACAAGCTGGCCAACGTCATCCTTCGTGACTTCGCGCTGACCAGCAAACTGCTGAAGCTGGTTAACTCGTCCTTCTACGGGACGCGCGGCGGCAAGATCACCAATGTATCGCAGGCGGTTGTGCTGCTCGGCCTCGAGCAGGTCCGCATGACGGCCAACAGCCTGACCTTCTTCGGGCACATGAAAAGCAGCGACACGCTGCTCAAGGACTCCATGGCGCGCTCGTTCCTGAGCGGCCTGATTGCGCGCCACATGGCGAAACGCCAGTCACTGCCAACGTCGGAGGAGGCGTTTATCACCGGTATGTTTCAGTCGCTCGGCGAAAACCTGGTGATCTATTACTTCCGTGACGAGTACGACGAAATGCACGACATCGTGCGCAGCGATGCCGTCTCTCTGGCCTCCGCTGCACAGACGGTACTCGGCGTAAATTTCGCTGATATTGGTTCCGCGGTCGCGGCATCGTGGCAGTTACCGAAGGCGCTGATCTTCGCGATCCAGGGCGTGCCCGACGGCGAGTTACCGGAGCCGGAAACGCCGGAAGAACAAGTTCGCGACATCGCCGTGTTCGCCAACCAGCTCTGTCAGATCGTCGCTGACACGAGGGACGGGCGGGACGGACGCCTCGCCGCACTGCTGGGCCGGTTCGCTGCCAGCGTCAATGCCGATGAAACCTATTGCCTGAAGATGATTGGCGCGAGCGTGGAAAAACTGCGTCAATACGCGCCGATTTTTGAGCTTAACGTCGACAACAGCGAGTTCTGTCGCAATGTCAGCACGTGGGTGGCAAGTCGACTCGACGCCGCAAACGACGGGGACGCCGCCGAGGCACGTCCGGTCGCCTAAACCACGAGACTACCAGCGAAGCATCGCTTGCAGAGCGTCGGCGTCCGGCACGTCGCGGGCTTCGTAGCGAATCCGTCGCTCGCCTCGCGCCGGGGCATCGAGCGCCAGCCACTGGCCGCCGTCGGCCGCGTACCACAACAGAATATCGCCGCGCTGTGATGTCAGGCGGTAGCGGTTGGTGTCGATCGACTGGCCGCCGATTGTCAGGGTTTCCTCACCGTCGAAACGACTGTCAACAGGCTCGTACTCGCCGGTCTGGGCGTTAAGCAGTTTGTCTGCCTCGAGGATGCTTGGATTCCAGTACGCGAACGACTGCACGCAGCCGTCGAGCGTCATGCTCTGATCGCCGCTGGCCAGTGTGAAGCCACCGTCCGACTGCTGCCCGGCGAGCGTCGACAACTTGCCGTTACTGTCGGTCTGCGCCTCTATCTCAACGAGGCAGTCGCCGCTCCAGACTTCCTTGTTCTGGTGGAAATAGCTGAATGCGGTTACGAACAGGAACTTGATGTCGAATTTCGCCTCGGTCGACAGCACGGTACGGTCGCCGCTGCGACTAAGCTCAAAGTTGTGATAACCGATCGGCTTCTTGTCGAGAAACACATCGAACTCGAACGCATCGATGGTGTCAGTCGCCTGCGCCGACGACGCGGCGAGCAGAGCGAGGAGGATCACGCGTTTCATGCAGCCTCCTTCGCCACTAATGTTGTTGGCGTCGTAAAGCCGTTGAGCCGCGTTGCGGCGAATGACATCGTCGGCATCAGCACGGCCCAGCCGGCCGCGATCACCCACAGGCCACCGTCGCCGATAGCGACTGCGCCGATCTTCTCGCCGGCAAGAAACGACAGCGGCCCGCCGATAGCGCCGGCCAATCCGGCGATCAGTG
>JBCCNM010000024.1:0-28694 GCA_039025835.1 Pseudomonadota bacterium | reverse complement strand
GGCCAGCACCGCGTCGTCGCGTTCGTCGAACACATCGGCAATCAGCGCCGAATCCCGGTCGAGGCCGAGCGCGAGTTGCGTCATATCGTTTGAGCCAATCGACATGCCGTCGAAATCATCGAGGTAGCGGTCGGCGAGCAGGGCGTTGGTCGGCAATTCCGACATCATGACGACCTTCAGGTCGTCCTTGCCACGCTCCAGGCCATTTTCGGCGAGGATGTCGATGACCGCCTTGCCCTGTGCAACGGTACGAACGAACGGGATCATGACCTGCACATTGCGCAGTCCCATCTCGTTTCGCACCTTGCGCATCGCGGCGCACTCGAGGTCAAAACAGGGCCGAAACGAATCAGCGACGTAACGGGCGGCGCCACGGAAGCCGAGCATCGGGTTTTCTTCATCCGGCTCATAGCGCTCACCGCCAATCAGGTTGGCGTATTCATTGGACTTAAAGTCTGACATGCGCACGATCACCGGCTCCGGTGCGAATGCCGCGCCGATGCTGGCGATGCCTTCGGCCAGCTTGTCGACGAAAAAGGACACCGGGTCTTTGTATCCCGCCATCTGCTCATCGATTTCCTGTTTGATGTGGGCTTCCTGGTCGTCGTATTCGAGCAGCGCCTGGGGATGCACACCGATCATCCGGTTAATGACGAATTCAAGTCGCGCGAGTCCGACGCCGCGGTTCGGGATACTGGCAAAGTCGAAGGCACGGTCGGGGTTGCCGACATTCATCATGATCTTGACCGGTATCTCCGGCAGGCTGTCGAGTTCGATCTGCGTTTCCTCGAAATCGAGCAGGCCGTCGTACACAAAGCCTTCATCACCTTCGGCGCAGCTCACGGTGACCTCGGTACCGTCCTTGATCACGTCGGTGGCGTCCTTGCAGCCGACAACGGCGGGGATGCCCAGCTCGCGGGCAATGATCGCCGCGTGGCAGGTGCGACCGCCACGGTTTGTGACGATAGCTGCCGCGCGTTTCATTACCGGTTCCCAGTCCGGGTCGGTCATATCGGATATCAGTACATCACCGGTCTGCACACGGTTCATTTCGGAGACGTCGCTGATGACGCGCGCGGTGCCCTTGCCAATCTTGTGGCCGATGCTGCGACCGCTGCTGATGACGGTCGAGCGCGATTTCAGCGTAAAGCGTTCGATGCTGTTGCCGGATCGACTTTGTACCGTCTCCGGGCGCGCCTGCAGGATATAGAGATTGCCGTCCTCGCCGTCCTTGCCCCATTCGATGTCCATTGGCCGGTCGTAGTGTTTTTCAATGGTCACGGCCATCTTGGACAATTCGATGACGTCCTCGTCGCTGAGTGAGAAGCGCTGGCTGTCGGACTCGTCCACGTCGACCGTCTGCACCGTCTTCCCGGGGGTCTGATCGTCGGCGTAAATCATCTTGATCGCCTTGTCACCGAGGTTCTTGCGCAGAATCGGGAAGTTTCCCTGTTCCAGCGCCGGCTTATAGACGTAAAACTCGTCAGGATTCACGGCACCCTGTACCACCGTCTCGCCAAGACCCCATGACGCGGTGACGAACACGGCGTCGCGAAAGCCGGATTCGGTGTCCAGGGTAAACACCACGCCGGACGATCCGGTGTCACTGCGCACCATGCGTTGAATGCCTGCCGACAGCGCGACCTGCGCGTGGTCGAAGCCCTGGTGGACGCGGTAGGCGATGGCGCGATCGTTAAACAGCGAGGCGAACACGTGGTGCATCGCCTCGACAATCTTGTCGAAGCCGCGAACGTTAAGGAACGTCTCCTGCTGCCCGGCAAAGGAGGCATCCGGCAAGTCTTCAGCGGTCGCCGAGGAGCGAACGGCAACGGCGATTTCCCGTCCGCCGGACATCTCGTCGAAAGCCTTGCGCATTTGCTCGGTCAACAGTTCAGGCAACTCGGTATCGAGGATCCATTGGCGAATCTGTGCACCAGCGGACGTCAATGCGTCGATATCGTCGACATCAAGGTCATCAAGGAGTGCGTTGATGCGATCGGCGAGACCGTCTTTGGCGAGAAAGTCGCGATAGGCCTGCGCCGTGGTCGCAAATCCGCCCGGCACCGTCACCCCGAGACCGTCAAGATTGCTGATCATTTCACCGAGGGAAGCGTTCTTTCCACCGACCGTTTCGACGTCATTCATGCCGAGCTCGGCAAGGTTTTTTACGTAATGCTGCAAGACTTACTCCCTTGTTATGACGTGCTGGTCGTGGACAATCGACGTATTGACCGGTGTTCGGTGCAATCGCAGGAAATGACAGGAAGCCAGCAGATGACCAATCGCACCGTGTACTTTATCTCGGACCAGACGGGCGTGACGGCAGAGACGCTTGGACACAGTTTGCTGACCCAGTTTCGGGGCCAAGAGTTTAATCAAATAACGCTGCCATTTATAGATTCGCAGGAGAAGGCGACACAGGCCGTGGCGAAGATCAACGAGCGCGCGAAAGACGCCGCCGAGCGGCCGCTGGTGTTTTCTACGCTGGTTGATCGTGAGTGTCGGGAGATCATTCGCGGCTCTGACGGAATGCATCTCGATATTTTTGACGCGTTTCTCGAATCGCTTGAGGATGAGCTGCAGGAAAAATCGTCACCGGTGCCCGGCCAGGCCTATCGAATGAGCGACATGGACGCCTACATGACGCGCATCGAAGCGACCAACTTTGCGATGGCGAACGATGACGGGGGACGGACACGCAACTACGAACGCGCCGACGTAATCCTGCTCGGTGTCTCACGTTCCGGCAAGACGCCGACGTGTCTGTATCTGGCGCTGCACTACGGCATCTACGCGGCGAACTTTCCCCTGACCGACGACGAACTCGAATCCGGCACGCTGCCGGACATTCTTCTCAAACAGCGCAAGAAACTGTTCGGTCTGACGATCGCGCCAGACCGACTGCGTGAAATCCGCAAGGAGCGGCGCAATGTGGGGAACTACTCGAGTGCCCGGCAGGTGAGCTTCGAGTTGCGGGCCGCAGCGGGCATCTTTCGCAAATACGGGATTGCGAGCGTCGACACCACCACGTTTTCCGTCGAGGAAATTGCCAGCCGCATTCTCAATAGTACCGGTGTGGAGCGCCGCGTACGACCCTGAAAACACCGTTTCAATCCTCGGGAATTTCTGCGAATTCGGACCGTTTTCCAGCGGATTTGCTGTGCTATATTCGGCGCATGTTGCTCGATTCAGAACTCGTACCGCAGACGATTGTCAGGCCAAACAGCTTCGTTGGCCTGATGGCGCTGTACGAGAGCAATTACCTGCGCCTGCTGCGCCTCGTGCCGGAGCTTGAGCGTCTCGACGGATGCTACAAGTCGCGGGTTGCTGGTGATTGCGATCTGTACCTTGAGATCATCGAACACAGCCGCTACACCATTACGCTGGCACTGACTTATCGATTCGAATCAGACGATGGTCAGCTCGCCGATCCGGACGTTCGGATTCGCGCGTATCTTGACGGTCATCTTGCCGAAGCCATGAGCGTCGGTGGCCCACGCCCGCGGCACGCTGAGCTGCGCCGTCTGGTACGTGAGCACAAGGAAGAGCTGGACATCCGCTGGCGGCGCAACATCGTCCTCAACTAGTGGCTCGATTACCTGACCGAGCAGGGCCACCTGGTGCTCGACACCTGAGCTAAAAACTGTCGATTCAGTCAGAGTTTCCAACATAAGTCCCTGAGAAGATTGGCGGAGTTACGCGCAACGCGCGTTGATTTTGGATTATGTAAAGCTGAAATCGCTATGAGCACTCGGGCAGCATCAATCGGCGCCACCAAGGAACCGGAACAGGACAGCGACAAGCTGCTCGACCTGTACTGGAATCGTGCGGAGCTGAAAAAGTCCTACGCCGAGGCGCAGAACCAGCAGCACAGGCTGAAAAAGCGCATCGATGAGGAAAAGGGCGTATCCGAGCGCTACAAGCAGAAGCTCGAACATCTCGAGTCCCTGCTGATTGACCCCGAGTGGATTTTTTCTGTGGCTGTGCACTACCAGCTACGCGCGCTGAATAATCGATGCAAACATCGACTCGCGGCTTTTGCAGAGCAACTCAAACAGCAACGCGAGAAACGCCAGCATCAGAAGCTCCTCGACACCTGGAACTCAAGACGCTCGGGCCAGGCCCGAGAGGTCGAGTCGATGCTGGGTAAGCTGCGCTTGAAGGCCCAGCAATGCGACGAGCAGACGCTTGACGAACAGAACCACCTCACCGAGATGGGCTTTTTGAAACGCCTGTTCAAAGGCAAGGAGTGTCACCAGCGCATCGACGCACTGGGCGAGACCCGAGTTGCACTCGATGCCAAGGAGCGGGAGTTACTTGGCCGACTCGAGGAACTGCAGGGGGTTGAACCTCCGGGACAGCAGGGGCTGGACCTCGCGGCCAAGCGTTCGATCAACTTCATGATCATGGCCTTCGCCCAGCAGCTCTATCTGCTGTTCAATGATGACAACCTGGCGTCGCTGGTGAAGGAATCCGGCGATAAGAGTGTCGGTGCCATTCAGTACGGCAACAAGGATGACTGTGATCGAATCCTCGCTGACATCAAGGCACGCTGGAACGCGTTCGACAGCATCATGGATTACGCGGATGTGTTGCAACAGCGCGCGCGTCTGCTGTCAGACAAGGCACTGTTCATGCAAGATGATGACGCGGTGCCGGTGGCGGCGACTCTGTCGACGGTGATCGCGTTCAACGAAAGCGGTGGCGTTTCGGAGCGAAACGGCAATCTCTTGGGCGAGAACTACTGGGACGTTGCGAAAGTCGTCAGTCGCTAAATATCAGTCCGGTACATTTTTTCGCGGAAAAGCCTGAGCGCTTCAGCATCGACACCCGGCAAAGCAGACTTCATTTCGGGTGTGCTCGACTCCGGTTGATTCTTTTGCAGTGAACGACGTTCCAGAAGGCGCGCCACCGGGTCGGTGACGTCATCGTCCAGCTCCGGGAGTTCGAGGTCGGACTGCACGTAGTCGTCGCGCAGCACCGTCGTGTCTCTGTCGGTGCCCAAAGCCAGCGCGGTTTTCTTCAACGTCTCTGGGTCTTTCACCGACTTGACGTGCTCCGGAGAGCGGTCGCGAGTTATTGTGTAATCCACGGTCTGCACGCGCGGAGCACTTGATTCAGACGGGCAGTGAAGGTTGGCGGCGGATGCCGGACCGGCGACGCCAAACAGCAGCAACAAGGACAGGACCTGAGTTTTCAGGTTGGCGTTTTCCGTTCGTTGCTCACTGTTGTACGGCATTCGTTGCACAAACTCTGGCCGGTGTTATACCCGAGTATAACACCGGTTATCGAGGCTGCAAGCCGTGCTGCTAGCGCGTCTCCAGACGGGCGGTCTTCTCCGGAGAGCGAGCGACCTGGCGGATTTCAGCCATGTCAGTGGCGATATTCGCTGCTTCCTGGAGCAGAATGTCCGGCAGATCCTCGCTATCAAGATCCTCGAGGCTGGCCAGCGGCTCGAGGCCCAGGGCCTGGCGTCGCTCGTTCTCGCGGCTCAGGGCGCGTTCCGATTCTTCCTCGCGCTCCTGCAGACGGTTTTCGAGGTTAAGCGACAGAGTCTTGCGTGCGCGTGCTTCCTCCACTTCCTGGATTCCCTTGACGAGGTATTGGAAGTTGGGATCGTCGGCGGCGCGTTCTGTGTACGACGCGGTTAACGTCTCGATGGTCTGATCCAGCGGCTGGCCGGCTTTGAAACGTGTGGTCGTGATCTTGTCCGGCGGCAAAGCGCTGTCGCGGACGCTCTCGCCGACCAGCGTTGCGTCGATCGATGAGGGCAGCGCGATATCCGGAGACACGCCGAGGTTCTGCGTAGTCTCGCCTGTCACGCGGTAGTATTTGCCGATCGTCAGTGTCAGCTGGCCGTGGCCTTTGTCGCCTTCCGGGTTCAGGTACTGATCCAGCGAGTACAGGTTTTGAACGGTGCCTTTGCCAAAGGTTTGCTGGCCGACCACAACGCCACGTTCGTAATCCTGGATGGCTGCCGCAAATATTTCCGAGGCGGACGCTGAAAAGCGATTGACGAGGACCGTCAGCGGTCCGTTGTAATACACACGGGATACCGGGTCCGGATCATCCAGTCGACTGATGCGGCCCGTGTGCGCGCGAAGCTGCACGACCGGGCCGTTATCGATGAACAAGCCGGACAGGGCTGTGGCCTCCGTCAGGTGACCGCCGCCGTTATTGCGCAGGTCGATGACCAGGCCATCGATACCGGATTCCTCAAGTTCTGTGATCAGCCGTTTGACGTCACGGGTTGTGCTCGTGAAGTCCTTGTCACCCTTGCTGAGGGCACGATAGTCGCGGTAGAAGCTCGGCACTTCGATGACACCGATGCGCCAGTCGCGGCCGTCGCGTGGAATCGTGACGATTTCGCTCTTTGCCGCACGCTCCTCGAGTTTCACCTGGTTGCGTGTCAGCGCGATCTCCTTGAAGCCGGCGCCGGGCAGAGCACCGGCCGGGATGATCTGCAAGCGAACCACGCTCTGTGCCGGTCCGCGGATCAAGTCCACCACGTCGTCCAATCGCCAACCAACGACGTCGACCATCTTGCCGTCTTCACCCTGGGCGACGCCGGTGATGCGATCGTTGGGTTTGAGTTTGCCGTCGATCGACGCCGGACCGCCCGGAATGATGTTGATGATCTGCACGTAGTCATCGTCGGACTGCAGCGACGCGCCGATACCGAAGTAGGACAGGCTCATCTGAATGCGATACTCCTCGGAATTCCGCGGCGACAGATAGCTGGAGTGCGGGTCGAGCGTGTGGGCGAAAGCCTGCATGAAGGTTTCAAACACGTCATCGGACTTGACCTGCTCGACGCGCTTCAGGAAGCGCTTGTAACGCTTGGTAAGCAGCTCACGGATGCCGCCTTCGCCGTCCCATTCCTTCTCGGCGAGCACGAGGCGAAGCGCATCGCTCTTGACGCGCCTGCGCCAGATTTCATTCAGTTCGTTTTCTGAGGCAGCCCACGGAGATTCCGAGCGGTCGAAGCGATACTCCTCGTCGATCGTGTAATCCGGCTCGGATTCGAGCTGAGTAATCGCGAAATCGAGACGTTCGCGCACACGGGTCTGGTAGACCTTGAACATCTCGTACACCGGATCAAGCGGTTTGCCCTTTACGAGATCATCGAGCTGGTCCCGATAGGTCTCGAAATACTCGATATCGCTCTGCAGCAAATACATACGGTTGCCGTCCAGCGATTCGAGATACTTGTCGAGCATGCGTGACGACAATTCGTCATTGACCGAGACATGCAGATAGTGTGATTTCTGCATGAATTGTGTCACGAGGGCTGCGATCTCCTCGTGCCGCATTTCCGGCTGCAGGTCGTCGCTGCTGTAGTCGATGCCGGTGTCGGCGGCGATTGTCGGCGCTGCCAGCGCAAACAGCAGGGCGGCGAGGGGGAAACGACGAGTTACACGATTCTTCAAGCTTCTCTCCAGCAAGTCTCGTAAAATGCGGCCAACGTTCGACCTAGGCTAGTGGCGAGCTGTCCCTCGATCAAGGGCGCAACCACTAGTTATTTCTTTTTAATACAATCAGTTTTATCCAATCTGTAAAAAATGCGTCCACTGGCAGCCATTAACGCCATCATTCTCGGTTCCTGCCTCGCCATCTCGATCAGCCTCATGATGGTGCTGATCGTGTTCTACGTGTTGGGAGACGAGTATCCGAGGATAGACAGCGAGTTCGAAACACTGTCCGAGAGTCTCGCTATCTTCACAGCTATGACCATCGTATCGGCCCTGAGTTTCTATTCCTTGATGAAAGAGCATCCCGCGCGCTTCGCCGCACTCGGCATCACGCTTCTTGGCATCTACGCCACGGGCCTTTACTACTGGCCGTAATTACTGTCCGTAGCGTCGGTCAGCAACCCTGTGAAAACAGGCGACGTGCAACGTTGGCTGGTGAGGCGCGTCGGCGCTTTCGCATCCGGCTCTGCAATTCCTCGCGACGCGCGGCAAGCCAGTCTTCACGACTCGCACGATCGCCGTTCTGCCGATCTTGTCGCTGCTGACGGAAATCGCAAAAATCCCGATACGCCTCGATTTCGTGGCCCAATTCTCGTGATACCAGTTCGATCATAATCGCGTCATCGAGGTAGCCGAGCGCCGGAATGTTGTCCGGGATCAGGTCCTCGGGTTCAGCGAAGTAGGTGAGTGCATTGAAAACACGGTCCGCTTCGTCTTCCGGCAAACGCCAGTCGATATCGGACAACATGCTGATCATCTGTTCGAGAAGGACGAGACGTTGCTCTACAAACTCCGGGGCACCGGCTTCCCGGACGGTCCGAATCAGCTCCTCGGCACCGGCGATGACTTCCTCCGGGGCAACGTGAGCCTGCGTGCTGCGCGCCTGGCGCATGATGAGCTGGAAGTGTTTAAGCGCCTCGTCATCGAGGTCTATGCTGACACTGAGGGGCATGGCGAAGCCTTGGTTTTTTGCCAGCGTAGCACGCTGGATCGGGGCTTTAAACCAGCCGCCGGTCTACTTCCGGAAGCGTGAATCCCAGTTCCTTGAGCGGTCGAACTGGCCCGTGTTGTAGGGGTCGATGCCGTCCGCCTCGTCGGTTTCAACGAGCGAGTCATCGAGGATGGTCAGGGTTTCGTGTGTACCGGTGTCCTCACGGACGAAGCGTTTGCGGACCAGTACATTCTTGCCCGGCCCGCCATCTTCAATCTGGCCCTCGACATGCGTGGCGATCTCCAGCGATTCTGACGCGGGCTTTTCGGCCTTGGGCGGCGCGGTAACCGTCGGTTCGAGCGGTCGAAAGGAACCCGTCTTGCGAAGCAGGTCCATCGGCTCCGGCGTTTCGGCTTCGGCGCTCAAGCCCAGTAGTTTTTTGATCCAGTTGATCATGTCTGACAAAGGGTGGCTCTCAGGCGTAATTCTAGATAGTCCAGACCGCTAAATACTTGCCGGCTAACATAACGCAGGTGCTACTTCCTGTGATACCGGACAGGTCCGCTCAGGACCGTGACCGGGTTCACAACTCAGCGAGTGCTTCGCAAGCCGAAAAGACTCAGCCTGACGATCTGCAGTAGCAGATAGGGAGAGAGTATGAGAAACCAGGTAGGCCAGTGACCACTGACCAGACCACCGCTCAGACGCCCGAAAAACTCACCGTAGCCACCGGAGTAATCGCCGAAAACGACGCTGCCGACAAGATAGACAGCAAACGGCAGGATCAGGAATCCAGCAAAAAGAAACGCGGCAAATAGCGCGATTTCGTTAACGATCTTGTTCTTCAAGCCGCGGCCCCGAGGCGAAAGGGGGCCTATGGTTTATGAGCTGGGGCCCGCGGTCAAGATCGATTCTTGAGGCGGCGCCGGAAGACGACAATCGCGAGGTGCAGGCATGCGGCAGAGAAAAGCAGATAGTGCGGTACCACCCAGAACCACTGGTTGATGTACAGCGTCGCGAACAGCGCAGCGATTCCTGACACGAGATAGAAGTAGGGCAGGCAGTCGTAGACGAGTTTCGGCAGCCAGATCTTGCGCAGCACAACGGCCTTGTGGCCCGTGTCGTCCTTGTGGTCTACGTCGTTTTTGCTGCCTGCCGCGCTCTCGAGCATGGTGTCGAATCCCTTCAACCAAGGCTGGTAATCCTAGTGGTCCGACGCATTTATGTCCGTGAACATGCTCACAAATCGAGCGGTCAGTCTACGCGGCGCTTTTCCTCGTATACGAAGTCGAAGGTGCCTATCGTGACCCGATCGCCGCTGTTCAGGAAGTGTTCCGTAACACGCGCCCCGTTGACGCGGACGCCGTTGCGGCTGCCCCAGTCAATGATCCGGGCGACGTCACCGTCGGTGACAATCACGGCGTGCCGGCGACTGATGTAATCCGCCGACAGCTGAATGTCGTTGACTTGCGTGCGACCGATGGTTACACGGCCCTTGAACAGTGGAAACTGGACCTCCTGGCCGTCAACCTCACCGATAAGAAAGCGGCGGACCCGGTCACTGTCAACCAGGTGAACGGGCGGTTCGCTGAAACTACCGTAACCCTCGATCTCCTCCACCAGTACGTCGCCACTCGGTTCGGCGGGGATTTCGGCGCGTTTTGCAGCCAGTTCTGCCAGCAGGCAGTTGATGGCGTCATTTTTGGTTTCGAGCTTTTCTTCAGCGTGTTCGATGCGACCTCGTGCGGCGTGAAGCTCTTTCTCAAGTGTCTTGATCGTCTGCTGCGCTGTTTGCTCATTGTCCGTGAGCATCTGTTCGAGATCCTGTTTGAAGTTGCGCGTGTCGACAAGATCCGATGCGAGCTGCTCGTTGATCAGCTGCTGTTGAGTCAGCGTCTCGTTGCTCGAATCGAGGGCCGTGCGCAAAGCCCGAATCTCATCGGTGTGCCGACCGGCAATGAGCTCAATATCGGAACGGAGTTCGTCGACTTCAGACTGTGACTCGTCGAGCTGCTCCTTCAACCGACGGGCAAGTGAACGCGACTCGTCGAGGTTGCGCTTGATATGTCCTTCGGCATCACCGCGTTGCTCATCGCGTGCGATCAATTCCTGCAGCTGTTGGCGGAGATCGTCGGCATGTCGTGCTGAGCGTTGCAGCTGGGCTTCCATGGTCGCCAACTCATGCTTGTGCAGTCGGTCCAGGCCGTAGTCACTGTTTTCGGAAACCTGCTGCTTGAGTTCCGACTGCAGTTTGCGAATCTGCTCGTCGCGATCACTTAGCTCACTTCGAAGTTCGGTGAGCCGGGCCTGGTCTGACTGAATGCTGTCGCTGTATTGCGCGATGCTCGCGCGCTGCTCGTCGAGTTCGCGAGACAGTCGGCGGCTTTCCTCGTTACGCTCGCGAATCTCGCGTTTAGCCTCACGATAGGACTCGCGAGATTTCTTCAGGTTGTCTTTGTTGCGCTGCGCGTCCGCGCGAAGTTCGTCGAGCTCCGTCTGCAGGTCAGCAATGATTTCTTCGCGAGCACTCGACTCGGCCTTGAGTCCGCGTAACAGTGCGGCTTGTTGCTCGAGTTCAAAGTGCAGTTTTTGCTGGCCACGTCGCTGCCGGTCCGGTATTCGGGCAGACGGCACGTCGGCGAAGTCCATCGTGCTCGCTTCGACCTCGAGGGTGGCTCGCTCGACCACGATGTCGGGTTTGCGCCAGGTCGGTGATTCCAGCTCGGAGGTCGGGTCTTCGTCGCCAGCTAATTCATTGATGTTGTTGTTCTCATTAGCCATGCCCGCATGGTAGCACGGTGTAGCCGCAGACCGGGGCACTGACGTCGTGGATTACGTCAAATCAACCGGCGGAGACGGTACGTCCTCGGGCCCATTGCCGAAGTTCGGCAACACGTTCATGCATAACCACGGACAGCGGCTGAGTGCGTTGTATTTCCTCGAGAACATGCGCGGTTTCCAGTGGCCTTTCGGCCGCGTGCGCTGTGTAAAACGCAGCGACTACCGCCTGTTCGAGTTCGGCGCCGGAGAATCCCTCTGACGCGTCCGCGAGGCTCACGAGGTCGAAGGCGCTTGGGTCCTGGTCGCGGCGGCTCAGGTGAATACTGAGAATCGTGGCGCGTGTCGGGCTGTCCGGCAGGTCGACGAAGAAGATCTCGTCAAAGCGACCTTTGCGGACCAGCTCGGGCGGTAGCTGGCTGATGTCATTGGCGGTGGCAACGACAAACACCCGGGTTTGTTTTTCGGCCATCCAGGTCAGGAAGCTGCCCAACACGCGCTGTGTCGTTCCGGTTTCACCGCCGCGCCCGGCCAGACCTTTTTCGATTTCATCGATCCACAGCACGCAGGGTTGCATGGTGTCAGCCGTCTTTAGCGCCTCACGCAGCTTTCGTTCCGTTTCACCGTGGTACTTATCGTACAAGCGGCCGAAGTCGAGGCGCAGTATCGGCACACCAAAGCCACCCGCTGTGGATTTCGCGGCGAGACTCTTGCCGCAGCCCTGGATGCCGATCAGCAAGATGCCCTTCGGCACATCGAGGTGAGCCGCGCCGTTCTCGTCGCGAAATGCAGCGCGGCGTTTTTGCAACCAGTCTTTCAGGTTGTCGAGGCCGCCCACTTCGCTGAATTTGGCCGTGTCGTATTCAAAGCTGAGTGAGCCCGCCTGGTTGAGCAGATCGTATTTCGCCTGCATGACATCAGGCAGGTCGCTCTTGCTGATGGCACCGTCCAGAAAGATCGCGTTCCGGGCGAGTCGCTTGGTGTCACCGTAGGTCAGGCCAGCAAGGTTTTTCACCAGCAGGTCATACGCCTTGGGATCGGCCTGCACGCGAGTGCCCGGATTTTCTTCCGTCCATTCAGAGGCGACTTTTTCAATGATTCGGCGACGTTCGGGCTCGGTAGGTAATGCAATATCGACCTGTGCGCTAAATGACTCGAGCTCACTCGGCAGGCGAACCGCGTGTGAGATAAGCACAAGCCGACGAGCCGTTTGCTTGTAGCGGATACAGATGTCCTTGATCAGCCGGACATGCACCGGGTCGTCGAGGAACGGGTGAAAATCCAGCAGGACGTAAATACCGGGCTTGGTCACAGCGCGGATGTGTTTCAGCACGTCCGTGGGTTCCGAATTGATGAGCTGCGGCGCCAGGTCGATGTCGACGCGCTGCAGGCCGTCTGTGATGGTCCAGCGGAACAACGGTGTGTAGTCCCCGCCGATGGAGCCCGTCGTTGCCGAGCGCAGCATCTCCAGAATACGGGCCTCGTCTTTGGTCTCGATGACGACGAGCGGGGTACGCGAGCGAAGAATGACTTCTAGGTCTTTTTTCTGATCCATAAACCCAAAGGCGACTTGAGGGCGCGCTGATGTTACGCCATTGTCGGCCCGCCGTCGTCAGCGGGCGCCGAGCCTGGCCGGGGTCTATGTCGTCGGGTCGGCGACGATGAAGGTCTTGAGCTGGTCGGCCAGTCCCTTGCAGGCCGCGTTCTGGGTTCTCGCGATCAGCGGAATGGGGACTACCAGCGCGGGCAGGAACGAGGTGCCGCTGACATCGGCCGTCACAGAGCCGGCAGATTCGAGACCTTTGAGATCCCAAACGGAGGCGTTGTAGTCGGCGTCGTTTTGCCACCAGGCGAAGCCGAAGCAGCCACCGCCACCGGGGCCGGCCGCGCAGGACAATGAGCCACCGCCGGCGACACGTTCGGTGTCGCCGTCGAGCCAGATGATGTAGCGCACACCTTTGTCATTGATGCGCTCGGCAACGCCCGGGCGCGACATCAGCTTCGACAGACCCTTGGTTTCGGCCGGTGCGGTCCTCGGTTCAAACCACGGGAACAGGGAGTCGACGAACTCGCGGTGCGGGATGACCCGCAGTCCTTCAGATCCGCGTGCCAGCGCCTGCTCGACGCAGGTCAGGTATTTGTCCTCGGTCTTGTTACCCAGGTGATAGCTGCGGGCCATAATGACCACCGACTCGCCCTCGCTGATGCCGGTAAAGCCTTCCCGATTGTCCTGCATGCGGGCCGTGACGCAGCCGGACAGCGTGATCATGGTCAGGGTGGCGACAGCGATTCGGGTCAGTCTGGCAATCATGGGGGTCCGTTTCTCCGTGGGTTACTACGCCGCGTCTTCGGTTTCGTTGGCGGCTTTCGTGACGGCGGGCTGGGTCTCGTCGTCCGCGTTGCCCTTGGCAAGCCGGCTGATGCCGGTTTCGCGATCGAGCTTCATTATCATCAGCGCAGCCGCATCGCGCATCGCGAGCAGGGCGGCATTCTCCATCGCGTTGTCGCCCGAGCCGATGCCGCCTTTCTCGCTCTTGCCGTAGGCACTGACCGCCCAGTTTCCGATGACATCGCCTGCCGGGTCGTAGACCTTCAGGCGGTAACGAATCCAGATCGCGTAGGCATCGTTGCCGGTTTGCTGGGGGACCGAGAATTCGAATTTGTCGATGTTGGTCTCAACCAGTGCATCGATAGGCCAGTCGGCCGGGTTGTCATTCTCTTCGAGATGCGTCACCTGGGTGAACATGTGGCCGAACAGCTGCTTGAACATCATCGCGTTCGCGTCGCCCATGTCGACCGACCACGTCTCCTTGCCGAGCACGTCTTCTTCGTACCAGAAATCGTACATGTCGTCGGACAATCGCAAGCCGACGTGCATATCGATGGGTTCGACCAGCGGGGTCGGGAAAGTCGGCGAGTCGAGCTCGACACTGGCGCCACACGCAGACAGTGTAAGCGTGGCAAGGAGGGCTAAGGTTGTGCGTCGTGTGGCTGTCACGTGACCCCGCAGTAGAGGAAGTTCCGATTCAGACCGCCGGATGGCGCGCAAGTTTCGCGCGACTCACCGACCCCGTCGACTGTAGTGGGCCGTCAGGGGTGATGCAAATACCCGTTTGTAAGCATTCGTATGTGGGGTTTTCGGTCAACGCTGCATGCCGGGTGCCCGATCGTCTGAAAGAACAATTTAGCCTGATAAAAATCTATAAAAAACAGCAATATTTACAATAAAACTAGAAAACATCTGAGATAAATTCTAGCGCCAGTGTCGCCATTCCAGGGGGGGTTCCTGCATGGCGGCAACCTGCTCCCGGAGCGTCAGTATGTGTTCATCCCAGTAGCGTTGCGTATTGAACCAGGGGAATGCGCGCTTGAATGCGGGGTCGTCCCAGCGGCGCGCAAGCCAGCCCGCGTAATGGACGATGCGCAGGCTTCGAAGCGCTTCAACCAGGTGCAGCTCTCGGGCGTTAAAGGGCCGAAACTGCTGGTAACCGTCGAGCAGGGCCTCGAGCTGCGGCTGCTGTTCCAGGCGCTCGCCGGACAGGAACATCCACAGATCCTGCACCGCCGGACCCGAGCGGCAATCATCCAGGTCGACAATGTGAAAGCGGTCATCATTCACCAGCACATTGCCCGGGTGGAAATCGCCGTGCAGTCGCAGCACGTCGTACTCGCCGCTGCGCGCTGCGCAGTGATCGACTCCGTTGCCCAGTTGCTCGACAAGTTGCTCGTAATTGCCGGCCAGCTCAGTCGGGATAAAGTCGTTGTCGAGCAGGTAGTCGCTCGGTTCGATCAGGTAACTGTCGACGTCGATGCCAGGACGATGGTCGAAATCACCGTGCTCACCGACGAGGTGGGCACGGGCAACCAGTCGGCCGAGTTGTTCGAGTGTGTCGAAATCATCCAATTCCGGCGAACGGCCGCCGCGCCGCGGAAACACCGAGAAGCGAAAGTCGTCGACGTGCAGCAGAGTCTCGCCTTTGACGGTCAGCGGCGTGACGATCGGAAAATCCTGCTCTGCCAGCTCGAAGGCAAAGCGGTGTTCTTCGTTAATCGACGCATCACTCCAGCGGTTGGGACGGTAGAACTTGACGACGATCGGTGCGTCGTCCTCGATGCCGACCTGGTAGACGCGGTTTTCGTAGGAGTTCAGGGCCAGCAGGCGTCCGTCGCAGGCGAAGCCGGCCTCATCCAGCGCATCGAGAAAGTCGTCGGGAACGAGTTCGCGAAAAGTCAGGTCTGAGTCAGTCACCGGCCGCATAATACGCTAGCCGCTGAAACGGAGAAGCACAGCATGAACAGATTCGCGATGCTCGCGACCACCGGCCTGGCGTCGCTGGCGTTCGCCGGTGAACCCGGTGAGGACTACCGTGCCCAGATCGACGACTGGCGTGACGGTCGGATGCAGCGCCTGAAAGCCGTCGACGGTTATCTCAATCTGTCCGGATTGTTCTGGCTGAAAGAGGGTGAAAGTTCCTTCGGGTCGTCGGCGGACAACACGCTGGTGTTTCCCGCTGTCGCACCGTCACGTCTGGGCCGGTTTTCACTGCTCGACGGCGTGGTCACGATGACCGTCGACGAGCCCGGTGTGCTGTACGAAGGCGAGCCCGTCGACACGCTGGTGATGGTGGACGATAGCCACGATTCCGCAGTCACCGTCAGCTATCGCTCGCTGGCATGGACAGTGATCAATCGCGAGGGCAAGGTCGGCGTTCGGCTGCGGGATTTCGCCCACCCGGCACTCAACGAATTGCAGTTCTTCGACTACTTTCCGGTCGATGACACCTACCGCGTTACGGCCCGCCTGATCCCGTTTGACGAGCCGCGGGTGCTGAACGTGAACACGGTCATCGAAGGACTGGGCTACAACCCGACGTCACCGGGGCGACTCGAATTCACGATCAATGATGTCACGCACCGCCTAGATGCTTACCTGTCCGGTGATCGGCTGTTTTTGGTTTTTGGTGATCGAACCAACGGTGACGAAACCTACCCGGCGGGTCGCTTTGTGTATACCGACGCACCGGACGCCGACGGGAATACGGTGCTGGATTTCAACCAGTCTTACAGTCCACCGTGCGCTTTTAACGACTTCTCGACCTGTCCGATCGCGTCACCGTCCAACCGGCTCAATATCCGCATTCAAAGCGGTGAGAAATACACCAAAGAGGCCTTCTGGGAGTAGCTAGTCGTCGATGACGTCGAACGTCAATCCGGCGTTTCGGACCAGCCGTTCATGCAACGGCTCGGCTACAGCCGTTGCCGTCGTCCAGAATCCGCCTCCGGTGGGTCTCTCGTCCTGCGCCAGGCACACCGCGGTTTCGGCGAGCATTTTGCTCGTCGAGCCATAACCCGGGTCTCGGTCTCCGGTAACGCGAACACGTAAACGGCGATGGTCACTCGCAATGCCGGTGAACTCGTGCTTGAAAAAGCCATTCGCGCGAGCCTCGGCGTCCGGGCCTTCACCGGGTTTGGGCAACACGAACCGCGTCAGCAGCGCGCGTGTGGGCGAGAATGCAACGCCGAGCAGGATGCTGCCGATACCGGCAGAGATCACGAACGCCTTGAACCAGCCACCGATCCCACGGCCCGTCGTGATGGTCTCGCGGTAGACGAAGTCTTTGCCGTAGATAAAGTCGGCCAGCGCGTTGCTGCGACGAACGATGCGGGTATTGCTGATCGCCATGACAAACGGCGCCGTCCAGGATTTCAACAGCTCGCTGTATTCCGGCCCGGACTGGTCCCTGACCCTCGGACCATCGCGCCTGTCCGGCGGGTTCAGGCTGTAGGGCATGGCGACGAATCGGGCGGCATCACGATCCGCCCGCGTCTCCTTGATGATGTTGACCATGCTCGCCACGGTCCCGCCGCTGGCGCCTCCGCGTGCGGCTTTGACGACCATCGTGACACTCGAGCAGTACTCACCGAAGCGCTTTTTCGCGTGGTTCTGCAAAAACCAGGTGCCGATATCGCTCGGGATCGAGTCATAACCGCAGCAATGCAGCAGGCGAGCACCGGTTTCCCGGGCCCGTGCCTGGTGTTTGTCCATCATGCGGCGCAGCCATTGCACCTCGGCACACAGGTCACAGTAGTCGGTGCCGGCTTCGACGCAGGCCTCAAGCAGCGCTGTGCCGTATTTTGCGTAAGGCCCGACCGTGGTCAGCATGACGCGAGTTTGTGAGGCGACGGAGCGCATCGACTCCGAATCCATGCTGTCGGCGACAATGATCGGAAGTTTGTCCGCATTTGGCCCCAGTCGCTGACGCAACGCTTCCAGTTTGTCCCGGTTGCGGCCCGCGACGGCCCAGTTTAATTCGCCCCCGACACCGTAGCTGGCCAGCAGGTACTCGGCGACCAGCGCGCCGGTGAACCCGGTGGCGCCCCAGACGATGATGTCCCGTTTTGTCTCACTCATCGTTGATTCCTTGCGTCAGTGACCGTTCGAGCAGCACCACTTCCTTGGTGTTGTTTTCGGTCCATTGGGTGCCCACCGCGGTGAATCCGAGGGATTCGTGATAGGCGAGGGAAGCCTCGTTCCGGGGCCGGGTATTGACTTCGCAGACCAGTCGTCCGGATTTCGACGCGATCCGGGCAATAAAATCTTCGTACAGCACCGTGGCCAGCCCCCGTCGTCGGCCCGTCGTGGCGACGGCAATGCGATCAACGTAGGCGAAGCGCGTATATCGCTGTGAAAACCACTGGTAGTTCAGGCTGCGGTAATTACGCCCTTCCTCGATGCCAATCAGGAAGGCCAACAGTTCGCCGGCATCGCTGCGCACGAGCCGAAAGTAGCTGGCATGCTGCAAAAACCAGCCCAGCTCCTTCAGATCCAGGCTGTTGACCGCCGGTGTGACCGCCTCGTTCAGCAGCTGCACGTCCGCCAAATCGGCGGATGTGGCGTCCCGTAGCGTCCAGTCCATGGCGGCAGTGTAGGGCGATTCGACCGGCTGGCAAGCGTAAAGGCGCTCGACATCCGCAATCGGCTTGGCTATCGTGGCTGAATAGCGGCGCAGACCGCGACACCTGACAGCTCTTTACTCGCCTTTCTGATGATTCCCGCGCGCTCGACGCGCCAAGACCAGGAGTCATTATGAAACCATCGATTCTTCGCGCGGCGCTGGCCATGTTCGCCGTTCTGCTCGCCGGCTGCGACAGATCGTCCGACGATGTGGCCGTGTTTGAAGATGACAGCGGCATTCTTCAGTACATCCCCGCGGACAGCGCGTACGCCTACGTGCGCCTCGAACCCATGCCAGACGAGCTGACCGAGCGGTT
The DNA here is from genome assembly GCA_039025835.1 of Pseudomonadota bacterium. Lineage (GTDB taxonomy): Bacteria > Pseudomonadota > Gammaproteobacteria > Steroidobacterales > Woeseiaceae > UBA1847. The sequence goes on along the minus strand of JBCCNM010000024.1, from coordinate 10,241 downwards.
TGCGGCGGTCAATGCAGCCGCTTTGGCGCACAACCAGGCGATGATGGGTGAGCTCGCGGAGGTGATGCCGGACGACGAGGAGGCGGCGAAAGCTATCCGGCAACTGGTGGAACTGGCCCAGGACCTGTCCTCACCGGGCGGGATGGAAAGAATCGGCATCGATCCTGTCGCTCCCTATGCGGTCTACGATATCGACCTGGTGCCGGTTTTTCGCGCCGGTCTGAACGACCCCGATGCGCTGGCTGAGATCATTGCAAACCTCGAGACTGCTTTTGATTTCGAGGCAGAACAGAGCACGTTAGGCGACGTTGACTACAGTTACTTCGACTTTGACGGCGTTCGGCTCATTTGGGTAACGTCCGGGTCCAGCCTTGTTGTGACGGTCAGTCACGCGGACGCCAGCGATGAGTCGCTGTCCGCGCAACTCGGCATCACTGCACCATCCGAAAACATGGCGGAATCCGGTGAGTTGGCCGCCATCGCCGGTGAATTCGGCTTCATGCCGCAGGGGATGGGCTTCATGGACACCTTGCGCTTCATTGACGGCGTGTTTGACCCCGGCGGGCTTCTCGGCAACCTCGCCGGCGAGCAACCGGAGGCTCTGACCGACGCGTGCCGCGCCGAGATTCGCTCGGCGGTTGGCAATGTGCCGCGCGTTGCGGTTGGCGTTACCCGAGCGGACGCCGCTGCGGTCGAGGGTTCTATGGTGGTGGTACTTCGCGACGCGCTGGCGTCTGACCTGCAGGGCCTGACGGCTGCTGTGCCCGGCCTGGGGCAGTCTGCGACGGCGTTGTTCAGCGGCGGATTCAGCTTCGATGCGTCGGTTGCCCGGAAATTTGTCGAGAATCGGCTCGCCGAGATGGCGGAGAGCCCTTTCGAGTGCGAATTCCTCGCCAACGGTAATGAAGCAATCGACCAGGCGCAGGCATTCCTGAACCGCCAGCCGCTGCCGCCGACGCTTTACGATCTCCGCGGCATGTACATGAGTGTGGACGGTATCGATGTCCAGCAACTGATGCAGCAACAGCCGCCCGAGTCAGCGGAAGTCGATGTCATTCTGGCCATGAAAAATCCGGAAAGCCTGACCGCGATGGGGGCGCTGTTCGTGCCGGGCTTCGCCGAACTGGGTCTCAAGCAGGACGGTGAACTACGCGAAATTCCCGACGGTGTATTGAATCCGACCGGCATGCCGCTTTGGGTTGCAATGACGGACGAACGTCTCAGTCTGTCTTTGGGCAGCGAGGCTCAGGAACGTCTGTCGAAGCTCATGGCCCTGCAGGCCAACAGAGATGCTCCGCTCACGCATTTCGACTTCAATGCCGGCGCTTATTTTGCGCTGATGTCCGATATGATGCCGGTCGCCCAGCAACAGGACACGATCGATCTGGACACGACTGCCGCGCTGATGGACGCGATGGCCGATGCTTATGACCGCCTCGATATCTCGCTGGATGTGCACGAGAAGGGGTTGATATTTACATCAGGTATAACTTTAAAATAAAAGGATAAAATATTGAAAAAGCTAATAATATTATTGGCATTTTTCGGATCAACATGCCTGGCTGAGCCGCCGGCGCCGGATACGCTCAAAGTACAGATTGCCGACGTCATAGCGGCGGATTCGGTCACACCGGTCGACGGCATTACCGTGTCCGGACAACCGAACGAGGAGGCGCTGGCCGTGTTCGCGGCGTCGGGCTACACGACGGTGATCGACCTTCGTGGAGCGCGGGAAAACCGCGGCATCGACGAGGACGCTGCGGTGGCAGCGGCGGGAATGGACTACGTGCAGCTGCCGATTGAGTCCGCTGCGCAGATAAATTATGCGACCGCGGCGGAGCTGACCCGGCTGATCGACGCTTCCGAGGGCCCGGTTTTACTGCATTGCGGCAGCGGCAATCGCGTCGGCGCGTTGCTCGCACTGGCCAAGCGCCAGGAGGGTGCAAGTGTCGAGGATTCAATCACTTACGGAACACGTGGCGGTTTGACGCGATTGCGTGGCGTGGTCGAAGAGCGGCTGCAGGCGCCACCTAGCGAGGAATCTTCGCCGTAGCGAGGTCGTAGAGGCTGTCGTCGCGCAAAGCCAGTGCGATGAGCAGGGCGCCTTCGAGTAGCGCGAGCAGCCGTATCGCCTTGGCACGGTTTTCGTCCCGGGACGTGCCATTGGCGGCGCGGCCGTACACGGTTTCAAGCCAGTTGATCGTTTTTCCAAAAAAACGGCGTGTTTCGGCCGCGACCTCGTCCGGGAGATCCGCAGATTCCACACCGAGGGCGCCACATAAGCACATTTTCCCGTCCTCACGCAGCGCGTCGCGAAAGGCACCGACCAGACGGCCCAGCAGGTCAACTGTTTCGCCCTGCCAGGGGTCGCCGAGGCGCTCCATAAAACGATCGGTGTAGCGAGAGGCCACTCGCGCCGCTAGCGCGACCTTGGTGGGGAAGTGGTAGTGAACGCTCGAACTTTTGATGCCGATCTCGCTGGCGATCTCGCGAAACGAGAACGCCCTGTAGCCACCTGTGCGTATTCTGGCTTCGGCGACATCCTCAATCTGGCGTGCTTTGTCTGACGTCATAGTTATCTACCACTAGATATATAGAAAGCGAAATAGTAACAGAAAAATCACCATTATCTATCAATTGATAGATAGTTATTGAAATCGCGCGCTCGCGTGCGTAATCTGCCTATCATTAGGTAGACAAATACCACGGTCTTTGACTAATTTTGTCTATCAAGAGATAGACGTAGTCTTTTAAATAACTATTAATGAACGTTATTTTCCGAACTACTTGTCTATAACAAGATAGAACTATATCGAGCTAACGGACGATCTACCGATCGACTCGCCAGGATTGAAAAACAGGAGATGCAGGATGCGATTGAACGCAAACTTTGATGAACGGGTGGTTGTGCGGCCCGACGATTATCGCTGGGTCCCGTCCCCGGCCGCCGGCGTTGACCGAATGATGCTCGATCGCGTCGGCGACGAAGTTGCGCGTGCGATATCCCTGGTTCGATACGAAGCGAACAGTCGATTCCCGAGCCACGAACACGGTGGCGGCGAGGAAATCCTTGTCCTGGACGGTAAATTTGCTGATGAGAACGGTTCCTATGCCGCCGGCACGTATCTAAGAAACCCGATAGGAACGTCTCACAGCCCGCGGATCGGTGCCGAAGGTGCCCTGATCTTCGTCAAGCTGCACCAGTTTAGTGCGGGCGATACTGAGCAGATAGCCATCCAAACCAATCGGGCCGCCTGGTCTCCGGGGTTGGTACCAGGCCTCAGCGTCCTGCCGCTGCACAACTTTGAGCACGAAAATGTCGCGCTGGTGCGCTGGGCACCGAACACCCGGTTCTCCAGCCACCAGCACTGGGGAGGCGAGGAGATATTCGTCATTGACGGCCGTTTCAATGACGAACACGGCAGCTATGAAGCAGGTAGCTGGCTGCGCAGTCCGCACTTGAGCCGGCATGAGCCCTTCACCGGCGAGGAAGGTGCCTTGATCTACGTAAAAACCGGGCATCTCGCAGAGCTGCTGACGGCATAAAAGCGCCACCGACTTGCGGGTCGGAGTGACGGGGCGTACGGTGGCGGGGTTATCGTCGTGTGAGGGCGCGACGACACCGGGGAGGGTGTTTTGCGCGGAATCGTATACGTCAGCGAAGCCCAGATGTACTTCGACAACATGAGCCTCGAAAGCCTCGCTGCCGATGCCGGCGCGCGAAATTTCGAGCTGGGCGTCTCGGGCTACCTGTATTTTGAGAAGGACAGGTTCGTCCAGTATGTCGAGGGCGACGAAGACGTCATCGACGGGCTGATGACGTCGATTCGTGCCGATGTCCGGCACCGGATGCTGCACCAGGTCGTTGAAGACAATCTGAGGACGCGCCGTTTCCCGTCCTGGCACATGCGATACCTGAGTCGCCAGGAGCTCGAATCCGTCAAGCTGGAACATGTGTTGACGGATTACCTCATGTACATGGACACGATGAAGGCCTCAGCGCCCGTGGACTCATCGAACTGGGAGACGATCGTTTGGGGTATGGTCAATCGTCTGTCCAACAAGCGGGGCCGCCTGGGGTTTCAGTAGTTGCGGATATCGCCGCACTCGACCCTGTAGCCGTTGGCCCGGCGGTCCGCATTCACCGTCAGCAGTATCTCGAAAGCGCGAATTTCGCCGGCGTGGCGATACGCCTGCAGGAATATCGCCAGCGAATCCGGGTAGCGCAGCGTCTCTGTCTCAAGGCCGGTCGGTAAATAGGATTCGCCAGCGTTCGGCGCCAGCAGCCGCCCATCGCCTGGATCCTCGCCACGCGCCACGCGCGCCTGCCACTGCAGTCGCCGACCGACACCACGGTTAAAGTAATCCATCGCGTGCCGTTCGATGGTCTGGCCGAGCGCAAGACATGCCTCTGCCCAGTCGGCACTCTGGTCGGTTTTTTCCCGGCACACGGCGAAGTGGCTGATCGGATGCGCGAATGCGGCCGCGTATCCGGTGGCGATCGTGTAGGCCATGGCCTCGCTGTAGCCGCCGAGGGATGCAACCGCCGTCATCGCTGCTTCGATGTCTTCAAATCGGTAGTCATTCACTGTGCCGCTGACTGCGCCCCGCCGGAATGCCTGCAACGCATCCACGTCGCGCCCTCGTTCAAGATAGGCGTGCCCGGCGAGCGCCCAGGCCAACGCGTTTTCGCTGTCCAGCGCCAGCAATCGGTCCGTCCAGCGTCCGAGATTCGGGCACAGGATCGCGTCGTATCGATTGACGCAAGCGCCGACAGCAGTCCACAACAGGTGTGCTGAGCCCGAGGCTGCGGCGATGCCGTCCTCGAACAGCGCGAAGCGTTCCGGGTCGGAGTAAAAGTGCGACGCCATCACAAGATAGCCGGGTGACGACCGAATGCCGGCGTCTTGCTGCGCAAATGCCGGGATCCGGGCGTCCAGGTCATCATCGAGCGTCGCGAAAAACTCGTCAATTTGACGCAAATACTGTTCGGAGCAGTCGGTTGCTGGCGCTGCGGACCCGGATTCGTCCTTCGTTGGTACCGGGACTGTGGTCATCCCGGCTGAACTTGGGTGTTCGACGGCGTGGCGGTCGTCGACGGTCGCAGCCGCGCCCAGTTCGGGCCTGACCCACCAGCCAATCAGCACCAAGAGAAATGCGAGCGCGGTAAAGAGCGTCAGTATGAGATGCCGTCGGAACACTGAGGGCATCGGCGCAGGTCAATCCAGTGCGGTTACGATGTTTCGTGACAGGTGTCGTCTGCTGTGCAGGAGTCGACGCGTGCCTTTGCCACCTCGATGGGTCACAGCTCGATGACCAAGGCGTCGATGCATGCTCTCACCGTCAACCTGATGATGACGCCGTCTCGGAGGTTGATGGCGACTGATTGGCGGGTGTGAGCTCCACATCAACCCGCACCCACCAGCCGATCAGGATCAGCAGCAGGGCCACCATCGTGAAGATGGTCAGAATCCGGTGGCGTCGGAACAGCGAAAGCACGGGTCAATTCGCTTTGCAGCTGGCGACAGGCATTGGATCACCGGCGTTCAGGCGGGATTCCCAGCATTCGTCGTAGACGGAACAGAAGCAGGCGCTCAGATCGATACGGCTGATCCAGATATCCACCAGCCGTCGCGTACGCGGCTCCCATGGGACCCCGAACACGATACGTTCCTCGTCCGGGCTCAGGACACTGTTGCTGAGGTCGCTGGCCCGATACAGTTCATAGCTGAACGCGTCTTCCTCGCCGAGCGTCTCCAGGATGAGCTGGTCAAGGTCTTCGACCAACTCGCCTTCGTAGGTCAGCTCGAGCGTACGCACGCGGGCAGGGCCGATGCCCTTGTTGATCGCTTCCAGCGTGAAGCCTTCGCCCGAATAGTTGGTCGACAGTGACAAGTACGGCCAGACCTGCACGCGCTGCTCATCGCGAATGGCCGAGACCTCGAACACCGAGACGAGCAGGGCGCCGACAGACATGACGATGGCGACGATGGACAAAACGGGTGTGTTGCGCGTCGGGCGCTCTTCGACTTCAGGATCCATGCCGAAACTCTACTAGAGGAGCCGTCCCTAATCGATTTAAAGTGGTGCCTTATTCGTATCCGAATGTAAGGCGAAAACCGCAATGACAACAGCTAACGCAGAACAGGCTCGGCAGAGCGCGTTGCAGGTGTTCGCAGCTTTTTTTCGGCTCGGTCTGACGTCATTCGGAGGACCGATCGCGCATATCGGCTATTTCCGCGATGACTTTGTGACGCGCCGCCGCTGGCTGAACGACGCCAGCTATGCTGACCTCGTCGCATTGTGCCAATTCCTGCCCGGACCCGCGTCCAGTCAGGTCGGCATCGGCATCGGCCTGGCCAAGGCGGGTTTTGGCGGCGCGCTGGCCGCCTGGGTGGGTTTCACATTGCCGTCTGCGATCGCCATGGCGCTGTTTGGCTACGGAGTTCTGGAACTCGACCAGTCGGTGTCGACCGGCGCTCTGCAGGGGCTCAAGATCGCTGTAGTCGCCGTCGTGGCCCAGGCGTTGTGGGGCATGGGACGCAGCCTGTGCCCGGATGCGCCGCGAATGACCATCGCTGTTTTGGCCGCGGCGCTTGTCCTGACGCTGCCGTCTGCGTGGACACAAGTCGCCGTGATCGTGGCCGGCGCCGGCATCGGCGCCTGGCTGTTGAGCAACGTGGACGATGTCACAGACAGCAACCTCGACGTACCGGTGTCCGGACCGTTAGCGGTGTCGGCCTTGTCACTGCTTGCGTTGATGCTCATCGGGCTCCCGGTGCTGACCGCCGCATTCCCGAGTCAGTCGATGGCTTTGTTCGACGCCTTTTTCCGCAGCGGCTCCCTGGTGTTCGGCGGTGGTCACGTCGTGTTGCCACTGCTGCAGTCGGAGGTCGTGCCCACCGGCTGGGTCGACAACGAGACATTCCTGGCCGGCTACGGCGCTGCGCAAGCGATACCGGGACCCTTGTTTACCTTCGCTGCCTATCTGGGCTCGGTCAGTGACCCGGCGCCAAACGGTTGGGCCGGTGCGCTGCTTTGTGTCGTTGCCATCTTCCTGCCGTCATTCCTGCTGGTCATCGGCGTATTGCCATTCTGGAGTCGACTGCGCCGCGCCCGCGGTCTGCGCAGGGCGCTTGTCGGGATCAATGCGGCAGTTGTCGGATTGTTGCTTGCTGCCTTTTACGACCCGGTATGGACCAGCGCGATTCGCGCACCGGCCGATTTTGTCGTCGCGCTCGGCGCCTTTCTGTTGCTCGTCTCCTGGCGGACGCCACCGTGGCTGGTCGTGGCGCTGGCGGGCCTCGCTGGTTGGGGTCTGTCGATGACCCCTGCGGGCTGACAACTCAGTGTTAACGAGTTCAGCAAGGTGAAAATCGAAGTCATCACGACGGACTCGACCGTGGCCTCGAACATTGCGGACGAGCTCGCTCACCGACTACAAACCGCCCCGGTATCACCCACTTGGGGACGGTCTACATCCTGCTACCGCAGTGATTCCAGGCACGGCCCGTGCAAACGTCTGCGGGCCGCCTTTCCCTGAGCCCGACACGTGCAGTAAGCTCCGGGCTCCGCCGAACCGAAGGTCCTTCCATGCTCCGTTCCATTGCCTGGCTGCTGGCTGCAGCCCCGCTAGTCGTGTCCACCGCCATCGCGGATATCAATCAGACAAAGGGCGACTACGAAGACAAGTTTCGTCAGCTCGACGAGTCTCTGCCGACCGCAAACAGCTACCGCACTGCGGGCGGTGAACCCGGACATGAGTATTGGCAGCAGGAAGTGGATTATGAGATCGATGTCCGCCTGATCGAGGACGGTCGCCGGATCGAAGCCAGCCAGGACATTCGCTACACGAACAACAGCCCGGACACGCTGCGTTTCGTATGGCTGCAGCTCGACCAGAATCGTTTCCGCGGTGATTCGCTCGCCGAGCGCAGTGCGGCGTTCGCGGACAGCGCCCGTCGCGGCCCGCGAGTGCGTGCGGCACAGGGCAACAACCCGCCGGCGCTCAGTCTCGAGGAGTTGCGCCGTCACCAGTACATGGCGGACAACGAACTGGGTTACGACCTGACGTCGATTCGTGACGGTCGCGGTGATCTGAATTATGCGCTGGTAGGCACCAACCTTCGCATCGACTTACGGACGCCATTGAGGCCTGGCGCCACGACCGATTTCTCCATCGACTTTGCGTTCAATATCGTCGATGAAAATGCGATCTCCGCGCGTTCGGGTTACGAACACTTTCCGGACGACGAGCGCGACGGCGGCAACGATATTTTCCTGCTGGCCCAGTGGTTCCCCCGTCTGCACGCCTACACGGACTACGAAGGCTGGACCAACAAGGAGTTCCTGGGCCGCGGAGAGTTCACGCTCGAATTCGGAGACTACACGGTCAATATCACGGTGCCGGACGATCATATTGTGTCGTCGACCGGCGAGCTGAAAAATCCAAACGACGTACTGACGCGGACACAGCGGGATCGCCTGCAGCAAGCCAGAACGGCCGACGCACCGGTGTTCATCGTCACGGCCGAGGAGGCACTCGAGAACGAGCGAGAAGGATCGACGGGCACAAAGACCTGGCGTTTCGAAGCGGAGCGTGTCCGTGACTTTGCCTGGGCGTCGTCGCGCAAGTTCATCTGGGACGCACAGGGTTACGAGCAAGGCGGGGATGTACAGCCACTGGTCATGGCGATGTCTTTCTACCCGAAAGAGGGGGAGCCCTTGTGGTCCAAGTACTCAACCGCTGCGGTCATCCACACAATGGAGGTGTACTCGCGGTTTTCATTTGACTACCCGTACCCAACGGCGCAGTCGGTCAACGGGCCGGTAGGTGGCATGGAATACCCGATGATCACCTTTAACGGTCCGCGCACCGATCTGCAGGATGATGGTGAGCGGACCTATTCCCTGTCTGAAAAGCGCTACCTCGTCGGTGTCATCATCCACGAGATCGGGCACATCTACTTCCCGATGATCGTCAACTCCGATGAACGCCAGTGGACCTGGATGGACGAGGGCCTGAACAGTTTCCTCGACGCTGTTGCCGGCTGGGAATGGGATCCGGATATCCCGTGGAACAATGAACCGCGGAATATCGTTGATTACATGCGCTCCGAAAACCAGGTGCCGATCATGACGCAGTCGGATTCGATCCTGCAGATCGGCCCGAATGCCTATGCCAAACCGGCGGCGGCACTGATGATCCTGCGCGAAACCATTCTCGGTCGTGAACTCTTCGACTACGCGTTCCGCGAGTATTCGCGTCGCTGGATGTTCAAGCGGCCTGCACCGGCCGATTTTTTCCGCACGATGGAGGAGGCCTCAGGTGTTGATCTCGATTGGTTTTGGCGAGGCTGGTTCTACAGCACCGATCACGTCGATATCAGCATCGACCGTGTCTGGAAATTGCGTCTCGACACCAAAGATCCGGACATTGACTTCGCCCGACGGCGTCAGGAAGAGGCGGACAAGCCGGCGTCGGTCACCGTCGAGCGAAATCGCGAAGAAGGTCAGACCTGGGTAGAAAAAAATCCGGACATCCGCGATTTCTACGACGACAACGACCGCTTCACGGTCACCAACAAGGAGCGCAACGCGTACACCAAGTTCCTGGACGGACTGGATGACTGGGAACGCGAGGCGCTGGCGCGCGCGGTCGAGGAAGACCGCAACTATTACGTGATGGAGTTCAATAACGTCGGCGGGCTGGTCATGCCTATCCTGCTGCAACTGACCTACAGCAACGGTACGACGGAGCGGCTCGATATCCCGGCTGAAATCTGGCGACGTAATGCGCGCAGCGTAAAAAAACTGGTGATCACCGATCGCGAGTTAACGCAGGTGATTGTCGATCCAAACTGGGAAACGGCCGACGTGGACGTGGACAACAACCACTATCCGCGACGCATCGTGCCGTCCCGTATCGAAGCGTTCAAGGTACCGAAGAGCAAGGCGATGGAGAGTCGCGACATCATGCAGGACAGCAAAACCGAGCTGAAAACGGATGATGATGAGGGGGTTGAGGACGAGCAGTGACTGTCCTTGCACGAACGGGCCTGGCGCTCGTCGCTTCTTTGATGCTGACGGTGACGGTTTCTGCACACCAGCAAAAGGAAGCGATAACTCGCGTTCTGTTCAATCCGAACACGGGCAATATTGAGGTCATGCATCGCTTCTACCTGCACGATGCCGAGCACGCGATGCGTCAGTTTCTTGAAGAAGCCGTGGACTTGCTCGGT
>JBCCNM010000023.1:0-30148 GCA_039025835.1 Pseudomonadota bacterium | reverse complement strand
TGGAAAATTACCAAAATGAAGACGGCAGCGTGCGCGTACCGGACGTGCTGAAGCCGTACATGGGCGGTATCGGAACCATCGCCTGATTCCAGGCTTCAACGACCTCCGGTTCTCGAACACACGTCACAAACCGGCTACGGCCTTATGTAATATGATCGCGGTTTTCGGGAACACCGATGCCGCTACTCTCGCTCCTGCCATTGCTGGGTTTCAGCCTGGCTACGCAACGACGCTTTGGCCTGAGCGCGTCGCTCTCGCTGATGCTGAGTGTCAGTGTGTGGCTGGTCGTGGTGTTTGTCTTCGGGCTTGTGAACCTGCTTGGGCCGGCCGCAATTGCGGTCTGGAGCCTGGGCATCCTGGTGCTTGCGATCGAAATTCCGCATGTGCTGAAGGCCATGAAAGCCCGACAGTTCAGCCCGGTCTTCGTGTTGTTCCCGCTGTTCTGTCTGTTGTTCTGGTCGGTGCATCACAGCAGCCAGTTGTTTTTCTACGATGAATACAGTCACTGGGGTGTTTTCATCAAGGACATGTGGGCTCTGGATGCATTCTGGCAAGCCGACAGCAACACGATTCATCCTCGCTATCTGCCGGGCACGGCCGTCTGGCATTACGCCTTCACAGTGTTCGCACCGGAAACGGACGCCAGCGTGTATCTCGCTCAATTCGTGCTGCTGCTGACGCCACTGCTGGTGCTGTTTGACCGGCTCGAATGGCGACAGGTCCCGTGGATGCTGGCGGCGATGGCCTGGGTCGTCATCGGACTTGCTAACTTCGGGCACGGTGTCGCGAGCCTGTACGTGGATCACCTGGTGTCGACGTGGTACGCCGGCGTGCTGCTGGCCGTGTTGCTGAATCCGGCACTGAGCTGGCGACAGCTGTGTTTGTTGTTTGCACCGTTGCTGGTCCTGACCCTGACGAAAGATGTCGGAGTTGCGTTTTCGCTGTCGGCGGCGGGCATTATCGCGCTGGTTTGCCTGATACGACGCTGGCGTCTGGAGACGAAACCCCGGGCGCTGCTGCGGTCGGCGTTTCTGGGGCTGGTGCTGATCGTGCCATCGCTCATCGCAATAACGCTTTGGTCGGCGAACCGCGATGCCGTCGGTGCCGAGGCCGGTCTGCATTCACTGTCAGAGACCGTCAGTGGTGTGCTCGCCGGTGAGCGCCAATTGAATGACGCGGCGGCTGCACTCGTCACGGCGCGCTATGGCTGGGTGTTTCAACATCAGCAAATCGCCAAGACAGCGCTATCGAGCAACTACAACGAATACAGCTTCCCGCTGGCGTCGCAATTCGAAGACCGGTTTCGGCTGACCACGCTGAGCGCCTATCTCGCCTTCGCACTGGTTTTTGTCATGCTCCTGGGCTTCGGAGGGGGTCGATCCGGTCGCGCAGAGTGGGGCGTCGTCGCGGCGCTGGCCTTGTTCACGGCGATCAGCTACTCCGCCGTGCTGTACGCCACTTACCAGTTCGCATTTGCTGAGCGCGGTGTCTTGCTGCCGTCCTACATTCGCTACACGCACTCCGCCGTACTCGCGCTGTACCTGCTGGTTTTCGCCGCGCTGTTGCCGGCGGCGGGCGTGATCACCGCGACTGTGACACTGGGCGCAAAGCGTCTGCCCGCTGGGGCGGCAATCAGCGGCGCGCTGCTTGCCGCTCTGTTGCTGTTCGAGACCCCGTACCTGAGAGGATTCACCAGCGCCAACCCGGTGGTGCAATCCCGGGCGGACAGTGAGGTCATGGTCAGCGGTATCCAGCAGGCGCTCGGCTCGCGGCGTCTGTGGGTGTTTTTCCCGGTTGACAGTCCCAACGGCTTTCTCGGACAGGTGCTGCAGTATCAGATGTCACCAACCCCGACAACGGTCGAGCGTTCTGTCTCGTTTCTGCAGAACAGCGACGAGGCCATTCGCGATGCCCTGTCTGCCTATGACGTGCTGTGGTTCCCGGTGACCAATGACGAGATTGACCAGCGGGTGACGTCAGTGATCGGTGTCAGACTTGACGGGCGATTCGTCGAGGTCGTCGATGGACCCGGTGATACCGTAAGGTTCAGCCTGTTCGAGTTTGCGTCTGCGCCCTGAATACGGGCCCTTGCTGCCGCGTTTTGTTAAATTTGCGCAGATTCCGTGACGGAGTACGCAGAGGATATCCGGCGCAAATGCGACACTGACGGCAGTCATGAGCCCGGATGATCGCGACGGTATCGCAAGCGTCTCCTCAGGCTCGCAGTCGAACACGGTGTGGAACACAGTATGAACAGTCGATTTCTTAGCGGTAACACTCTATTGCTTGCGGTATGTGTTGTGCTCTTCGCGAGCGAAGACGCCCACGCGTACCTGGATCCGGGCACCGGAACACTGATCATCCAGTGGATTTTTGGCATGGTCGTCGCGGGTATGGCGGCAGCCCGCGTCTACTGGAGTCGCGCAAAGCTGTACTTCGAAGCCAAGTTCGGCAGTCCTGCACCGGTGGACGACAGCGCGTCCGACGACTCGCCAGAGGCGCGTTAACAACTCGACCCTTCGGGCACCGACTCCTGCGAGCGATCCACAGGCGTATGGCGTGAAGTCTCAATCCTCCAATGTCTCAACGGTCGGCTGGTACCCGCTGGTCTTCGCCGCCGCCTTTCCGGTCACGGTTTATTCGCATAACCAGGCTGCGTTTGCGGCCGTCGAAACCCTGCGACCGCTGGTGTTTTTCGTTGTTCTGGCTTTTGGTCTGCTGCTGTTGCTGAGAGCCGTTTTCGGCAAGGGCGGTATCGCCGAAATGGCGACCGCCGTGATCATGGTGGGCATCTGGACACTCGGCTACGGTTCCATGCTGCATCTGGTCGTGGCGATCACGCTGGTGGCGGCCTATTACCTGCGGCGCAGCACTGCGCCCGCCAAACTCACGCCGATCCTGAATGCCTTGTCGGTCGGCGTTCTGGTACTGCCACTCGTAACGATCTTCCTTGTACAGCGCGCGGCGCATGACAATGCGTCGCTGGCGTCTATCCCGTTCTCGCCGTTCGTCGACCTCGTCGACGAAGACATGAGCGAGATTCGGCCTGATATCTATCACATTGTCCTCGATGCCTACGCGGGCGAAGCGGCGCTCAACGATGTTCTGGGTTTCGACAACTCCAGGTTTTTCGACGAGTTGGCCAGTCTCGGATTTCGCGTGAATCGTTCGATGCGAGTGCCGTACAACGAAACGGTGCACACAATGAGTGCCGTGTTTCTCGGTGACTACCTGGTTCCCGGTGAGTACCCCATCGATTCGGACCTGCCGACGCGACTGCGCTCAACACTGGGTGCCCTGATACCGAACGGGCCCGTCCACGAGCTGCTGCGAAACAACGGCTACACGGTGTTAAACACGGAAACGGGCCACAACTTCCTGCGCTTTCGCAACAGTACCGAGGTGGTCAGCAGCAGCCGTAACTGGTGGCGGCTGACGCGCTACGAGACCTATCTTGCCGAGCTGGCGGGACTGGACCGAGTCATCCCCGGTATTCAGCGCATCGATCGGCAAAATCCGCTGATTCGCGCCGTCAAGAACGCCTTCGATATTGACTACGACACCTTCGACAGTCCGCGCTTTGTCTATCAGCACATGCTGGCGCCGCATACGCCGTTTACCATCGACAGGAATGGCGATCCGACCGACGCGTTTCCCGGCTTTGCCAATACCACCGAAGGTGATCGTGTGGTTATGGGCGATCCGGCGCTTCGCGATCTGTATGTGGCCGGCTATCTCGAAAAACTCCGCTACGTGAACGACCGCCTGATCACCCAGCTGAAGCGTATTCAGGCCTCACCGAACCCGAAAGTCATTTTCGTGCACGGTGACCACGGCAGCGGTTCCCGCTACTGGCTGGATGAGCCGGATCGCACGTGCAAGAAGGAACGCTTCGTAAGCTTTATGGCGGTATACAGTGATGTACCTGAGTTGTCCGCCGAGTTCGTCTGGCTGGAGGACGAGGATGCGACGCTGGTCAGCCTGTACCGCTCGCTGCTGAATGGTCTGGTGGATACTGACTTTTCACCGCTGGAGGCGAAATCGCACTACGTGCGCTACAGCACGCCGCACACGGTCCTGCCGCTGCAGGCGGAGCAAATACTCGCGAACTGTCCATGAGTTGTGACGGCACAGTTGCTACAAAAAAGGCCCGCATTTGCGGGCCTTCTTGGTACAGCTTGTGTTGATCTGATCAGTCGCGGCTCATGAAGAACTGCAGCACGTACCAGAACATCAGCGCGATGGATGCAAACAGCTGCATAGAGGCCGCTACGTAGCGATCCTGCGGGTAGTGGTGCAGGATGTTTGACGTATCGTAGAGCACGGCCGCGCCGGCGAAGCCGATCATCGCTACCGAGAACCAGGTGCCGAGTTCGAAACCGAACAGCACGGCGCCCACGATGGCGACCAGCGCCAGGGCGAAGCCCCACATCAGAATGCCGCGCAGGAACGAGAAGTCCTTGCGGGTGATCATGACGACACCAATCAATGCTGCGCAACCGAGGACGGTTACGCCCGCAGCCGCATCAATAACACCGTCGAATTGTGGCAAAGCTGATGCCAGGAAAAGGATAGGTGCGAAAAGGAGTGCTTCAGCAACGATGAGCAATGCGAACGCACCGTACTGGAGCTGCGTGGACTGTACGGTGTGAGCTATGTGCGAGGCACCCCAGCTAACCAGCATGAAGGCGCCGAGCACCAGCAGCCAGCTCATGCCGCCGCCCTCTGGCGGGAACAGCGTGTAGTAAATCGACGCCGATACGCCCGAGGAGATCAGGTATGCGGAAATCCCGGCAAAGATCAGGATTGCAGCGACGACGTGTGCGTAACACTTCCAGATGAAGTCGGAACGTTCCCCAACGGACGCTTCCGACACCGGACCCAGATAATTATCCTGCATGTGGTTCAAACCTCCCTATTTGTACGTGGGTAAAGCATATCATTCAGTGCCCTAGCTGGCATCCCTCGCGGAGCCACTGAGCAGGGGTTCCAGTGCCTCAACCCGGGGGCCGTTTTCGTCGCAAACGGCGAACAGGGAACGTTCGCTGGGGGCGTAGAGCGATACGCCCGCGTAGTCTCCGGCTTTGTTGGCGACGTAAAAATTAACGTTAAAATTTGGCAGGCCGCGGCTGTTTGTCAGCCGTTTTTCGACGGTGTTGTCACGGATCCGCTTCAGGGCTTCCATCCCGGCGTCTTTCGGGTGCCTGCCGCGGCGCATTTCCTCGACGATCAGGTAGGAGCACAGTCCGTAAAGGTTTGCCTCGCCGCGACCGGTGGAGCCGGCTGCACCGATGTCACCATCGACGTACAGCCCGGCGCCGAGAATCGGTGAGTCGCCCACGCGTCCGGGAATTTTCCAGGCCAGTCCGCTGGTTGTGGTCACGCCACAGACGTCGCCGCTCGGGCTCACGCCGTTGCAGTTGATGGTACCGTAGTATTCGTCTTCGTCGATGATGCCGTCGTCGATCATGCTCATGCCGACCTCGTGTACCGCCTGCATGCGAGACTCCGGCGTCGGGTAGTGGCCCGGATCGATGCGGCGCTTCCACTCGAGCCACATCTGCCGGGAACGCTCGGTGTTCAGGTCATCCTCGATGTCAAACCCCATTTGCCGGGCAAAGTCCTGTGCGCCGGGGCCAACCAGCAGGTGGTGGTCGGTGTTGTCCATAACCGCTTTGGCCACGTTGGCCGGCGTGCGAACACCTTCCAGTGAAGCGACCCCGCCCGCCTGTTTTTTCGGACCGTGCATGCAGCAGGCGTCGAGCTGAACAACACCATCGGCGTTTGGACGACCACCATAGCCGACACTGGCGTCTTCCGGATCCAGTTCCACGATGTTCACGCCGGCGATCAGTGCGTCGAGTACGTCGTCTCCGGCTACGATTCGATCAAACGCCGTTTCGACGCAGCTCTTGTCACCGCCGTTAAGCATCGTGAAACCATTGCGCGATGCGACGACGACCGGTTTGCTCCGGTTGGTCTGAATGGCAGCGGACGCATTGCCGGCCAGTGTGGCGGCGGCGGAGGACAGCAGAAATTGACGGCGATTCAGGGCAGGCATGGCGTTGCTCCGTTTTTGTTTTGTTTCATGGTGAACTAAACAAACCAAACCGGCAATCCGCCTACCCGCTAAATTTTGTCCTCAGAAGCGATAATGGATCGATCCATCGTGGTCAGCCGTACCGGTGTGCTGAGCCCACCCATTCCAGATGAGACGTCTTTCTGTCGGATGGACTCGATTTTCCTCGGGCACGACTCTCACCGCTGCGCGGCGCCTGAGGCGTCCCGATTGCTGGCGCAATTTGTTGAGCCTTGTGGGTGACAATCAACCTCCCGCGCAATCAAAAAGGCCCCGTGAAGGGGCCTTTTTGATTTTGGCGGAGAGGGTGGGATTCGAACCCACGAAGGGCTACAAACCCTTGCTGGTTTTCAAGACCAGTGCATTCAACCGCTCTGCCACCTCTCCGGATACGGTCGCTGCGTGACGCCGCGCGAATTGTGCGTGGATTGCGTCGATGATTCAACACTTGAATCTCTGTCGGCTACGGATGTCCTAAACTCGGGAAAAAGAAAAGAAGGGGTGAATAAATGGCACTAGAAAAATTTTATAAATCATTGATAATTATGATTTTACCAGTCATCTGCAGTGCGCAGGATACGACACCTCAGCCGGCCACACCGTGTCAGGATGACCCGCGCTTTTCCGAGTTTGATTTCTGGTTGGGTGAATGGGACGTCCACGATGCCGGCGGCACCTTTGCCGGTGTGAACCGAATCGAAAAGGTGCACAACGGCTGCCTGCTAACAGAGTCCTGGGAGGGCGTCGGCGGACTTCGCGGGTCGAGTATCAACTTCGTCGACAAGGTGAGCGGTGAGTGGGTGCAGGTGTGGAACGACGCTATTGGCGGCCAGGTGCAGATTCGTGGCGGGATCGATGAGGCCGGCATGCGCCTTGAAGGCACGCTGCATTATGTATCCAACAGTAAGACTTTGCGTTTTCGAGGGCTGTGGACGCCACTTGATGACGGACGTGTGCGACAATACTTCGAACAATCTGAGGACGGACAATCCTGGAGTCCCTGGTTTGAAGGCTTCTACACCCGCCGCGAAACAGGTTCCGGGGAAAGGTAGGGAGATCGGTGGTCTACACATCAGCGAAGCGCGGTCTGCCCGGCGGTAGTCCGCTGGCCAATATCCTTGTCATTATCGTTGGCGCGATTGTGCTTGCCACGTCCTTCGTGGTGGGCTTTGTGGCGCTGCTTGTTCTTGCATCGATCGTTTTTATCCTCGCTTCAGTCATCGGCCTGCGACTCTGGTGGCTGACTTGGCGCGCGCGCCGTGCCTCGGCAGGCTCGCCGACCGCGAAAGGCGCCATCGAGGGCGAATTTGTCGTCGTGACCCGCGAAGACCGCAACAAGCAGGACTGATTGTCTGATCCCGCCGGGTCTTATAGAGTCCCGCGAATGCAGAATATCCGCACAGATCAAGAACGCCGGCGCATCCGTCGCCGGCGCCGGGTGCAGGTCCTGGTCCTGTACACGGCCATCGCACTCGGACTCGCCTGGTTCTTTGAATCCCAGGCCACCACGACACTTATTTTTGTGCGTCATGCCGACAAGGCAGCGTTGCCTGCTGACGACCCGGCGCTGAGCCCTGCCGGTCTGCAGCGCGCCGCCGAGTTAGCCCGACAGCTCGTGGATGCCGACGTGGTTGCCGGCATTGACGCGGTCTATGCAACGCCATATCGACGCGCCCAGGAGACGGCGCAGCCGGTTGCCGATGCACTGGGACTGCCCATCACCGCGTATGACGCCGCTGACACAGAGCAGGTATTGGACGACATACTTGACAGGCACAAGGGCAAGATCGTCCTCGTCGTCGGACACAGCGATACGATCCCGAACCTGATCGCCAATCTCGGTGCGAGCAAGAATGTTCCGCCCATCGCGGACAACGAGTACGACAACATTTACCTGATCTCGATACCCTGGTTTGGCAAGACCAAGACAATCCGTATGCGATACGGACAGCCCTATCTTCCGTCCGCGCCGGTTGCGGCTGAGCCGGTGTGAGTAATCCCGCTGAATTTGCGGTCGATACCCGCGGGCGCGCGGCCTACAACGTGACGTCGGACGTGCAAGCGCGCGTCGCTGCGTCCGGCGTGGCGCACGGCCTGTGCCACATATTCCTGAAACACACGAGCGCGTCACTGACGCTGTGCGAGAATGCGGACCCGGATGTCCTGACGGACTTCGAGACGTTTTTGTCGAGGCTGGTGCCGGACGGCGACCCGATGTTTCTGCACAATGCCGAAGGACCGGATGACATGCCCGCACACATTCGCAGCATGCTGACGCGGTCCGATCTGACTATCCCGGTTATGGATGGCCGCTGCGCACTCGGTACCTGGCAGGGCATTTTCCTGCTGGAGCACCGCAGCCGACCGCATCAACGCAAACTGATCGTTACCGTCCAGTCGAGCTGAGATACTCAGGCTTCGCGCTTCTTCAATCCTGCCGTCTCGCGCAGTTTGACGGCCTTTCGAAGGAAGTCGGTGTGTCGGCCGATGCGTATGTCAGCCACGATGGCGTCCTGAATCCTGCGGTCCTGTGCAATCAGGAAAGTGGCTCGCCGGACACCGATGCCCAGTGGTCCATCCACACCAAACATGTTGACCACGGTTTTATCGACGTCGGACAGCAGCGTGAACGGCAATTCGTATTTTTCCCGAAACGTCGTATGGCTTGCCGCGTCCTGCGGACTGACGCCAACAATGTTGAGTCCGACAGATAACAGGTCGTCGTGGATGTCACGAATCGCGCAAGCTTCTTTGGTGCAACCCGGCGTGAAATCAGCCGGGTAGAAATACAGGACCAGCGGTCCGTCCTGCAGCAGGTCGGACAATGACACTTCCTCGCCGCTGTCGTCGGGCAGAACAAACTCCGGAGCCTTGGCGCCAGTCTTAAGCATGCGGTTTCTCTCCCGGCTCATCGCTCAGCATGACTTCCATGACCCGGTAGGGTGTCATCGCCATGCCGAGCTTTTCGTACGCGCGCTGCGCGCTCTGGTTGTTTTCCTCCATGTACAGCCGAATGCCGCAGGCCGTTGGATCATCACGCACCAGCGATTCCACATGGCGGTACAGGGCGGAAAAAACGCCACGACGACGGTAGTCGGGTGCAACGTAGACGGACTGGATCCACCAGACACGACCGTTACGCCAGTCACTCCACTCGTAGGTAACCATGATCTGGCCAGCGACGATGCCATCAACCTCTGCCAGCCAGTATCGGCCGTCGACGCCATTTTCGAGCAATGCGGCAACGCCGCGGCCGACGATGTCGTCGTCCAGGTGTTTATCTTCCGTTTCTGTAGCGATGCCCTGATTAAAGGCGGCAATCGTGGCCGCGTCGTCCGGCGTGGCGCGGCGGATGGCAATACTCATGGACGTCCCAACCCGTCTTCAGTCAGCGACGATCCTAGTGCGGTCGGAAATCGGGCACAAGTCAGGCTGCGGAACAGGCGGTTCCGAAGCGGTGTTTGCTCAGACTCGATCAGTCTATTTGCCGCAGTGCGGGCACTCTCCCTTGGCGATCTTGAGTATGTGATGCGACCAGAGGAAAAACAGGACGGCGTTGCCGACAAACAGCAAGGTGTACGTTGCGGTGGTACCCATGTTCGTCTCCGAAGTGTGAATTCGTCTCTTACAGGATATCGGCAAACGCCGAATTATGTTGAGACCCGCGTCGGAGAAAGGGGTTCAGGAAGACGGCGTAATCTGTGGCGCCGGCATGTCCGATGGGCCGGTCTTCATGCACACCATCATGTACGTGTCTTCCAGTTTCTCGGAGCTCAGGCTGTTCTCGATGTAGACCAGGGCCCAGTAATAGGCACGGCGATCGATACGAGTACGGACCTCGGAGCGGATTCTTGTCGCCATTTCAGGTTGCTTCAGCAGCAATTCGTAATACAGCGTCGCGGTTTCCTGGCCGAGCAGGCAGGATTCTCGCCGGAAGTCATCGGCCAACAAGACGCCCGGGATTAACAGGACAAGAACTGAAAGACACCATTTGTTCATACTGCGGTTGTCGTCCGATTGCGGAAAAAGTTGAGGCTTTTCAGAAATTCAGGATGCACCGATTCGTTGCCAGCTCGTTGCCGGACAGACTCGCCAGCGACCGCAGCCGTGTCGACATGGCTATGACTACCGCGTCGTCACTGCTGGCTGGCCTGGATCTTCTCCCGCAGCACGGTACGTTCCTGTCCGACGATCCGGGCGACGGTATTGATGCTCGTCGTCCGTCACGGCCGCGAAACAGACTACAGACAGCGAGCGCAGAGACGGGCGTCTATGGCCGAACACCACGGCCAGGTATGACTCAATCCAGCAAAAACTCCGCTTCGATCGTCAGGGAGATCTCGTCGGAGACGGCCGGCGCGTAGGCCCCAAGATCAAAGTCCGAACGGTTGACGGTGCCGGTGGCGGAAACGCCAATGGCGGGTACGCGTTGAATGGGGTGATTCTCCAGTGAGGCAATGGATGCTGAAAGCGTCACGGGTTTTGTGATTCCCTTGATCGTGACATCGCCGGAAATCGCGTACCCGCCCTCGCTGACCGTGATAGACGTGGCCGAGAAGGTAATTTCCGGGTGCGCTTCAGCATCGAACCAGTCTTCGCCACGCAGGTGATCGTCAAACACGTCGACGCGGCTATCGACACTGGCTACGTCGACTGTGACCTCTACACCGCTTTGCGTTGGGTCATCTGCGTCGAGGTCGATAGCGGCCTCGAACGCATTGAAGCCGACCTGTGGTTCGGACAGGCCGAAGTGTGAATAGCTGAACAGCAGGTAACCGTGGCGAGGATCGACCTTGTAGGTGCCGGAAGGCAGATTGGAAAGATCGGCAAGGCTGGTCGATGCCAGCAGCAGGCTCGCAACGGCGAATGCAGATTTCTTGAGCGTCATAGTTTTCCCCAGAGACTTTGATCGAGTGGCGATTGTTGCGCGCGCCGAAGCCACGGATTGTTTCAAAGTGCAACGCGAAGCGTCCAGAGCCGTGTCACGCCGGGTCAATAGGGCGTCGTTTGCTGTCAAGAAGAACAGCCGCGAAACCCGGATTATCTGTTCCATGAATCTCACTACAGGAGCAAACGAATGAGACTCAAGGGACTTGTCAGGTTCTACCGGCTCGAGGCGGACCTGAGCGATCGGGAGGTGGACCGATTGCAGAGTGCGGCCAGATTTGCCGGTATTCCGTGGGCGTCGACGGTGGCACGGCCCAAGGCCGCAAAGCAGTTTATGCAGCGGATTGAGAAGGAGTACGTAACTACGCAGAGCGCGGAGGAGGAGTGGTGCGCCCGAGAGGATTCGAACCTCTGACCCTCAGATTAGGAATCTGATGCTCTATCCTGCTGAGCTACGGGCGCGTCAGCGCGGATGGTAACAAAACGGCAAGCTTTGAGAGGATTGATTCGCAGCTACCTTGGGTCGCTGATTACCACTATGGCGCGCCCTGCGGGCGTCCAAAACGCTTGCGCGTTTTGACGAACACGGGACCCTCCGATTAGGACCCTGATGTTCTATCCTGCTGAGCTACCGGGGCGGTTACGCGCCGGATTTGAGCAAATCGCGGCTGAGTTGATAGGCATCGAGCGCTCGCTGTCGCGCTTCCTGGTGGTCAACGATCGGATAGGGATAGTCCTCGCCGAGGCGGATGCTGCTGCTTGCGAGCATGTCGGCACTGGCGTTCCACGGGTCGTGGATGAATTTGGTGGGCACGCTTGCGAGTTCCGGGACGAATTTGCGGACATAATCGCCGGAGACGTCGAATTTTTTGCCCTGGGTGATCGGGTTGAAGATTCGGAAGTACGGCGTAGCGTCGGTTCCGCAGCCTGCGACCCACTGCCAGCCGGCCGAGTTGTTGGCGAGGTCGGCGTCCAGCAGGGTATCGAGAAACCAGTCGGCGCCGCGCTGCCACGGTACGAGCAGGTGCTTGACGAGAAAGGACGCCACGATCATTCGAACGCGGTTGTGCATCCAGCCGGTCTGCCAAAGCTGGCGCATGCCGGCATCGACGACAGGGTAGCCGGTTTGTCCTGTCTTCCACGCATTCAGCAGGACGTCGTCGTCCACCCACGGAAAGTTCTCAAACTCTGAACGCAGTGGCTGCCAACCCATCGCCGGGTTTTCGACCAGCAGGTGGTAACTGAAGTCGCGCCAGAACAACTGTCGCGTCAACGGCTCGGCGTCACGCACTGACGACAGACGGTGCCAGGTCTCACGGACACTGATCTCGCCAAAGTGCATATGAGGGGATAGTCGGGATGTGCCTTCGAGATCGGGGCGATCCCGCATCTCGCCATAGTCGGGTGACTTTCGTACTGCGGCGTTCAGGCGATCTCGTGCCGCAGTTTCACCGGGAGTCCAGTCGACACTGAATCCGTCCGCCCAGTCGAGCGTGGGCAGCAGGCGGTCGAGCACAGTTGTGCTGTCGTCTTTCGCCGCATCGTGAAACTGCACAGGTGTCTGCGTTTCCGGTTCGGCAAATGCCTGTCGGGTTGCCGCTTTATAGAATGGCGTGAAAACTTTGAACACAGAGCCCGAGCCAGTCACAACCGACCCGGGTTCTGTTAGCAGAGCACTGTGTGCGGCATTGAGTCGAACCGATTCCGGTAGTGATTTTCGTAAGGATTGCAGTTGACCGCTCGCTTCTGCCTCGTAGCGATGTGCGCAGTAGATAACCTCCGCGTCCACGGCCTTGGCGAGTTCGGCGAGCCGGGTGACCGGATCACCTTCGAGAATCTTGAGCCCACCACCCAGTGATTGCAGCGACTCGCGCAGTGACGCCAGCGAATGGTGCAGCCACCATCGCGCCGCACCGTTGGAGTCAAGTTCATCAACGACGTAGACCGGCAGGATGGGAAGACCGGACTCGACGGCGCGATTCAAGGCGGGGTTGTCACTGAGGCGCAGATCGCGTCTGAACCAGACGATGGCAGCGTGCATAGAGAGGAAGTGTGTTGACGGAGGTCGGTGAGTCTAAGCCACTCATTTCTAACGTCATGTAAGTGAATGTAACAAACATTTGCGTGCCGTATTCCGGCTACCAACCCGTCCGTATAGTCGATCCCCGGTAAAGGGAGATGTGCAATGAGTGTAGTAACTGCGAGGACACTCGGCTGGACCGAAACCGGACTGGTGCCGGACTCGGTCATACGCGCCGGTATTCGCCGACTACTTGATCGCAAACAGGCCGAAATCGAGGCGGGCGATGTTGAGTTTTCGTCGGCCACGCTGAACGACTTCGTCGACATGATGAACAGCTCGCCGATCGCATTGGTACCGGAACTGGCTAACGAACAGCACTACGAAGTTCCGGCTGCGTTCTTCGGCTACTGCATGGGCGAACACCGCAAGTACAGTTGCTGCCAGTGGGATGAGCACACAGGCAACCTGACCGAGGCTGAGGCGCTCGCTCTGCAAACGACCGTCGAGCGCGCGGGTATTCAGGACGGCATGCGCGTGCTCGACATGGGCTGCGGCTGGGGCTCTGTTTCGCTGTACGTCGCAGAAAGATTCCCGGCCTGCAGCGTTGTGGGCGTGTCCAACTCAAACTCGCAGCGCGAGTACATCCTGGCTAAGGCCAGCGAGCGGGGTCTGGACAACCTGGATATTGTGACCGCCGACATGAACGACTTTGACGCGCCCGGCACCTTCGATCGCATCGTGTCGATTGAGATGTTTGAACACATGCGTAACTACGGAGAACTTTTTCGTCGAATCAGCGGCTGGCTGAATGACGGTGGCCGATTTTTCATGCACATCTTCTGTCACCGCACGACGCCGTATGAGTTTATCGACAACGGTCCGAGCGACTGGATGAGTCGGCACTTTTTCAGCGGCGGCATCATGCCCAGTGTGGACCTGCCGCTGCGTTTTCCGAAACACCTGTCCATCGAGAAACGCTGGTCGTGGAACGGCCAGCACTACGCCAAAACCTGTCGTGCCTGGCTGGACATCATGGACTCCAATCGACATCACATTATGCCGATTCTTCGCGAAACTTACGGCGATGATGACGCAGATCGCTGGTGGATGCGCTGGCGAATGTTTTACATGGCGTGCGAGGAGCTCTTTGCCTATGACAACGGCGACGAGTGGTTCGTGAGCCACTATCTGTTCTCCAAGGAAGGGAGCAAACACTCTTGAATATTGTTGCTAATTTTGTCGCCTTTCAGGTTGGCTGGTTTTCTTCCGTGCTTGGCGGCGCAAACGAAATGCCGTGGATCGGACCGGTTGCTGTGCTTTTGATCGTGTCGATTCATCTGGCGCGTGCCGAGCGATTCACCACCGAGCTGACTCTGATCGCCATTTGTGGCGCGTTGGGAACCTTGTTCGACAGCCTGCTGGTGTTCATGGGCTGGGTGGAGTATCCGTCCGGCATGTTCGTAAACAACGCGGCACCGTACTGGATTATCGGCATGTGGTTCCTGTTCGCGACGACGCTGAACCTTTCGATGCGCTGGATGAAAGGCCGCCCGCTGCTGGCCGCGGTGCTCGGACTCGTATCCGGACCGCTGACCTACATGGCCGGTCACAAACTGGGCGGCATCGAGTTTGCGGATCAGCCGGCTGCACTGGCTGCTCTCGGCGTCGGCTGGGCGATCATGATGCCGGTCCTGATGCACCTCGCCGAGCGTTTTGACGGCGTTACGCCGATCAACGCGGAGCCTCAGCCGGAGGCCGCATCGTGATTGCGAGCATGTCGGTTGGCCTGATTGCTGTCGTGGCGGGTCTTTTCCTGAATGCGGGCAAGCCGGCTGGCCGTCGAAACGGAGTGTCCATGGCAGACCGACTTACCGCCATGTTCTTGCCGCAACGAGCTATGGTCGTCGCTTCGCGTCGGCAAGGTCGACGTTCAGGGAGCAACGTGCGTGTCTAGATTTCGCAGCGCCGTCGCGCTTTTCTTTCTCTCGCCGCTGTTGTTTGGGTGTGCATCGGGTTACCCGGAAATGGAAACCGTAGACTACGTCGATCTCGATCGATTCATGGGTGACTGGTACGTAATCGCCAACATTCCTACCTTTGTTGAGAAAGACGCATACAACGCCGTAGAGACGTACCGCATGAACGACGACGGCACCGTCGATACGGTGTTCAATTTTCGCAAGGGCGGATTTGACGGCGAGCCAAAGCGCTATAACCCGAAGGGTTTCATCAGGGATGAGACAAATGCCTTGTGGGGTATGCGGTTTATCTGGCCGATCAAGGCCGACTACCGCATTGCGTATCTCGACGACGACTACTCGGTGACGATCATCGGCCGTCAAAAACGTGACTTCGTCTGGCTAATGGCGCGGAAACCTCAACTCGAAGCAGCAGAGCAAGAGCGTCTGCTGGGCATCATCGAGGATTTCGGCTACGACATGTCAAAAGTGCAACTGGTGCCGCAGCAATGGCCAGAGGCCGGTAGCTGATCATGCGTGTCGCGATCATCGGCACAGGCATCGCCGGCAATGTGGCCGCCTATCAGCTGCGCGATGATCACGACATCACGGTGTTTGAGTCGGCACACTACGTTGGTGGTCATACCAATACGATCGACGTTGAAGAAGACGGGCGCACAATTCCTGTCGACACCGGCTTTATTGTTTTCAACGACAAGACCTACCCGAACTTTATCGAGCTGCTGGACACACTCGGTCAAGCATCCCAGCCCAGTGTCATGAGTTTTAGTGTCCGGTCCGAGTCCGGCTCTCTGGAATACAACGGCGCGAATCTCAACACACTGTTTGCCCAGCGTCGCAACCTGTTCCGGCCTTCTTTTCATCGCATGATCCGTGACATTCTGCGATTCAATCGCGAAGCGGTTGTCGACGAAGCCGTTGTAGACGATGACTACACACTCGGCCAGTATCTCGACGAGCACCGCTACGGTCGTGAGTTTTACGACCATTACCTCATCCCGATGGCCGCGGCGATCTGGTCGGCCGAGCCCGTTGCAGTCCGGGATATGCCGATGCGATTTCTCGTCAGGTTTTTCGACAACCACGGCCTGGTGCAGTTAAAGGATCGACCGCAATGGCGAGTGATCTGTGGTGGTTCGCGGTCATACGTTGGCAAACTCGTCGACGGGCACCGCGATCGCATTCGCCTGAATACGCCGGTGCTGCGCGTTCGGCGCAGGGTGGACAGTGTCGATGTGGTGACCGAGGCGCACGGCACCGAAACCTACGACGCCGTTTTCTTCGCGTGTCACAGCGACCAGGCACTGCGAATACTGGACGACGCGAGCGACGACGAACAGACTGTACTGGGTACGTTCGCATACCAGGATAACGAAGCGATTTTGCACACGGATTCGACGGTCATGCCGCGGCGACGTGCTGCGTGGGCGGCGTGGAATTACCACCTTCCGGCGAACACGACTGAGCGCGTTGCCTTGACTTACAACATGAACATCCTGCAATCGCTCAATTCCCGCAAAGACTATTGCGTTACCCTGAACAACGATGCGGCGATTGATCCCGCGAAAATCATACGCCGTATCAATTACGCGCATCCGGTATTCTCCCGTGAGACGCTCACCGCGCAGTCGCGTCAGGCCGACCTGCACAAGGGGCGGACGTATTTTTGCGGTGCGTACTGGCGCAATGGCTTTCACGAAGACGGTGTCGTGAGCGCGCTTAACGCCGTCAAGCATTTTCGAAAGCAACTGGACAATGAAGAGCTGTATTTACGAAGGACAGGTTAAGCACAGTCGACGGATGCCGAGACCGCACAAGTTTCGCTACCGCTTGTTCTTCACCTATCTTGACCTGGCCGAGCTGAACTCGGTGTTCAAGCGCCGCTGGTTCTGGTCTACAACCGGACCAGCCGTGGCCCGCTTTCGACGCGAGGACCACCTTGGCGATTCGTCTATTCCCCTGGACACCGCCGTCCGTGATTTCGTCGAAAACGAAACCGGGGAGCGTCCCCTGGGGCCGATACGCTTGCTGACACACCTCAGCTACTTCGGTTTTTGCTTCAATCCCGTCAGCTTCTATTACTGCTTCGATGACGACGGCGAGACTGTAAACACCATCGTCGCTGAAGTGAGCAATACGCCGTGGGGCGAGATGGACATCTATGTGTTGCCGGAGTCTGCGAATGTTGCGGCGGGCAAAACCAAGCGCTTCAGGCCGGCCAAGAAAATGCATGTCTCACCATTCATGCCAATGGACATGGATTACGACTGGAGCTTTTCGGCACCGGAAGATCGCTTAACGGTGTTCATGGCGAACTATCAGGACGGCGAGCGAGTCTTTGATGCGTCGATTGCCATGCGTCGGCGAGAAATAACGGGCGTGGCGCTTGCCAGAGTCCTCGCCTTGTTTCCGCTGATCACCTTCAAGGTGATCGGTGCAATTTACTGGGAAGCCCTTAAGCTGTGGCTGAAGCGAACGCCATTTCACACGCATCCGGGCAAGAAAATCGTGGTGTCACAACAATGAGAACAGAATCCATCGACTCCCGGGCATTCCTCGAGGGATCCCGCAAACCGACCAACCTCGACAGCCTTGCGCGCAAGGTTGTGCGTGCCCGACTGCGTGAGTTCACATTCGGCGAGCTGAAATTCACGGAGAACGGCCAGACCGAGATCTTCGGCAAACTGACGCCGGAGTTTCCAGTGGCGGCTCACATCGAAGTCCACGATCCCCGATTTTTTTCCGATGTCGCGTTTGCCGGCACGATCGGCGCCGGAGAAGCCTTTATGCATCGGCATTGGAGCTGTAACGACCTGACGTCGCTGGTGCGGATCCTGCTGAAGAATCGCGAAGTCATGGAAGGCATGGACAGCGGTGCTGCCTGGCTGACGCGTCCGTTCCAGAAACTGTTTCACTGGCTGAATCGCAACACGGAAGAGGGTAGCCGCCGCAACATTGCTGCGCATTACGATCTGGGTAATGACTTCTACAGCCTGTGGCTCGACCCGACAATGATGTACTCCAGCGCTTTCTTCGAGACGCCGCAGACCACACTTGAACAGGCGTCGATCAGAAAACTGGACAAAATCTGTCGCCAGCTTGAACTCAAGCCCGGAGATCACGTCGTTGAAATTGGTACCGGTTGGGGCGGCTTCGCGGTACATGCCGCGAAGAACTACGGCTGCCGGGTCACGACAACAACGATTTCAAGGGAGCAATTCGAGTGGGCACAGCGATCGGTTCGCGAAGCTGAGCTTGAAGACAAGGTTACGCTGAAACTCGAGGACTACCGCAAGCTGGATGGCAAATACGACAAGCTTGTGTCGATAGAGATGATCGAAGCGGTGGGGCATGAGTTTCACGACACGTTTTTCAGGAAGTGTGCGTCTTTGCTGAAGCCCGACGGGCAGATGCTAATTCAAGCGATCAACATTGCTGATCAGCACTACAAGCGCTACACGAAGAGTGTCGACTTCATAAAACGGTACATTTTCCCGGGCGGCTGCCTGACGTCCGTTACCGCTATGTCTGAAACCCTCACGCGCGTGACAGACATGCGTATTCTCAACATTGAGGATATCGGACCGCATTACGCAGCCACCCTGCGTCACTGGCGCGAGCGCTTTTTCGACAAGCTGGATGCCATTCGTGCGCAGGGCTTTTCCGACGAGTTTATCCGCATGTGGCACTATTACTTGTGCTACTGCGAAGGCGCCTTCATCGAGCGGGCCACCGGCGTGATCCAGATGCATGTGATTCGCCCGCACGCTCGACCGGCCGCGCTGCCAGCGAGCTGAGCAAACTTTGATCAGACCTTGCTGATTCCGTCATACTGGCCTCAAGCAGAGGGGCAGTTATGCAGGGAATCGTTATCCGAGTGTTGATCATCATGCTGGGGCTCTGGGCGGCCTCAGCGCTGGTTCCGGGTGTTGCGATCGAGGGACTCAAGAATTTCATCCTTGCCGCGATCATCCTCGGCCTTGTCAATGGATTCGTTCGACCCGTCGCCTTTCTGCTGACCCTGCCGCTGACTGTCGTTTCGCTCGGTTTGTTCTTACTGATCCTTAACGCCGCGATGTTCGGTCTGGCGGCGCTGTTTCTTGACGGCTTCTCGGTGTCCGGTTTCTGGGCGGCACTGTTCGGCGCGATCGTCGTCAGTCTGACCGGTACACTGGCGTCATGGACAATTGGCCCGAATGGACGTTTCGAGATTTACGTCGTCAGACGCTGAGGAGGTCCCGATGACTACACGCACAATTCACTACGCTGACGGCGACACACCGCTCGAAGGATATTTCGCCAGTAACACAGCATCCGGAGCAGCCGGTGTTCTGGTGTGTCACACCTGGGCAGGTCAGGGTGACTTCGAAAATGGCGTTGCCGACAAGCTTTCAAAGCTCGGTTACGCTGCTTTGGCGGCCGACGTGTACGGCAAAGGTGTTCGCGGCAGCAATCCGGAGGAGAACGCGGCGCTGCTGCAGCCGATGCTCGATGATCGCGCCCTGTTGCTGCGTCGCCTGCGTGCCGGAATTGAGTGTCTGCGCGCCCAGCCTGAAGTGGATGCCGAGCGGATTGCCGTCATCGGCTTTTGTTTTGGCGGTCTGTGTGCACTGGATGTGGCGCGCAGTGGCACGCAGGTTAGTGGCGTGGTCAGTTTTCACGGTTTGCTGCATGCGCCGAATCTTGAACCGGGATCAGTCACCGCGAAGGTCCTGGCGCTGCACGGTTGGGACGATCCGTTGGCGACACCGGAAGACGCCTTGGCTTTCGCTTCTGAAATGACCGCGCTGGATGCAGACTGGCAACTGCACGCCTACGGAGGCACCGTACATGCATTCACCAACCCGAACGCAGATGATGGTGCCAGCGGCATGCTGTACAGCGAATCTGCAACGACCCGCGCATTTCGATCAATGCAGCATTTCCTCAGCGACGTGTTCTAGCGTTTACGCTGCCGCCGAAATGTCAGGCGGCTTGCCGCCCGGAAGCCGCCTCGTTGCCGGGATGGATGACCAGCACATCGCATTCAATGTGATCCAGCGTTCGCTTCGCCGTATCGCCCAGTATGCGCCGCTTTAGCAGCGAGCGGGACAGGGCACCCATAATCACGAGATCGGCGCCGTGTGTTCGACTGAAGCTCGGCAGGATCTCATTCGGCCGACCGGGCAGCTGGTGTACGTCCGCTTCATCAATCGCGTTCGCGCTGGCGAGCTGGTCGAGCAGCGCACGGTGCTCGATGCGGATTCTCTGATCAATTTCTTCGATGGGCAGGCGGACGGGACGAATGGTCCATGTGGCGCGGTGGCCGATCTCCGTCAGTCGTTGGTAGGTATGCAGCAGGAGCAGTCGGCCGTGGTCACCGGATGCAACGAACCGGGCGTGGTCGATGATGGACTGGTCCAGCGAGGCGGGTTTGTCATTGGCGTGCGTCGGGTCTACGGCGGCGACTATGGTCGGATTCGGCGACATGGGCCTCGGCTTGACGAACCACAGGGGCTGGCTGAGTTTGCGGATGAGTTGCCAGTCGAGGTCTGACAAGCTGGCGCGCTCCGAAGGTCGATGATAGTGCGTGCCTTTGATTACATAGGTCGGATTCAGCGCATCCGCCGCGTCGAGGATCGTGTCGGTGAGTGATCGTGACTGTTCATACTGAGTTGTCACCTTGAGATCGTCTCCGCGTACGCGGTCACGCAATTCTTCCAGCGCCCTGAGGTCCATCGCTTTGAGTTGCTCGGCCAGTGCAGCGACCTCTTCGATCATGATAACGCTGTTGAATAACGGACCTGTGTAGCTCTCAGACATCAGAAATCTCAGTTCGGCGTCACTCTGTCGTGCGAGCCAGGCTGCGCGCTCTGCAACCTGTTCGGGATAGTTGTCGAGCTCAATGACCGCGAGAATCGTCTTGCTCATGGAGGTTCCTCCCCAGTCAGTAGGTGCATAGTCTCAACATACGCCTGCACAGACACCGCATCCATAGGTAGCTCACGACGGGCCCTGCGGTGTTTACCTATCGACGCTGTCGGACTTTATAATCTGGCGCCGAATGCCGGAGACCACTGCCATGCGAAGCCTGATTCTGTTTCTGACACTCGTTGCAGCGCCGCTGCACGCGGACACGCTGGACACCATCATCGAGGACTACTGGTCGTACTATCTCGCCGAGTTTCCGTTGGCGGCGACGCGCGCGGGCCTGAAGTCCGGCAACGATCGCCTTGCGCGCGTGGATCCGAACAGCCAGGCTCGTCGGCTGCAGGCGGAGCGTGCGTTCCTGGATCGACTGTCGCAGCTGGACGCCGAGGACTGGGACAACAACGACCGGATCAACGCCGAGTTGCTGCAGTGGATACTCGAAGACTCGATCGGTGCGTATGAACTGGACTTGTCGCGTATTCCGTTTAACACCTTTTCTGGTTTCTTCATGGCCGCGCTGTCGACGAGTAGCGGCGTTGCGATGACTGAGGTCTCGGACTACGAGGACTACATCGCGCGGCTGAACGACATCCCGCGCTACTTTGATGAGAACCTGGCGAACATGCGCCGCGGCATGCGGGATGGCTTCGTCCTGCCGCAGATCGTCATCGACGGTGTCCTGCCAACGATTCGCGCTCAGCTTAAGGAGCGCGCTGAGGACAGCCGCTTTTTTACGCCGTTTGAGGCGATAAACAACCGCATCCCGGCGGGTGACCGGGAATCCATTCGCGCACGTGGCCGACAGGCAATAGAGTCGAGTGTGATGCCGGCGTTTGCCGCCGTCGCCGAATTCCTGGCCAACGAGTACGCAGCTTCGGAGACGCTGGGAGCCGAGATGCTGCCCGACGGCGAGGCGTTCTATGCGCATCAGATTCGCCGTTACACGACGCTGACCGGCATCAGTAGCGACGAGATTCATGCGATCGGACTGGCCGAAGTCGCGAGGATTCGCGCCGAGATGGCAGCCCTTATCGAGCGCGTGGAATTCGACGGTGAATTTCGCGATTTCATTCAGTTCATGCGCACTGATCCGCGCTTTTACGCGACTTCTGCCGAGCAGCTGCTGATGGCAACGGCATGGACCGCAAAGCGCATCGACCACGTGATGCCCGGCTACTTCAAGACGCTGCCCAGGCAGAGCTATGGTGTTGTGCCGGTGCCGGATGAGATCGCACCGAACTACACGACCGGCGCCTATCGAAGTGCGCCGCCGGGCGGAAGCAAGGGCGGTGAGTATTGGGTAAACACCTTCGCGCTGGATCAGCGTCCCCTCTACGAGATTCCCGCTTTGACGCTGCACGAAGCCGTGCCCGGTCATCATCACCAGAGCGCGCTGTCACTGGAGATTCCGGGCGCACCTGAATTTCGCAAATCGCTGTATTTCAGCGCTTTCGGTGAAGGCTGGGCGCTGTATGCGGAGTTCCTTGGCGAGGAAATGGGTATCTACAGGGACGACTATGAGCGGTTCGGACGACTGAGCTATGAGATGTGGCGCGCCTCACGCCTTGTCATCGATACCGGTCTGCACGCCAAGGGCTGGTCGCGCGAGCAGGCACAGGCTTTTCTCGCTGACAATACCTCACTGTCTGAAGGCAATATCCGCGCGGAGGTGGATCGCTACATCTCCTGGCCCGGTCAGGCACTGTCGTACAAACTTGGGGAAATCAAGATTCGTGAGTTACGAGCCTACGCGGAAGAAACGCTGGGCAATCGCTTCGACATTCGAGAATTTCACGATGCGCTGCTGGTCAATGGCGCAATGCCGCTGGCCATGCTGGAGCGGCAGATCCTGCGTTTTGTGGAGCGCGAGTTGGACTCGCCGGACAGCTAGCAGCTCAGCCTTTTTTACGGAAGCGGCTGAAGAAGCCTTTCTTTTCGGACTCTTCTTCTTCTTCCTGCTGTGCCAGTTCGTCCGGGTTGATCTTCAGTGCCTTGAAGGTCGCGGTCATCGAGATATCGATCTGGTCCTCGATGGGCTCCGGCGCCGGTTTGCGCTGTTTCGGCTCCGCCTTGGCCGTCGGCGCCGATTTGTCCGCGGGCTGACCGGCCGATGCCGGTATCGGTTTACCGAGATTGGCGTTCAGAGCTCGCAGCGTGGCGAGTCGTTGCGACGCTGAGGAGTCCAGTCCGGCGGCTGCCGGCTGGTTTCCATTCAGATCGATTGTCTCCGCTTCGCCCGGTACTTCACCCCAGGTGTCTTCGAACTGCTTGCGCAGATCCTCCTCGGTCTCTCCGGAGGATTCCGGCAGTGCCTTGGTCTCACGGGTTTGTTCCAGACTCAGCTCCACAGGCTCTGGGGTGTCGGCCTCCTGTTCGGACGCTTCGAATTTTTCGCGAGCCACTTTGAGCACCTGCGAGGCGACCATGTTGATTTCGTCGCCGAACAGCGTTTCAGCCAGCTTGTCGTCCATGTCCTCAAGCGAGTTCGCTTTGGACAGGTCTTCCATCATGCGATGCACCTCAGTGTCGCTTGGACCGTCGGCGTCATCCTCGTCGGTCTCCGGTGCTTCACCGTTCGAGTCACGCGCGGCAACGAGCTCCGCAGCTTCGCGGTCGACTTTCTTCTGAATGGAGTCGTCGAGTGTGATCTCGGGCACCACGGCGGGTTCCAGCGCTTCTGCAGGCTCTTCAACCTCCGGTTGCTGTTCCTCGGAAAGCGCTTCTTCATCGACATCTTCATGCAGCGCCAGCTCGAGCGCGTCGAGATCCGGGCGCAGCTCCGCCAGCGTCGGATCTCGGTCCCACACGGGCACATCCTCCAGCGGTGTCTCTTCGCTCGGCGGGCTGGGCGGCGGTTCGACCGTTTCGGCGACGTCGGTAGCGGTCTCGGACAGCGATATCGATTCGGCGACGTCGGAGACGGTTTCCGTCGACGACGGTGTCATCGGTTCAGCAATATCCGTCAGGGTTTCGGTCACCGTTTCCTGAATGATCGGAATTTCAACGGCTGGATCCTGCGCGACTGGCTCTACCACTGGCGCCGCTGCTGCCTTGGGTGTTGCTTGTTCCGATGTCGACGCTGCTGTCGGTTTCTCGGATGTTTCGGCGACCGTCGGCTTGGTCGGCGCAGGTGCCGTGGCGGCCGGTGTCTCAGCGACAGGCGGTTTCGCTACGGCCGCCGCCTGCTCGGGCGACGTTGCGTCAGCGGGTGAATCCGAGGCCGGCGTCTCATCGATCTCGAGCGCTTCGAGCATCTGCGAAACGGCGGCGAACTCCGCCGTCAGTTCTTTGAGATCCGGCAGCTGCTCGTGATCGTCATCGAGCTCGGCGGCGATCTCGGCGAGAGTCGGCGTGCGGTCTTCTTCCGGTTCATCGATCGATCGTGGATCCAGCGCCTTGATTTCCGGCTGGGTGTCCTGGATAAGCTCGGGAATCTCGAAGTCGTCCTCGGATTTCACAGCCGCCGGCGCCGGTGTCGGCGCTGGGCGGGTTCGATGCACGGGAATCTCGGTCGTGATGCCAAACTGGTCCTTGGCGACGTCCGCCAGCGTGGCGCAGCTCACTTTCTTTTCGCCTGCAGCGGCTGATGCGGTGAGGCTGGCCTCGGTCAGATTGTGTGCCAGGCGCAGGATACCGCAGCTCAGGATATGCAGAAGACCGGCGTAATCCTTGCTGAACAAGGCATCAAAGTCTCCGCCCGCCTGCTGAACAGCCGCCTTAACAAAAGACTCGAGCTCGTCGACAGCCAGCGGCCCCATTTCGGCGGTGCCGGTTAGTCGTATCCGCGCCTGCGCCAGAGCATCCTGCTCTAGGAGATGCGGCAGCGCGTCATCGCCGCAAACGACCATCGCGATGCCGGCTTCACTGCTGCACAGCACGTCGATTTCGGCCAGTATGCTCTCGCCGGTCTCGGCACCGTTTTCCACGAGCACAACCAGTCGTTTACCCTCGGCGCGAAGCTGGCAGACCTTTTGCTTCAGCACACCCAATTTGCGCAGCGTGCCACCGGCGACGTTGGCGACGCCGAGTTCGCGCAGAACCTGGTCCACGGCGTCGTCGGAGGCCAGCTCCGAGCGTCCAACCTTGGCGATAACAAATTCGCCGGGCAGCAGCGTCAAAGCGCAGGCAACGGCGACCGACTTGCCACAGCCCGCCGGTCCCGCGACAGCGAGAGACGGGTTTTGGGTTTGCAGGGCCTGTTGAAACAGGCCGACGACCTGCTTGAGCTGGTCGCTGGCAAAGAAAAAGTCTGCACCGTTTTTGTTCTTAAAAACAGAGTGTTGCAGACCGAAATGTTGTTGGTATTCGCTCATTGAATAGCCCGCAGCTAACTTTTTCGTGACTGGTAAATCCGGATAAAGGGCGAGTTTGGCGGCTGCGACGGCCGATTTCGCGGGTTTATGTCACAAAACAGACAGTAAGCGGACGGTTGTAACAAGCCGTAGCGATTCGCAGAAATCGCTGAAATAGTCGGCCAATTCCCTGAGAATACACGAAATTTCTAAAGGTCTGTCAGATGCTCCGTTCGGTTTTGCGATTCTTACTGATTGCCGGGATTCTGCTCTCGTCTGTGGTCGTTTTCCGGATACTCATGCTGTCGAGTCCGGAACCGCCGAAACGGGCGAATGTACCTACCGAAATACTGGTGGATACCGTCACTCTGGAACGTGTTAACGCGGAGTTCAGCGTGCGCAGCCAGGGCACTGTACAGCCACGCACCGAGACGATCCTCAGCGCTGAGGTGTCCGGAACCATCACCGACATATCGCCTAAATTCATTGCCGGCGGATTCTTCGACGCCGGTGAGGTTCTTATGCGTATTGACCCGACCAACTACGATGTTGCCGTACGGCAGGCCGAAGCGGTGCTCGCGCAGCGACAAATCGAATTCGACGGCGCCAGCAAGCTCAGGACCCAGGGGTTTCGAGCCGAAGCCGAATACGCGTCAGCGGCTGCGGCACTCGCCAGCGCCGAGGCCGAGCTCGTGCGCGCAAATCGAAATCTTGAACGCACCTTCATTCGTTTGCCTTACGACGGGCTGGTGCGGGCGAAGGACGCCGATTTAGGTCAGTTTGTGAATCCCGGGACCCGGCTCGGCGTCACGTTCGCCACGGATGTGGCCGACGTGCGGCTGCCGCTCACGGACCAGGATCTCGCTTTTGTGACGCTGCCGAGCGGCGGTGAAGCCGGCCCGGATGTCACGCTGACCGCGACACAAAAAGGCAAGCCGCAAAACTGGGATGCCGCCGTCGTTCGCTCGGAGGGTGTCGTTGATGCCAGCAGCCGAGTGACCTATGCCGTCGCCGAGATTCCGGATCCATACGCCTTGCGGTCGGATCGCGCGCCGATCCCGGTGGGTACTTTTGTGAGTGCCCGAATTGCCGGAACCTCGATCGACGATATTCTGCGCGTGCCGCGCGCCGCGATTCGAGGTTCTGACCAACTGATTTTTCGTGACAGTGAGAGTCGCCTGCGCATCCGCACGGTCTCTATCATCCGCGCTGACGCCGACTACGCATATATCGACGACGGAGCGAGGGCCGGCGATGAGGTGATCACGACCGCACTCGAATCTCCCGTCAACGGCACACCGGTGCGCACGCTCGATGACGCCACGCGCTCCGGTGTCGCCGACGTCGGCGAGTCCCGTTGATGGCCCGTTCCGAGCAGAGCGGCGTTATTGCGTGGTTCGCCAACAACCACGTGGCTGCGAACCTGCTGATGTTCGTCATCATCGCGGCGGGCACCCTATCGGCTTTCGATATACAGAAACGCACCCTGCCGGCGTTTGAAAGCAATACGATCTCTGTCCGCGTGCCGTATCTTGGCGCGGCTCCGCAGGAAGTCGAGGAGGGCGTCGTCATTAAGGTGGAGGAGGCGATTCAGGATATCGACGGGATCGAGAACATCCGCTCGACAGCCTCCGAGGGAATGGGCGCAGTCACTGTCGAAGTTCGCGAGGATGAAGATGTCGACGCCGTACTCAACGAGATAAAGACGCGGGTCGATGCTATTTCTACCTTCCCCGGCCTGACCGAACGACCGGTGATCTACAAGCTCGAGCGGCTGAATCGCGCCGTTTATGTCGCCGTGTACGGCGACATCGACGAATACAGCCGCAAGATTCTTGCACAACAGGTGAGCGACGAACTGGCTGCACTGCCCAACGTCAGTGACGTCGCACTGCTGGGTGTGCGTGATTTCGAAATCAGTATTGAAGTCACTGAGGAAGACCTGCGCAAATACGGGCTGACGATGAGCGAGATATCGCAAGCGATTCGCGACTCGTCACTGGACCTGCCGGGTGGCAGTATCAACGCGAGCGGTGGTGACATTCTGCTGCGCACCAAAGGCCAGGCGTACACCGGTAGTGAATTCGGTCAGCTCGTGCTCCGAACATTCAGCGACGGTACTCGTCTGACACTCGCTGATATCGCGCTGATCAATGACGGCTTTGTCGAAGACCCGATACTGGCCCGTTTCAACGGTCGATCGTCAATCTCGATCCGCATTAACAACACCGACCGAATCAATCAGATCGATACGTCGCGCGAAGTGGCCGAATACGTGGAGCGAAAGGCCGCCACGCTGCCCGAGGGCGTGTTTCTTGAAGTCTGGGGAGATCTGTCCCCGCCGTTGATCGAGCGTCTCGACCTGCTGTTGAAAAACATGCTGTACGGGGCGTTGCTGGTGTTCCTGATGCTGGCCCTGTTTCTGCGCGCTCGAGTCGCGTTCTGGGTGGTTATCGGGATTCCGGTGACATTCCTCGGCGCCCTGTGGCTGATGCCGCTGGGTCCGACCGCAACAACCATCAACATGCTGAGCCTGTTTGGCTTCATCATGGTGCTGGGTATCGTCGTCGATGACGCCATCATCATCGGTGAAAGTATCTACACGACAGTGCGCGAGAAAGGGCATTCCGTGGACAACGTGGTCAGTGGCGCCCATCGGGTTGCGGTGCCCGCCACCTTCGGCGTTCTGACGACGATTGCGGCGTTTGTGCCGCTGCTGCTGATCGGTGGTGCGGCCGCACCGTTTTTCGAATCCATCTCTGTGGTCATCGTGCTTTGCCTGCTGTTTTCGCTGGTTGAGTCGAAACTGATTCTGCCGGCTCACCTCGCATCGACGCCGATACCGGTGGTTGACGAGGACGATCTCTTCAATCCACAACGACAAGTTCCGTTTGCGGAGAAGATCCCGCGGTTCTTCCTGCGTATCAATCGGCGCGTACAGCGCGGGCTGCATCGTTTCATCGACCGGATCTACCGGCCGGCTTTGTCCGTCGCGCTGGATAATCGCGGTGTCACGCTGGCCGCGTTCGTTGCCGTGCTGATTGTCAGCGTTGGCCTCATTGCCGGCGGCAAGGTGCGGACCGTGCTGTTCCCGGACATCGCCGGCAGCCAGATTCGGCTGTCGGTGCAGTTCCGGGACGGTACGCCCCGCGAGGAACGTGATCGGGCGCTGCTGCAAATTGAGCGCTCACTGACGGATCGCGGCGATGCGTACAACGCGGACAATCCCGGCGAACCACCCTATGTCCGAACGGTTGCCAACTTTGCCAACGGCCCAAACAGCGGGATTTTAATCGTGGAGCTGCCACGCGATGTGCAACGCGATTTCGACGTGCGTGATGTGCTGGCTCGCTGGCGTGACGACATCGGCGAGATTCCATCGCTGAAAGATCTGGATTTCCAGTTGGGTTTTCCGGTGGGCGGCGGTCCGCCGATCAGCTTCCAGCTCAACGGTGACAATCTGGACGCACTGGAGCGCGCCGCTGCGGCGATCGCCGCGCAACTGACAAATTACGACGGTGTGTTCGATATCGTCAATTCATCCGCCACCGGTTCGCAGGAGATTCGTCTGGCGATCAAACCGGAGGCTGAGGCCCTCGGGCTGACTCAGGCTGATCTCGGCCGCCAGGTGCGCCAGGCGTTCTACGGCGAGGAGGCACAGCGCATTCAACGTGGCAAGAACGAGATTCGCGTCATGATTCGTTATCCGATGAACGAACGACGCTCTGTCGCGGATCTTGAGAACATGTACATTCGCACGCCGACGGGCCAGGAAGTTCCGTTGGCTTCGGTGGCTGAGCTGACCTTCGACAGTGCCTACTCGTCGATAAGCCGTCTGAATCGCCTGCGTACAGTTACCGTGTCTGCGAAAATCGAGCCAGGAATCACGCAGCCACAGGTGGTGATAGCCGATATGCAGGCCAACAGCATCCCTGACATCCTCGCACGCCATCCCGGTGTGCGGCTGGCGCTGGAAGGCGCGGCACAGGAGGAACAGGATTTCTACGTAAACACGGCCATTGCATTTGCCGCTGTGCTTGCGCTCATTTACGTCCTGATCGCGATTCCGCTGAAATCCTATGCGCAGCCATTCATCATCATGTCGGTGATCCCGTTTGGCGCGATCGGCGCGATTCTCGGACACTTCGTGCTCGACCGTGCGATCAGTATGTTCTCGTTTTTCGGCCTCGTAGCGCTGGCGGGCATCGTCGTTAACGACAGTCTGATCATGGTGGATTTCATCAACAAGGCGCGCCGGGCCGGCGTTCCACTGCGTCAGGCGGTTATCGAATCGGGTGCGCAGCGTTTTCGTGCCATCATCCTGACCTCGGTGACTACTGCCGTCGGTTTGTTCCCGATCATTGTCGAGACCAGCGCACAGGCGCAGTTCCTGATTCCGATGGCGATTTCCGTCAGCTTCGGCATTATCTTCGCCACGGTCATCACCCTGTTCCTGATTCCCTGCCTGTACATGCTGCAGGTTGGCTTTATCAACAATGTGCGAGGTGCCCTGCGCTGGTTGTGGGATCTGTTGCTGGGTCGTCCCGGTGGACGGAGCGCTTCTGAATCCGCCTGACAGCATAGACCGCAACGGCATTGCCATTGGCCTCACAGCGTATGTGCTGTGGGGTGTATTGCCGTTGTACCTGGTGTGGATCAGTGAGGTGCCAGCGCTGGAAGTCCTCGCTCACCGCATTCTTTGGGCCGTGCCCTTCGGCGCAATCATCCTGACGGTGCGCAAGCAGTGGGGCGAGGTACGCGTCGCGTTCACACATCGTCTCGTATTCGCTGTGTTTCTCGCCGCGGCATTGATGATTGCGATCAACTGGTTGCTGTACATCTACGCGGTGCAGAGTGCCCAGGTTTTCCAGGCCAGTCTCGGTTACTACATCAATCCCTTGATCTTTGTGGTGGTCGGACTGCTGTTTTTCGGTGAGGACCTGCGACTGCTGCAGCGTTTGGCGGTATTACTGGCGGC
>JBCCNM010000022.1:0-30267 GCA_039025835.1 Pseudomonadota bacterium | reverse complement strand
AGGAACATCAGCGCGAGGGTATGCGGCATCTTGAAAGGTGTACGACCGGCGTTCTGTGGCGCGGCTTGGGCTTGTTCGGTCATCGGGGTCCTGGCTGTCGAGACGACGTCTGTGAAGCGGCCACTCTATGCAAGCGGCCGAGCAGAAATCAACCGAACCACCCGCCGCGCCGCGGCGTGTGACCGCCTTTCTGTTCGGGAGATTGCCGATGCAGCATTTTTTTCAGATCAGTCTGTAAGATTCCGGATGCTGGCGCGTCCTGTTGTCGACACCGCTTGAACAGGAGCTCACATGATCACGACAGGAGTACACCGTATGACGCGCCTAACCGAAGGGCTGGCGGGTTGGCGCAAGCTGCGCTCAGCCCGACGGGCCGAGTTGATCCAGGCACTGAATGCGCACGCCGGACTGATGATCGCCACGGCGATCCGGGTGCTGGGCAGTCTGCACGATGCTGAAGACATCGCACAGGACATTGCCGAGAAACTGCTGCGCTCCCCGCCGCCCTCCGTACACAACTGGCCGGCTTACCTGAAGACGCTGTCTGTCAATCGGGCCATCGACCGCCTGCGACAACGGCGCCCGACGGTCG
The DNA here is from genome assembly GCA_039025835.1 of Pseudomonadota bacterium. GTDB lineage: Bacteria > Pseudomonadota > Gammaproteobacteria > Steroidobacterales > Woeseiaceae > UBA1847. Next base: position 29,675 of record JBCCNM010000022.1, on the reverse strand, counting down.
GCACGGATGACATTACGCATTCGAGCACACCGGAGTCCGAACTGGAGGCCAGCGAGCGGGCAGACGCGCTGCGAGACGCTGTCGCCACGCTGAAGCAGCGCGACGCAACGTTGTTCAGCCTCTACTACCTCGCGGATCTCAACCAGGCCGAGATCGGACGCCAACTGGACATGACCGAGTCTGCGGTGGGAGTTGCCCTGCACCGTATCCGCCAGCGACTCAGCAGCACGCTTCGCACGCAGATTCAGCTCGGCGAGAAGGAGTAAGACCATGAATGACACGACACAAAGCAATAACGACGAACAGTTTCTCGACAGCTATGTCGCCGCCGCCAGGGAAACGGTGGACAACGAGGCCGTCGCAGATGCCGCGGCTCGCTTTCGACAGACTCTGCCGGTTGAAAAGGAACGCACCTCGTTCGGCTGGAATCCGCGCTTCGCTGCGGCCGCCGTACTGATCACGGGGCTGGCGTTCACGCTGAGCCTGTTTGTCCCCGGCGGTGGCGGCACCGCGTTTGCCGATGTGCAGGCCTGGTTCTCAAGCTACCGCACGCTGGATGTGCAGACCGCAATCAGCCTGGGTGACAATGAGATGGTGCGCGTACGAGTCCGTGCAGATGCAAACGGCAACACGCGCATCGAACAGGCAGACACTGTGCACCTGTTAAATGTCGACAACCGGACGTTCTCTACGCTGTTGCCCGGTAACCGCTACTTCGACCAGCCGGTCGACCTGTACGGCGACACGGACGACGGCCTGCATTGGGTGGACAAGATCCGGGCATTCAAGGGTGAAGCTGTCGCGCTGCCGGAAACCGAAATCATCCGGGGCCGCACGGTGACCGGACACGTGCTGCTGATTGATGACATCAACCTGATCTTGTGGAGTGATGCGAGCAACAACCAGCCGGTATTGCTGGAGGGCGAGCTGCCCGGCGGGCTGAAACTGGAAACGCACTTTGATTTCGATATCGAGTTTGCGCCAGAGCTCTTCTATGTACCGGCCGGTTATGAGCAGGTCACACCCGAGTAAGCCGAACGCGCTCACCGACTGTCAGTTTGGCCGTGTTTATAGGCCCGCAGGAGGCTCCCCGACGGGAGCCTTTTGCATTATTCGCCCAGCTGTCTTGAAACCACCGATAGCGGTTCACGGCCGAGCAGCTCCGGCAATCGATTGTGCGTGGGTTTGTTGTCGCGGCGCAGCAACTCCCAGTGCCCAAACGAGAACGGTGAGAAGTGCAGCACATCGAACAGGTGCGCGCCCGCTCGGGCGAGCAGGCCGGGCAATGGAATACACAGTGCCGACTTATCGGTATAGCTGCGTCGCAGCGCGAAAATATAGTCACGAAACTCAAACGTCTCGGTGCCGCCGAGCTCGAAGATCCGCGAGTCGTCGAGCCTGAGTTCATCGGCCGACGCGACACACAGACACGTCAGCGCCTCGCCCAGCTCGGACACATCGAGCGCCGCGATATGCCCCTTCGCATCCGCCGGTGCGACGAACACGGGCAGCCGCGCGATGCCGCGCAGCCACGCGGCGCCGAAACCGCCCACGCCATCCAGCAGGGACGGGCGCGCAAACACCCAGTCGCCACCGACTTTGCGGATGGCCTGCTCGCCAGCGAGCTTGGAGGTCAGGAATCGACTGCGCGCCGGTTGGTCGAGACCCAGCGCGCTGACGTGCACAAAACGCTTGCCCCGTTCGCGACAGGCCTCGGCCAAGGCCGCCGGTGCCCGGTGGTGTATGAGGTCGTAGGTTTCCCGGCCACGCTGGCGCAGTATGCCCACACAGTTCAACACGACATCGACATCGTCGATCAGTGGCAGCCAGTCATCGGCCGCGATCAGGCGTTCGAGCTTGATTTCGCGTTGCGGGGACTTTGCTGCGGCAGGATGCGGCGGCTCACGTTGCCCGAGCGGCCCGGGGTAGCGAGTGCCGATAACGACGTCGAACTGCTGGTCGAGCAGGGCAGCGACCGCGTGTCGCCCGATGAAGCCGGCGCCACCCAGCACCAGGATCCGGCCGGGTCGGGTGGGTTCAGTTCCGTTCGCATCCTGCATGAGTTGTCGGCTTTTGAGTGGCTCCGTGCGATGGCTTCAGACTTCGGAGAAGGATGCTTCAGATATGCTGTTTTCCTGGAGGTAATCAAGGACCAGTACCGTCCCTGGTCGGCCGGCAACGGCTGCGTTGGTCAGTCTTGCTCGGATTCACAGTGATTCCGCTACACCAAGTTTACGGAATACGCATCAATCAGTGATCACGGGTCGTCGTCATTGGTGACAGGCTGCGCAGACCGCCGCACAAAAAATCTGCCCGCATGAAAACTCGCAGTAAACGCCGCGGCTGCGATGATCGACAGCAGCACGACCGTTTCGGTGGTTACCCAGGGACCGCCGCTCGAGGTGACGACAATTGCTACGCCAGCTATTCCTGCGGCCGGGGCAAAACCGGCGCTAAACGATGCCGATCGGCGAACAACCGGATCGTCGCGATAGGACCAGGCCAACATGGCTGTGACCACGAAGAGGGCAAGCCCGATCAGGAAGCCGACCATGACGAATAAGCTTGAGCTCGTTCCCAGTGACCACAGTCGTCTGTCCGTCCCGGATTCTCGAAGACGCGGCTCGTTGCACCGCCAGCTTAGCGATCCGGTTTGCGTCTCCAGCAGATAACGCCCACCAGGCAACCAACCGCGATGCCAGCCAGCAAGGGGAGCAGCCCCGGTTGCTCGAGGTGGGCATCGACTGTAAAAACGGTCGCGACAGCGAACAGGGCAGGCGCCGAATCGCGCACCAGGCTCATCCGGTCCTTGCGGTATTCCTCGAGTCGTTTCTGACGTCGTGTCAGCTTGTCGACTGAAGGTTGCAGCAGGGCTTCTGCTGCTTTATCGGATTGTTCAGGGGTCATGGCTTGTTGTTACCGGCGAGTCCGACCTATAGCCAGTATAGAACGTGCGCGATCGTCTGGCGAAGTCGGTTGCAGCTGTCGCAGGTCACCACTGACCGATTTCAACCCCTCAGACCCATTGATGCGTGCCAGCGGGCATCGCGTCAGATAAACGTCAGGCCCGGCATCGCGGCGAAGTTGCCGAGATTCGGCAGCGCCTCGTTCAACTCACTGTCGCTGAGCCCGAACCATCGACCAAGCGGCGCGGCGAACTGCTCGACAGACGTTGTCGGAATCAGTCGACCACCACCGGAATCCTGCTCATGTCCGATGACTGCGGGCGGCAGGTCACCGTAAACCGCACCGCCCTGAACACTGCCGCCTACGACAAACTGATGCCCACCCCAACCGTGATCGGTACCGTCGCCGTTGACCGCGAGCGTGCGTCCGAAATCCGAGGCGGTAAACAGGGTCACATCCTGCGACAGGCCCTGAGCGACCATTTCGGTATGAAAGGCGGTAACAGCGCCATCGAGCGAACCAAGCAGTGCTGGCAGACTGGTCGCCTGCGCCGAATGCGTGTCGAAGCCGCCCATACCCACAAAAAACACTTGTCGGTTTGCCTGCAGACTGGAACGCACGCTGATCGCTTCGGCTACCGCCCGCAGTTGGGCACCGATGCCGGAGACTGGAAATGCGGTGGTGATGGGCTGCGCTGACGCGAGGGCAGCGTTATAGCGGTCGTTCGCATCGATCGACTGCCGCTGTGCTGCCGCCATGTCTCGCGCCAGCAGATGCGTACCGAGGTACTGCTCCCCGCGCAGGAACGCACGGGTCGCCTGCAACGCCGACTGGGCTCCCTGACCTTCGGCTCCCAGCTCCTCGAGGACGTTCATGCGAGCCGCACCAGCCGGGTTGACGTTGTAAGGTGCCGCCGTCTGACCCGTCAGGAACAGACCGTCGCCGACACTACTGATAGTGGAAAACTCCGGCGCGCCGTTGCCGGACAACAGCGCATCGGCGAATCGACCGCCCCAGCCGAACAACGCACCCTCCGGTGCACTGGCCTGCCACGTCGCCTGCTGATCATTGTGCGAGAAAAGCCGCGGTGGCAGCGCGACAGACTCCGCCAGAAAAGTCTGCCGGTTTGTCGGCTGCAGCAGCGGGCCGACGTTACCCACAATCGCGGCATTGCCCTGATCGTACAGGGCCTTGATACCCGCGAGCTCGGGCGGGAGCGCGTACTGCCGGCTGCCGAACTGTGTCGAGTCCTGTGTGGCCAGCGGTAACAGGCTGGCGCGTGAGCGATTGGCGCCCTGAACCTGCAGCAGGGTCTGGCGCACGGCAGCAAACCGGTCGAATGACGCCTGGTCGTACGGCAGCACCGTGTCATGGTTGTCGAGCCCGCCGAACAGAAAGACACACACCAACGCCCGATAACCACTGGCCTGCTGCGCGTGTGCCTCCATGCTCGACAATGCGCTGCCAACGCCTCCAAGACTTGCCAGCGCCAGCGAGGACGCCATGGCATCAGACAGAAATGTTCTGCGGGAAATCGTCATGTCGTTTCTCCTTAAACGGACCGTTAGCGTTGAACCAGGAAATCGGGCGCCAGCAACACCATCCAGACGGCGTTATGCACGATGAACTCATCCTCGACCTCCGGCATGGCGGAGATCGCATCAAGCGCGGCAACAATCTGGGTGCGTGACTCCGCTCGCAGCGTTCCGTAGGTCAGCTTGTCGGCCACCAAATCGACCAGCGCCTCTCGGTTGCCGACGAGTGCAAGCTCTTCTGAATAGTCGGGCACAAAACTCTGCCGAGCGAGGGCGGGATCGAGGTTGATCCCTTCGTCGGCAAAAGTCTCACGCAACCCTTCGAGGTTGGTTTCGCGAGTCAGGGCGAACGCGAATATTGCGATGAAGTTTGCATAGCCCGGCGTTGATGACGCATTGACAATCTGCAGTTCGGGCACGGTCAGGCCTGCTGCGCCCGATTCTGTCCCCGGTGCGATGTAGCCAGGGCGAAAGAAATTGAACACCGATGCAGACCGGTAGGGGTGCTGTGACAACGCACCGGCTTCGCTTGTGTTCCAGAGCTCCGTGGTCAGCTCCGGTGTGACTGTCCCGGCATCGAACGCACGCGCCCACGCTGTAATCCGAAGAATCGGTTCGCGGACTTTTCCGAATGTGGTGCTATCAGCCAGCGGCGCCCGGGCTTCAACGTCAAACAGGATCGCTGCAAAGGTCGCCGCCAGATCGCCGCGCTGGCCGGTGCCGACCGGCGTGCCGTCCGGCAGCGTGAAGCTGCCCGCCTCGAACGTTGCGGCAACCCGATCGACATAGGCGGCTGATGGCGCACTGGTCGTCATCCTCTGGATGAGCTGTCGACCGACGAAGGGCGCGACGTTCGGATGGTTGAAAATGGTGTCGAGCGCCTGGGTGATACTCGACCGCGCGTCGGTGAACGGCGGGATCGTAGTACCGAGGAAGACCTTCTCGGCATCCGAATGATTCGCTGCGACGATCTGCATTGGAATTTGCCAGGACGCGCCGCTGGTCTCCTCGATCGTCTCGTCGTATGGCTCACTGATATCGAGACCGGTAAAGACCTTGGCGAGCCCGGTGATGTCCGCGTTGGTGTATGTTTCAAGCGCCTGGCCATCGGCACCGAGCCTCGGCGTGCCGTCCCGATTCAGTTCGATCAGGCCGATGGAGAAGAGCTGCAGAATTTCGCGCGCGTAGTTTTCATCCGGCATGCGACCCGTGACCGGGTCCGCCTTCATGCTGCCCATGTAAGTCAGGTACCAGCCCATGGCCGGTGCGTAGGTCACTTCCTCCAGCAAGGTGCGGTAATTGCCGAACGCATTCCGGCGCAGGATGTCCTGGTACCAGGCCACGGCTTCGGGAATATCGCTCAACACTTCACCGCCGGCGTTCGACACGACGAGGATTTCAGACAGCGCGAACGCCGCTCGCTGGCGGAGCTGATCCGGCCTGGACACCGCGTGTGTCCAGAACGCAAAGGTCGCCGTCTCGGCTGAGAAGCCGTTGTTCTCATCGCTGACCTGCATCTGCCGATAGCGATCGAACTCCGGCGTGATCAACGACGTGGGTTGGCCCAGCTGGTTCACGAACCAGGCGGAAGCGCTCGTGCCGGTCAGCGTGTCGAGGTCAGCCGGCGTCGGCCCAAACGTCGCCTGCGTCAGGAACCGGGCGGTTCCAGCACGCGTTTCGAACGCGGTGCCCGGCTCCGCAGGAGGCTGCGAGCTCGGTGGTGTTGGCGGTGGTGGTGTCGGCGCGGGGAGCGTGTCTGTGCTCAGTGGCCCTGTCGACGATGATCCGCCGCAGGCCGCCAGCAGGGTGCAGAGCAAAACCAGCCCAATGGCGCCGGTCAGCGAGCGAAGTGTGGGCGTTTCCATGTAGCCTCCGTGCGACGGAAAAAGAACACAATGGCGACTGTAGGAGGGCTTGCATGGCCGCAAGGTGGAGGCTGCATTAACGATTTTTAATGTGACAGCAGCGGGTGGTCGTGCCCTAGAATGACCGTAACGACGCCGGCGAGGCCGACGCCCATCCTATGAACATATTGCTTGCAGAAGACGATCACGAGGTCAGCGACTATGTCATCAAGGGGCTGCGTGAAGCCGGGCACACGGCGAATGCCGTGGACGATGGCGACACCGCCTTGATCGAAGCAACACACGGTGACTTCGACGTGCTGATCCTCGATCGAATGCTGCCGGGCACCGACGGCGTCAGTATCGTCAAGGCGTTGCGCGCGATGGGCAATACAACCCCGGTCTTGATCCTCAGCGCTCTGGGCGAGGTCGACCATCGCGTCGAGGGTTTGCGCGCCGGATCCGATGATTACCTGACCAAGCCGTTTGCCTTCAGCGAGGTACTGGCGCGCGTCGAAGCACTAGGCCGGCGTCGTAATGTGACCGAGCAGGATACTACTCTGCGGGTCGCCGACCTTGAGCTCGACAAACTCACCCGGACAGCCCGGCGTGGCGGTGAGTCCATCGAACTGCTGCCGCGTGAGTACGCGCTGCTCGAGTTTCTTATGGAGCACGTCGGCCAGGTTGTGACGCGCACGATGTTGCTGGAAAAACTCTGGGGCCTGAATTTTGATCCGCAAACGAACATCGTTGACGTGCACATCTCGCGACTCCGCCAGAAGATCAACCGACAGAGTGACGACGCGCTGATTCACACCGTCCGGGGAATGGGCTATGTCCTCCGCGACTAAACCGTCCCTGCTCCGGAGCTCCAGCGTACGACTCGCGGTGTTGCTGGTGCTGGTCATCTGGGGGGTGTCGGCGGGCATTATCATCGCCATCGTCGCCGCCTCCGAACGGGCTTTGCTGGCACCGCTTAACGATGAAGTTATCGGTCTGACCGAATTCCTGACCGAGCAGTTGCGCAGCGACGAACTCGATCTGTTCGAGTGGTACGGCGACGACATCGACACGATGTTTGTCGACACCGGTGACCTTGATGCAGACAGTCCGACGGAGTTCTTGACGGCTTACACGGAACGCCTGCTTGAACAACGGGACGAACGCGGCCACCCACAGCGAGGAACACAGGAGCGACTTTGGCTGCTTGAAGCTTCGGACACGCTCGGCGACGTTGATCGTCCGCTTGAGCTCTACCTCGGCCTGATGCGCGAGGAAACACCGGATCGATGGCACGATGCACTGTCCGGTCGCGTCCTCGAGCGTGCGGACTCGTGGCCAGACAAGTGGCGCTGGGACCGTTTGGATATCTCGGCCCGCCTTGAGCTGCTGTTGTCGGCTCTGCAGGGCCGAACCGACGACGAGGACATCTGTTTGCGTCGACTGCCGCTGGATGACGACCTCGACTGGCGGAACACCGGATTGGCCGCCGCAGAGTTCGAAGCCGTGGAGATCACGGTATCCGATGTACTGGAGGAGGATCGGCGCCTGTGCTGGACTCGAACACTGTCGCTCGGTAACGGCGGTGCCCTGCAGATCGGCCGCTTTGCGGACAGCACGCTCGTTGCGGTCAGCACGAACCGCGCGTACCGAACGACGGGCGTTGTGGTGGGATTGCTCGTGGCGATCGTGCTCGGCGCTTTGCTGGGCCAGCGCATCTACGCACGAGTACGCACCATCAATGCGCTGACCGACCAGATCCGTCATGGCGACCTTGATCACCGGCTGCGCCTGTCGGGCAGTGGCGGCGACTTTGATCAGTTGAGCGCGAACATCAATGCGATGCTGGACAAGATCGTGTCGCTGATGAGCGGAGTGCGGCAGGTTTCCGACAATATCGCCCACGACCTGCGGTCCCCGCTGACGCGTCTGCGTAATCGTATCGAGCATCTGCAGACCATCGAGCAACCGACCACGGACGACATTCGACCGATCGCTGAACAGTCCGACGAGGTGCTGGCGACGTTTTCCTCGTTGTTGCGAATCGCGCAGCTCGAGCAAGGCAGCCAACGTCAGTCATTCACGACGTTCGACCTGGGCGACGTATTGCGCGAGGTCGTCGACCTCTACGAGCCGGTCTTCTCGGATGCCGGTATACAGCTGTTGCTGGATTTGCAGCGCGATCGCGTTGTTGTCAGCGGTGACTCGCACCTGTGGACACAAGTGTTCACCAACCTGCTGGAAAACAGTCTTCGCTACGCACCGGAAAGCACCAGCGTCACCGTCTCACTGACCGCAACCCGCCATCACGCGATCGCTGTTGTGCATGACCAGGGCCCTGGCGTGCCGGACCATGCGCTACCCCGACTCACCGAACGCTTCTTTCGCGGCGACAAACACCGCGAAACGGGCGGTACCGGGCTTGGCCTGGCCCTCGTCGCCGCTATCTGCCACATTCACGAGGGCAGTGTGGACTTCGTCAATGAAGGCGGACTAAAGGTCACTATGAGACTGCCGCGTAACACCCAGGCTACCCCGGCCAACTAGGTCACCGACCGTTCCGCCGCCAGTGGGACCGCGAGGCCGACGACGTTGCCGCAACCCACGTGAAATACATCGTGGCCGCTGCCGTCAGCGCGATCCAGAGCAGAGGCTCTACCGTCGGTGCGACCTTGCTGGCGATCCAGTAGAGGCTAAACACGCTAAAAACAGCAGCGTTGAGGAGCGCGAGGCCGGTCGCGATGCGTCGAGGACGGCCGCCGAACAGGATCATGACGGCAACCTCCGCTGTGAGCAGGAACATAGCGCCGAAGGCCCCCTCCGCACTGCCTCCGTACTGGCCGAAAATGGCAGAGAGCATGAACAAAAAGAACCCTTTTGCAGCAACCAGCAATCGCATCGTCGCGCTCAAGCGCTTGGCAATAAGCTTTTGGTCGAAGTCGTCGCGGTCGTTCATGCGGGCAGGCCGCTTTGCGGCGCGCTCAGTCCGTCGTCAGTCGCTTGCGGAAGCCGATGCGGGTGTGGCCGACGGGAAACGCATCAAAGCGTGTGAACTCCTCAAAGCCGAGTTGGCTGTAGAAACCGTCACCTTGCCAGCTTTGGGTCCACAGCCAAAGACCCTGCAGCCCCTCAGTCAGCGCAAACGACTCGGCGCTTTGCATCAGCGCACGACCCAGTCCCTCACCGCGTAACGCCGGTGTGACCCACAGTTCATCGATGTACAGCCAGTCCCACAACAGATCAGCGGCAAGCACGGCGGACACCTCACCGCTGTCGCCGTGCACCAGCCACTTGACGTGCGCCTTGCGGTATTGCGGTGCGCCGTGGGCCTCGCTGTGCTGGGCAAAGCCCTCTGCAACGGCCGCCTGTTCGGTCGGTGTCAGGGCTTCACGATGAAATTCGATACTCGGCATGTAAAGTCTCTTTGGCTAGTCGGTGGCCAGGCTGGGGCGCGAGGGTAGCAGAAGTGGAATGGCGGGCTGATAGGACTGACGCGCAGGCGGTTTGTTCAGTCGAAACGGCTGCGCGGGTTCCGCGGGCCGACAGGGCAGTGTGCTACTCTGCGAACCGCGCGGGGAAGGCGCTGGGGTGACACCGCTGACGAAAGGTTTTGCAGAGGAAAGCCTTATGGATACGCTCAAACAAACGCTGACATCACTGACCTACTGGAGCCTGCAGCCGGCGCTGACCGCCATCGCGCTGGCCCTGCCAGTTATCGGTGCCGGTGAGGAAACGCATTTCCTGTACTGGATGGGGATTCTGCTTCTTTTGACGGTCCTCGAAATGCTGATACCGGCGCGCGCCGACTGGCAGGGGTCGGTCAGTGAAAAGCTGCTGCTGTTCGGTTTTGTCGCCGTTGCGTTCATTTCCTACGGCTTCTTCGAGGGCTTCTTTGACGCCACCGTTTTTCCGTTCCTCGAATCCGTCCGCGAGACCTTCGGGCTCGACATCTGGCCGTCGCACTGGCCTGTCGTTGTGCAGGTTCTGCTGATCTTTGCCGCCTATGAATTCGTCAATTACTGGTATCACCGCGGCGCTCACCGATGGGGCTGGCTGTGGAAGATCTCCGGACACGGCACGCATCATGCGTTCAAGCACCTGACCGCGCTGAACACGCTGGCTAACCACCCGTTCGAGGCCGCGTTCCTGATGCTGCCGCGCATGCTCGTCGGTTTCCTGCTCGGCGGCGAGGTGGTCAGCGTTGCCGTCGGCTCGCTGTTTATGGTCACGACGCTGATGGCGCACTGCAACCTGGCACTGAACTCGCGCGTGATCGGCTGGTTTTTCACCACCAACCGCTACCATATCCACCACCACTCGATGGTACGTGAAGAGAGCAACACCAACTACGGCTGTGCCTGCATCTTCTGGGACCGTGTGTTTGGCACCTTCAGTGACGCAGACACCGAGGAAGCTGGCATCGGCCGCACGCAGCCCAGCTACCCGGAGCTTTACCTGATGCCGTTCCGCGAACCGAAAGCCTCCGAAGTTGCACCACTCGCCACCGAAGCCACCTGACCAACAAGGCACTCCCCTGAGATCGACCTGTGAATCCTGAACTGACCCGCGCGGCGGAAATCGCGTCCGACTACCTCGATAGCCTCGACCAGCTCAGTGTGGGCGGCGAACACGATCCGGAAGCGCTGCGCGCAAAACTTGAAAAACCGCTGACCGACGACGGTGTGCCGTCGATGCAGGTCATTGAGGAACTTGCCAACGACATCCGCGACGGTCTGCTGAATACCACCAATGGCCGCTTTTACGGCTGGGTCATCGGTGGCGGCGTGCCGGTGTCGGTGGCCGCCGACTGGCTGACATCAGTCTGGGACCAGAATGCGGCGGCGTACGCCTGCGCGCCATCAGCGGCTGTCATTGAGGAAGTGGTGGGTACATGGCTGAAGGACATCCTCGGTCTGCCGAAAACGGCTTCCTACGCCTTCGTCACCGGCTGCCAGATGGCGCACGTGACCGCACTGGCTGCGGCACGTCACAAAGTGCTGGCCGATCGTGGCTGGTCCGTGGAGACCCAGGGCCTGGCCGGCAGTCCGCCGATCCGGGTCCTCGTCGGCGAACACCACGAGACGCTGCTCCGTGCGCTGCGGCATCTCGGCATCGGCACCGATGCCGTGATCGAGGTGGCCATGCACGACGACGGCACGGTGAGTATCGACGCTCTGACCGCTGAGCTGGAGGCGAACCCGGAACAACCCACGATCGTGTCGCTCGCGGCCGGCGACCTGAACCGCGGCGCCTTCGACCCCTTCGACGCGATCTGCGACATCGCCCACGCACACCGTGCCTGGGTGCACATCGATGGCGCCTTCGGCCTGTGGGTGGCATCGAGTTCGCGCTACCGGCACCTGGTGGCCGGCTACGAGAAGGCTGATTCATGGGCGACCGACGGTCACAAATGGCTGAACGTACCGTACGACAGCGGCATGGCGTTCATCGCCGACCCGGCCGCGCACAAGGCGGCGATGACTATCCCTGCCGCGTATAAAGTGGAAGTCGCGAACGTGCGCGACCAGTTTGAATGGGGCCCCGAGTGGTCACGCCGTGCCCGCGGCATCCCGCTGTATGCGGCGATTCGTTCACTGGGGCGTAACGGTGTCGCTGAGATTATCGAGCGCTGTTGCGACCTGAGCAAAGACCTGGTGTCACGGCTGGGCGAGCTGCCCGGTGTCGAGGTGCTCGCAGAACCCATCATCAACCAGGGACTCGTGCGCTTTACCGATCCCGACGGCGATCACGACCGCCGCACCGACGCGGTGATCGAAACAATCAACGCCGGCGGGGAGGCATGGTTTGGTCCGACCACTTGGAACGGCATGCGCGTGATGCGCATCTCGCTGAGCAATTTCCGCACTACGCCCGACGACATCGATCGTACCGTCGACGCGGTGAACAAGGCGCTGCAGAGCACGCCCTGAAGACTAAAGCGCTGCGGCGCGTCAGTCGCGCGACGCAACGTCTAACGTCTGTGCGATCTCCGCAAGCTGCTCGGTCACCCCGTAAGGCGCCACGATCAACAGCGTGTCTGCAGTTGCCACCAGGTGGCCCTGCTGCGGAACCATCGGTCGCAGGATCGGCACCATCGGTGGTGCCGCGGTGTTTTTCAGCATCAGGATACGGGCCACCCAGGCGTCCGCCGGCAGCGACGAGTCGCTGTCGCGCAGAATCGGAAGCGGGCTCTGCCGCACGTAGGCCACCGGAATGATGCGCACGATGTCCTTGCCGTCCACTGCCGCCAGGTCATTGTTCCTGAGAATCGACAGGAACGCCGCGTAGTCCACATCGCGAAGCGACAGCGTGCCAATCACAACGCTGGCCTGCACCCGGCGATCCACCAGGAAGTCCTTACCCTCTGCCTTCGATACAGCGTCCAGCAGATCGCGAAGCTCGACCAACTCATGGGCCGGTCGGGGCGGCGCCTCGTCAGCGGCATCTGCTGGCAAAGCAACACCAGCAACGATCAGGGTAATCACCAATGTCTGTAACAGTGCGCGCATAACATGCTCTCCCTTTGCGAGGTATTGCCACCGTAAACGCAGCGTGTCCGGCTGCAGGGTTTTCGCCACGGCAAATTCTCAGTGCGCGCGGTGGTGCCGGACCCAGTTTATGACCTCCGCGCCGCGCTTGCCCTCGTGCAGGATCCATTCATCAAGCTGCAGCGATGTGGCCAGCGCGCCGGCCTCTGGCTGTCTCGACAAAGCCTCAAGCTTCTGGTGGTAGGCGAGACGCTCAGCGTCCGACTCGAAGTGTTCGTCATTCATCATGTCGGCATACAGCCGAACCAGATCGGCGAGGTGCCGCAGGTCGAATTCCGGGTGGTACTGCACACCGCTGAACTCCGAGCTGCCCATGGTGAAGGTTGCCGCCTGGACATCGCTGTGGTCGTTCGACGCCAGCACAGCGGCGCCGGTCGGCAAGGTCGTGACCTCGTCGAGATGAATGCAGGGCGCATCAAAGGCGTCGGGCTTGCCGGTGAACAGGTAGTGATCCCGACCCTCGTCGGTCAGGCGAATCCCGCGGCTGAAAATCAGCTCTCGGCCGTTTGGCGAACGTTGCACAGCGCCGCCGGCGGCGAGTACTGCGATCTGCAGACCCCAGCAGGAGCCGAGCACCGGCTTGCCGGTCTCACCGAAGGCGCGTGCCATGTCGATCTGGCGAGTGATCTCCGGCGTGCCGTCGTAGACGTGCAGGCTGGAGCCGGCGATCACGAGGCCGTCGTAATCGGACAGCGCCGTGCCCGGCGGCAACGCGTCACCGGGCTCGGCTGCGTTGACGCGATCAATTTGCAACTCCGGAAACAGCCTGACCAGCATGTCCTCGTACACCATGCCGGGCGACCGAGAGCCAGCCGCAAGCGCCGTCTGCTGCCGATCGAGCGGATTGCCGTCCATCAGAAGAAGTCTGTCCATGCGTCTATGATCCGGGTGGGGGTGGTAACTTGGCAAGCCCTCAGAGAGCGTCCAACCTCGCCGTCACGCGCGGAACGCGCTGGTGGAATAGTGAACTGCATCAAAAAGCCGCAACGGCACCACGCTAAACTCGGCCGGCATGGATGACAGCGCCGCATTGTTCGAACAGGTCACGCGACCCCACTTCGATCGCCTCTACCGCCTGGCGTGGCGGCTGACGGGCGGCCGTGTTGAAGCGGAGGACCTGTTCCAGGAAGTGCTGATCAAGGCCTACGCGAAACTGGATCACCTCGTCGACATCGACCAGCCGGGAGCGTGGCTCGCGAGGGTCATGACGAATCTGTTTATCGACCAGCAGCGACGCTTCAAACGCCAGCGGCTCGGTACCGTGGCCGAGGGAGAGCTCCACGGCGACGGCTTTGCATCGATCGCGGGCGACCTGGATCCGGTCGCAGACAAGGTGCGCTACGACCGCCTCAGGCGTCTTGACACCGCGCTGCAGCAGCTCTCTGACGATCATCGACTGGTGGTGCTGCTGCACGACACCGAGGGCTACACGCTGGAAGAGATACATGCGATGACCGGTACCCCGGTAGGCACCTGCAAGTCCCGCCTGCACCGCGCCCGCCAACGCCTGAAAGAGATTTTGCTCGCCGATGGAACCTTTTCCTGACGAATCCCGTTATCGGGAGTAAGGACATGACAATGGACGACAAACACGACCAAGCGCTGGACGAGTTGTTAAAGGACTATCCGATGCCCCAGGCCGACGCTGCTTTTTACGATCGCGCGCTGCTGAACGCCAGCCGCGAAGGCACACGACGCCAGCGCAAGCGCTGGCTGTTCGCCGGCTTCAGCTCGGCTGTGGCCGCGGGTGTGGCCGCACTGGCGCTGTTCGGACTGTTCTCCGGCTCGCCGGACACGGCGACGTCGGCGATCCCGGGTGTCACGATCGCCCTCGAACAGCCGCGGACCATCAACCTGATGTTCGGTGCGAACGAGCCGCTCGCCAACGCCATGCTGACAGTCAGCCTACCCGACGGCATCGAGCTCGACGGCTTCCCCGGGCAAACCGAAGTCACCTGGGAAACCAGCCTCAGTACCGGCCGCAACCTGCTGCCGTTGACGCTGGTAGCCGTGAAACCGGTGAGCGGTGATCTGTTTGCACGTTTGTCCCACAACAACCGGCAACAAACCTTTCAGATTCGTATTGACGTCGACCCGACAGGGCCGGCACCGATTGAGGAGAGCCCATCATGAAACAGCTGCACATTCTCTTAACTGTTATAGCACTGGTGTGCCTTGCGTTACTGCCGAACCACGCCCGTGCGCAAGACGACATGGACGATCTTGAAGTGACCTTTGAGGTACTCGACGACGATGATGATCTCGACACGGTAACGCGCATGCGTGGCCCCGGTGATGACGACGACGGTGACCTCGACGAGGACGACGACGACATGCGCGACGAGGAGGATGACGCCCGCCGCGAGGACGACGACGACTCGGAAGATGACTTCGACGATGACGATGACGAAGAGGACGACGATGATGCAGAAGACGACTTCGCGGAAGACGACGACTTCGAGGAAGAAGACGACATCGACCAGGAAGACGACTTCGAGGAAGGCGAGGACGTCGAGGAAGACGAATTCGATGAAGACGACATGGATGACATGGACGATGACATGGAAGGTGATGACGACGATGACGACGACGACAGTGAATCGACCTGAATCGCCCTGAAGGTACCTAAATCCCCCGTCGTGCCTGCACTTCGGGGGATTTTCTTGAACCGGTTCCCATTTTTGCGCCGCAAACTAGGTACTCTTGCCGTTCTTACATAACGCCCACACTGCGATGGCCCAGTCCCTGCTCACCAGAACCCTGATCCTTGCTGCTGCCTGCCTGGCGACGTCGGCCGTGTTTGCCGATACCGCGAGGAATTACTTCGAGGATGGCAACCGGCTGTTCCGCGATGATCTTTACTGGGCTGCTCTGCTGCGTTACCAGCAGGCGCTGGACGCGGGACTCGGTACGCCGCGGCTGCACTACAACATGGGTGTCACGCATTACCGTGCCGGGCAGTATCGCCGGGCCCGTGCGTCGCTGGAGAAGGCCGCGCAATCGCCGCAACTGGCCCCGCTGGCGCACTACAACCTCGGTCTGAACGCCTGGCGCGCCGGCAACAACGACGACGCGATGCGATTCCTGCGGCGCGCGCGCACGCAAAACCAGAACAATCAGGTCGCACGGCTGGCGCGCCGTGCCATGGCCCGACTGGAGACGGTCGAAGAGGTCGAGGAGGCGGTCAGCGAGCGGGCGCCGCGGCGGCCACCGCCTGAGCGTCGCAGCACCAAGTTCGACATCCGCGCCAAGGTCGGCTTCGGCAACAACGACAACGTGTATCGTTCGCCGAGCTCGGACTACGTCGACCTCGCTAATCCGGCGCAGCCGGTGGTGACACCACAGGTGACGAGCGGTGCCTTCCTGCCGGTCGAGCTGACCCTGCGCTACAACCTGAACAGCACCGAGTTCGAGAACTTCTACGTTGCCTACCGCGCAAAGGGTGACTATTACCAGGACAAGGAACTCGACACGGCGAATGAGTTCGTCCAGGAAATCAGCTTTGGCAACTCGTTTATCCGCAAGCGCGACGACGGCGTACGCACCACGGTTTTCAGCGCGTTTAAAATCGGCCAGCATATCGAGACCTTTTTCGATCCGGACGATGGCGCGGAGCGCGACATCGACGGTGTCGGTATCGGCGACCGCTTCAACTTCCTTCGCTACGGACCGGAGCTTCGCATTCGTCGCGCTGGCGAACGCCTCGCACTGGGTTTCAAATTTCGTGGTCAACTCCGCAACTATGAAGACGTCGAGCTGGTGCCGGAGTACGACCATGAGTTTCTGTCTGCCGGCCTGCACGGCCAGTACAAGTTCACCAGCACCTCACTGATTCGTTTCGACGTTGAGGCGATGGCACGGCGTTACGGCGATCGCCCGTCGTTCGATCTCGACGGTCGCCAGCGCATCGGCAACCCGGGCGTGGAATACAGCTACCTGGTCGCGTCCGTCACCGCCCGTCAGCGCATCACTCGCAACGCGTGGTTCGGTGTCGAGTATGAACGGACCGATCGCACCGACCGTTACGTCGGCTACAACGACTATCTGCGCGACTCGTTCGGCTTCGAGGCGCGCTGGCGCCCGTCGGACCGTTTCAGCATCGAGGCCAATGCGCGCTACAGCCTGTACGACTTCCCGAACGCCTTTGCCTTCAACAACGACCAGCTCAGTCGCAAAACACTGGAATCCGCTATCGGCAGCGTCGAGGCGGAGTGGCGCCTGACGCGTCGATTGAGTCTTGTCGGCGAACTGGAGCACCGCGAAACGGTGTCCAACGACTCGCGAATCCAGTTCGACCAGAACCGTTTCCTGCTGTCCGTTTCCTGGGAGCAATAAGGCCGACGGACCGGTCTCGCAGCGGGCGGATTTGCTACACTGCGCCGCCTGCAAAGCGCGGTTGGACCATGGACGTCACCCCCATTCTCGATTCCCTCAACGATGCCCAGCGCTCGGCGGTCACGCTGCCGTCAGAGCCCGCACTGGTCATCGCCGGCGCAGGCAGCGGCAAGACCCGCGTGCTGGTTCACCGGGCAGCATGGCTGATCGACGTCGAGGGGGTATCACCCAACTCACTGCTGGCGGTCACCTTCACGAACAAAGCGGCAGCGGAGATGCGCGGCCGCATCGAGGCGCTGCTCGGCATCCCGGTGCGCAACCTGTGGATCGGCACCTTCCACGGCCTGGCGCATCGCCTGTTGCGCCGCCACTGGCGCGAGGCCGATCTGCCGCAGAGCTTCCAGATCATCGACTCCGACGACCAGCAGCGCATCATCAAGCGGCTGTTGAAGAGTCTCGATGTCGACGACAGTCGCTACACCCCGCGCGAGATCCAGTACTTTATTAACGCCCAGAAAGACGAAGGTGCCCGGCCGGAGAATATCGCCGACGACGGCGATCCGGAGCGCCGGCAGATGATCGCCTTTTATGCGGCCTACCAGGAGGTCTGCGAGCGTGGCGGACTTGTGGACTTTGCCGAGCTGCTGCTTCGCGCCCATGAGCTGTGGCGCAAGAATCCGGAACTGCTTGCCCACTACCAGCGCCGCTTCCGACACCTGCTGGTCGACGAATTCCAGGACACGAATGCCATCCAGTACGCGTGGCTACGCCTGTTGGCCGGCGGTGGCGCCGTGCCGTTTGCGGTCGGTGACGACGACCAGTCGATTTACCGCTGGCGCGGCGCACGTGTCGAGCACATCTACCAGTTCCAGAAAGACTTCCCGGGCACCAACATCATCAAGCTCGAGCAGAACTACCGCTCGACCAGCACGATCCTGAATGCGGCCAACGCGGTGATCGCCAACAACAACGGCCGCATGGGCAAGAACCTGTGGACTGACGGGGCGGACGGCGACCCGATCCGCCTGTACGCAGCCTACAACGAGCGCGATGAATCGGACTTCGTTGTCGCGCGGCTGAAGGACTGGATTGACCAGGGCAACCTGCGCGCCGAAGCGGCGATCCTGTACCGCTCCAACGCGCAGTCGCGCGTACTGGAAGAAGGCCTGATCAACTCCGCTATTCCGTATCGCGTCTACGGTGGCCTGCGCTTCTTCGAACGCATGGAAATCAAGGACGCGCTCGCCTACCTGCGACTGATCTCCAACCGCGATGACGATGCCTCGTTTGAGCGTATCGTCAACAAGCCAACCCGGGGCATCGGTGCGCGGACACTGGAGATGATGCGTTCCTACGCCCGCGCCAACGCCTGCTCTATGTGGCGTGCCGCCGGCGCCGTGGCCAGCGACGAACTGAACGGTCGAGCGGCGAATGCCGTCATGGCCTTCATCCACCTGATCGAGCGCATGGCCCGGGACACTGCCGAACTCGACCTGCACGACAAGGTTGATCACGTGATCTACGCGAGCGGCCTGATCGATTTCTTCAAGAAGGAAAAAGGCGAGACCGGCGAAACACGCATTGACAACCTGATGGAACTGGTCAGCGCGGCGAAGGGATTCGAGACCGACCCGGAAAGCGATATGGCGCCGCTGGATGAGTTCCTGTCGCACGCAGCACTCGAATCCGGCGAGGGACAGGCTGACGCCTGGGATGACTGCGTGCAGCTCATGACTATGCACTCGGCGAAGGGGCTCGAGTTTCCGCTGGTGTTCCTGGTCGGCATGGAGGACGGCCTGTTCCCGCATCAGCGGTCGGTCACCGACCCGCAGGGTCTGGAGGAAGAACGGCGGCTGTGCTACGTGGGCATTACCCGCGCCAAGCAGACGCTGTACGTCACGCACGCCGAGCAGCGGCGACTGCACGGTGTGGAAAACTTCTCACTGCCGTCGCGCTTCATCAACGAGATACCGACCGAGCATGTTGAAGAGATACGGCCAAAGGTGCAGGTCTCGCGGCCGTCGCGCATGGCCACTCGCCGCGGCCAGACCTCGGTGGCGCAGGCGCAGGAAGCCGAGATGGGTGTGCGTCTTGGGCAGCGCGTGCGACACGGCAAATTCGGCGACGGTGTGATTCTCAATTACGAGGGCAACGGGCCGCATGCCCGGGTCGAAGTGAACTTTGAGAACGCCGGCACAAAATGGCTGGTATTGAGCTACGCGAACCTCGATCTCATGTAAACTGATCGAGAGGAATCGCGGCATTCTAGAACAATGAAAATTCTCATTCTCGGCGCCGGCCAGGTTGGTTCATCCGCGGCTTATCACCTGTCGCGCGAAGAGGCCAACGAAGTCACCGTCGTCGACCGACGCCCGGACATCCTGCGCGAGCTCCAGGACCGTCTCGATATTCGCACCGTCGTCGGGCACGCCGCCCACCCGGACGTCCTCGAGCGCTCCGGCGCCAGCGATGCAGACATCGTCGTCGCGTTAACCGATTCCGACGAAACCAACATGGTCGCCTGCCATGTGGCCTACACCCGCTTCCACACACCGACCAAGATCGCCCGCATTCGTGCCGCCGAGTACATGAACGCGAAAGACCTGTTTACCCAGGACGCGATCCCGATCGACGTGCGCATCAGTCCGGAGCAGCTGGTCTGCAACTACATTGAGCAGCTCATCCTCTACCCGGGGGCATCCCAGGTGCTGGACTTTGCCGGCGGGCGAGCACGGCTTGTCGGCGTCATCGCCGACAGCGACGGTCTGCTGGTCGGCCAGAAAATTGCGGCGCTGAAAGAACACGTGCCGAACGCCGAGGGTCGCATCGCGGCGATCTATCGTTCGGGCAAGGCGCTGCTGCCGAAAGGCGACACGGTGGTCGAAGACGGTGACGAGGTGTTTTTCATCGCCGACCGCAAAGACATCCGCGTGTTCATGAGCGAGATTCGTCGGCTGGAAGACCCGGTGCGTCGCGTGGTCATCGCCGGCGGCGGCAATATCGGCCTGCGCCTG
Source organism: Pseudomonadota bacterium (assembly GCA_039025835.1). GTDB lineage: Bacteria > Pseudomonadota > Gammaproteobacteria > Steroidobacterales > Woeseiaceae > UBA1847. The sequence continues at coordinate 9,492 of JBCCNM010000022.1, read as the reverse complement.
GCGCTGGCGCTGGAGCAGACCAATCAGGTCAAACTGATCGAACGCGACCCGGAGCGTGCGCGCGTGATCTCCGAACAACTGAACCGGGCCATCGTGCTGGTCGGTGACGCCGCCGATGAGGAGTTGTTGCTCGAGGAGAACGTGGACGACGTCGACGTGTTCTGTGCACTGACCAATTCCGAGGAGGCCAACATCCTCAGCTCGATGCTGGCCAAGCGCCTGGGCTCGCACAAAGTCATGGCGCTGATCAATCGCGCGTCCTATGTCGAACTGGTCGAGTCCGGCACGATCGATATCGCAATTTCACCGCAGCAAGTGACCATCGGCTCACTCCTCGCCCACGTGCGACGCGGTGACGTCGTCAAGGTCCACTCGCTGCGACGTGGCGCGGCCGAGGCAATCGAGGCTATCGCGCACGGCGAGAAAGAAACCTCGATGGTCATCGGCCGCAAACTCGAGGATATCGAGATGCCCAGGGGCACGCGCATCATCGCCCTGGTGCGCAACGAGCAGGTGATTATCGCGCATCACGACGTCGTCATCGAAAGCGACGACCACGTGATCATTTTCATGACGGACCGGCGCAAGATCGAAAGGCTCGAAAAGCTGTTCCAGGTTGGCGTCTCCTTCATCTGACCCGGCGCCGTGAACTGGACCGTCGTACAACGCATTCTAGGCCTGTTGCTGATGCTATTCAGCTTCACAATGCTGCCGCCGATCCTGATCAGCATCATTTTCAAGGACCAGTCGGCACTGCCGTTTGTGCAGGGCTTCGGGCTGACTTTCCTGGCTGGTCTGCTTTGCTGGCTGCCGGTGTATCGCTCGAAGAAGGACCTGCGACTGCGTGACGGCTTCCTGGTAGTCGCTGCGTTCTGGACCGTACTGGGCACCTTCGGTGCCGCTCCGCTGTACTTCGCCGGTGCACTCGAGCTGACGCTGACCGATGCGATCTTCGAGTCGATCTCCGGGCTGACCACGACCGGGGCGACCGTGCTCACCGGTCTCGATGAGCTGCCGAAATCGCTGCTGTACTACCGGCAGCAGCTGCAGTGGCTGGGCGGCATGGGCATCATCGTTCTCGCCGTGGCCGTATTACCCATGCTTGGCGTTGGCGGAATGCAGCTCTATCGGGCGGAAGCGCCGGGGCCGGTCAAGGACTCAAAACTGACACCGCGCATCACTGAAACCGCGAAGGCGCTCTGGTATGTCTATCTCGCGTTTACCGTGAGCTGCATGGTGTCCTACATGTTCGCTGGTATGGGCTGGTTTGACGCGCTGTGCCACGCATTCTCCACGGTCGCGATCGGCGGCTTCTCGACCTATGACGGGAGCATCGGCCACTTCGACAGCGTGGCGATCGATATCGTCGCGATCTTCTTCATGTTTGCGGCCGGCATTAACTTTTCGCTGCACTTCTTCGCCTGGCGCAACGTCTCTGTCGCGCACTATCTGCAGGATCCCGAATTCAAGGCCTACGCGACGGTGCTGGTGGTCATGTCGATCGTCGTGGCCGCCATCCTCGTGCAGTTCAGCTTTTACGCCGACCCGGGCAGTAACATCATCAACGGCGTGTTCCAGGCCGTATCGATTGCGACCACGACAGGCTATACCACCTCGGACTACTCGCTGTGGCCGGCGGCGCTGCCCGTGATACTGATTTTCTCCAGCTTTATTGGCGGCTCGGCCGGCTCGACGGCCGGCGGTATGAAAGTGATTCGCTGGCTGCTGATCTACAAGCAGGGTATGCGCGAGGTCACTCGCCTCGTCCACCCGAGTGCGGAGATCCCGGTCAAGATTGGCAACAAGGCCGTCGGTCCGCGAGTGGTCGAGGCTGTGTGGGGATTTTTCTCGGTGTATGTCATTGTCTTCTCGATGATGCTCGTGGCGATGATGGCCACCGGACTGGACCAGGTCACGGCGTTCTCCGCGGTTGCGGCCACACTGAACAACCTCGGCCCGGGCCTCGGTGATGTCGCCACCGGTTTCATGACCATTCCCGATATGGCCAAGTGGATCGCGATTGCCGGCATGCTGCTTGGCCGACTCGAGATCTTTACGCTGCTCGTCCTGTTCACGCCCACGTTCTGGCAACGCTAGTCCCGTGAACGACACGGCGCCACACACCGGACTGCTCGACCGGATCAGCGACCGCATCGGCCTCGCCGCGTCGTGGATGACGCTGGCGATGGTCATCGTCACGTTTATCGTCGTCGTAATGCGCTATGTGTTCGATGCCGGCCTGATCTGGCTGCAGGAGTCGGTCACCTGGATGCACGCAGCCGTGTTCATGCTCGGCGCGGCGCACACGCTGCAGCACGATGAACACGTACGCGTCGATGTGTTTTACCGCGACATGAGTGAACGGCGGCGGGCGATCGTCGATCTGTTCGGCCTGCTCGCCTTCCTGTGGCCGATGTGCGGGTTCCTGGCCTTTACGGCGTGGGACTTTGTTGCGGTCTCCTGGTCCATCGGAGAGGCCTCGCGCGAGGCGGGCGGGCTGCCCTACCCGTGGATACCGCTGTTGAAAACCGTGCTGGTATTGATGCCGCTGACCGTCGCCTTGCAGGGTCTGGCAATGGCACTGCGCGCTGTGCAAACCATCCGGGGAGCTCGCTGATGGAGTGGATGGCCTTGCTGCTGTTTACGGCGGTGATCGGGCTGTTACTGGCCGGATTTCCGGTCGCGTTTACCCTCGGCGGTACCGCACTCGTGTTTGCCGGCGCCGGCGTGCTCACGGGTACCTTCAATGAGGCGCTGCTAAGCGGCCTGCCGAATCGCATATTCGGCATCATGACCAACGAAACCCTGGTGGCGGTGCCGTTGTTCGTGTTCATGGGTGTCACCCTGGAGCGCGCGCGGATTGCCGAGGATCTGCTTGAAACCCTGGGCGACCTGTTCTCGGCACTGCGTGGCGGTCTCGGTGTTTCGGTGACCGTCGTCGGCATGTTGCTCGCAGCGAGCACGGGCATTGTCGGCGCGACGGTCGTGACGATGGGCCTGCTGTCACTGCCGACCATGCTGAAGCGGGGCTACTCGCCGGAGATTGCGACGGGCACGATCTGCGCGTCCGGCACGCTGGGGCAGATCATTCCGCCGTCGATCATCCTGGTCATGCTCGGCGACGTCATGACAACGGCCTACCAGCAGGCGCAGCTGACGATGGGCAACTTTTCGCCAAAGACGGTGTCCGTCGGTGACCTGTTTGCCGGCGCACTGGTGCCGGGCCTGCTGCTGGTCGGTCTGTACATTTTGTATATCGTGGTCACCGCCATCGTGAAGCCGTCGGCCGTGCCGCCGCACGAGAGTGACGGCAGTCGCGTCAGCCTCGTGCGGGTGTTGTCCGCACTGGTTCCGCCTCTGGCGTTGATCTTTGCGGTACTCGGTTCGATCCTGGCCGGAATCGCAACACCCACCGAGGCGGCCGGCGTTGGCGGTATGGGCGCGCTGCTGCTGGCGGTGCTGCGTCGCCAGCTCACCCTCGAGCGCCTGCGCGAAATCATGCGCAGCACGCTGTCGATCAGTAGCATGGTGTTCCTGATCCTGATCGGCGCGTCGTTGTTCTCGCTGGTATTCCGTGGCTACGGCGGTGATGACGCTGTGCACCAGGTGCTGGAATCTTTGCCCGGCGGAATAGTCGGTGCCGTGGTGCTGGTCATGCTGGTCATGTTCCTGCTCGGATTCGTACTCGATTTCATCGAGATCACGTTTGTCGTTGTGCCGATCGTGGCGCCGATTTTGCTCGCCATGGGTCTGGATCCGGTCTGGCTCGGTGTGATGATTGCGATCAACCTGCAGACATCGTTCCTGACTCCGCCGTTCGGCTTTGCCTTGTTTTACTTGCGTGGCGTTGCACCGGAGGCGGTCAGCACTGCGGCAATATATCGCGGCGTGATGCCCTTCGTCGCTATCCAGGTGCTCGCGTTGATCCTGCTGGCGCTGTTCCCCTCTCTCGTGACGTGGTTACCGGCTGTGCTGTATGGCAATTAATCGCCTGTTACTGAGCCTGCTGTTACTGGCGACGACGGCGTTGGCAGATGACGATCCGCTGCAGCCGGCCGAGCGCGACTTCCTGTTTGATTTCAGCCGCGCGAATTTTGCGGCTTACCAGGTTGCGGTCCGCTCATACGTGCGTCAGCAACGCGTGTTTCTGAGCGTGGATCGGCAGGATGAAGAGCTCGAGATGATCCTGCCGTTTGAGTTTCCACCGGACGAAAACTGCGAAGGACCGACGAAGGGCATTCTGCTCGTGCACGGCATCCTCGATACGAGTTTCGGAATGCGCGACATTGGCAAGCGGCTGCAGGCGGAGTGCTTCCTGGTACGCGGCATTTTGTTGCCGGGTCACGGTACCCGGCCCGGCGAGATGATCGACGTTACCGCTGACGAATGGCTCACGGCGGTGCGCTTTGGTGTGCGCACGCTGAAGCAGGACGTTGACGACGTTTACCTCGGGGGCTTTTCACTCGGTGGTCTGCTGTCGACGATCGTCATGCTCGAAGACGACTCGATCAAGGCCGGGGTGCTGTTCGCGCCGGCGTTGAAAACCTATTACGAGTTCCTCGTGCGCCAGGCCGGCTGGCTCAGTGCGATTCGTACCTGGCTTAACAAGGACGAAGCACCGCTGCCGGTGCGCTACCAGGCGATGAGCACCAACGCCGTTGCACAGGTCAGTGCACTGATCGAACGGTATAGGCTGCTGGCGGTTAATGGAGTCTCGATCCCCAGCTATGTCGTCGTCAGCTACGAGGACCTGACCGTGGACGGTGAAGGCGTGGCCAACGAGTTTGTCGAGCGATTTACCCATCCGGACAGCCGGCTTGAGATTTACGCCACCAGTGGCCAGCCGCCCGATGCGCGCAGTCGTGTCGACTCTATATTTGATGCAGAAACCAGGGTTCGCGACATGGCACATGTAGCCATTCCGTTTCGTGACGACAATCCGGTGTTTGGTCGCGATACCAGCTTTCGCGATTGCGGAGCGGTGCTGCCGATCATTCGTCGCAGTGACGTTCGAGCCTGCGAGCAAGCAGATAAGAACTGGCGCGGAGAATTAACGTCGGGAATCCCTGACGACTTCAAGCCGATTCAGCGTCTGACCTACAACCCGATGTTTGATGAGACGATGGACCGGGTAGTCGCGTTCCTGAATGGGATCGACGACTAGTCGGATTCGTCCTGCTTGATTCGGCCGCTGACGCCTGCGACGCCCGACTCGACCATGTTGCGGGAACAGCTCGGGCAGATACCGTGCGTAACCGCCGAATGCTCTTCAACAAATTGCTCCAGCGGCAACCACTTCACTTCGCCGCTTTCGAGGTTCTCGTCCTTAACACTACCGCACCAGGCACACATCGGCAGAAGCTGGCGCATCGTCTTGATCTCGTGCATTGCCTTGCGCAGTTCGAAGTTCGACACGACCGCATCGCGCAATACCTCCAGCGCAGAGATCTGCTTATCCGTCAGAGTCCGGGGTTCGCGGTCAATGACGCACAGAGTGCCGAGCGCAGAACCGTCTTCAACGATCAACGGCATGCCGGCGTAGAAACGAATGTTGGGTTCACCGGTGACCAGCGGGTTATCCACGAAACGCTGATCCCGGGTCGCGTCTTCGATAATGAAGGGCGTGTTGTCCAGAATTGCGTGGGCACAAAACGCCTGATCGCGCGGAGTTTGCTCGGCGTCAAGCCCGACGCGGGATTTGAACCACTGGCGATGGTCATCAACGATGCTGACCAGGCTGATCGGTGAGCCGCTGATCGCGGCGGCCAGCCGGGTCAGGTCGTCAAAAACCTGCTCGGCCGCCGTATCAAGAAGGTTGTAACGCCCCAGCGTCTCCAACCGTTGGCGCTCTGCGGTATCGCTCACTGTGTGTCGTTCCCCTGCCGCCGGTCCCGTCACCGTTGCTGCATCCGGAGTCAGTGTAGCGCATCAACCCCGCCAAGACCGCATAGGGCCTTCCGCGCGCTAGATATTGGAGCAAGCGTAAAAAAGACTAGTTTCGAGTGTCGAGGTACGCGTCCTCCGAGATACGCTGGTACTCCTCTGCGACCACCTGGAACGCCTTGAACGAATCGTAGATCTTCCTCACCGCCGGGTCGTCATTGGCGAGTTCCTCGACGATCTCGATGGCGATTCCTTTCAGACGCTGCAGAACGTCATCCGGGAAGCGTCGCAGTTCGATGTTCGGGTCTTGCTTGAGTTGCTGCAGCGACATCGTGTTGCCGTAGGTGTACTCCGCAGCCATGTCCGTGGTGATCGCCTGCGCCGTGACATCGACGATCGCCTTCAGATCGTCCGGCAGGCTCGCCCAAGCTTCAGCGTTGATCATGGTTTCCAGCGCCGGAGCCGGCTCCTGCCATCCGGGGTAGTAGTAGTACCTGGCGGCCTTGTGCAAACCGAACGACAGGTCGTTGTAAGGCCCGACCCACTCGGTCGCATCGATGGCGCCGGTGCTCAGTGACGTGAAGATCTCCGAGCCTGGCAGGTTTACCGGTGTGCCGCCGGCGCGCCGCAGGACCTCACCGCCAAGACCCGGGATACGCATTTTCAGGCCTTTCAGATCATCAACCGAGTTGATTTCGCGGTTAAACCAGCCACCCATCTGTACCCCGGTGTTGCCCGTCGGGAACGGCACGAGATTGAACGGCTCGTAGAGTTCTCGCCAGAGCTCGAGGCCGCCGCCGTAGTACAGCCAGGCGTTCATCTCGAACATGTTCATGCCGAACGGTATCGCCGTGAAGAACTGCGCGGCATCGACCTTGCCGCGATGGTAGTAGGATGCGTCGTGCCCCATCTCGACGGTGCCGCGGCTGACCGCGTCGAACACCTCGAAGGCCGGCACCAACTCACCCGCCGCATACACCTTGATGTTGAGCCGTCCGCCGGACGCCTCACCGACACGCCGAGCGAAATTGTCCGCACCCGCGCCCAAGCCGGGAAAGCCCGGTGGCCACGACGTCACCATCGACCAGTTGAAGACTTCATCGCTGGATCCGAGGCCCTCCGCGCAGTCCGTGCTGTTTTCCTTGGCACAAGCGGTCAGGCCCGCCGCGGCGGCGAGGCCGCCTACGAAAAAACGACGTTTCATGAAGACTCCGGTCTGGAAAACGTCCAAGTGTAGTAACGTGGCCCGGTCTCGCCAAGCGCGCTATTCGGGCGATTTTTGACCCACCGCGAAAAGAAAATACGGCGTCAGAAAGTATATTTTCCCACTTTTATACATTTTTTGTAATAGTGGAGAATTTTGTCGGCAGAGCTCTTTTTTGTCGCTTTTAAGCCGGAATGTGGCCCCTCGGTGGGAAAAGTCCAACCGAGAGGCGCCCGTCCGCCGTCCCTGGTCAGTACGGTGGGCTGGAGCGATCAGCCTGCCTCCCGGTCGGTGAAGTCAGCATTTCACAGGCCGCGAGCCGGACCTCGGTTCCTTTGTCGGCAGTGCGTCGATAAAGTCGTGGCTCGTCAGGAAACAGGGTTGCGCCATGATTGGGCTGCTGCAGCGCGTGTCAGAAGCGTCGGTTCGGGTCGACGGCGACGTGATCGGCCGAATCGACCTCGGTCTGATGGTGCTGTGCTGTGTACAGCGTGACGACCAGGAGCCAAACGTCCGCCGCCTCGCGCAAAGACTGGCCGGCTACCGCGTGTTCGAAGACGACAACGGCCGCATGAACCGCAGCGTCACGGACGTCGACGGCGGTTTGCTGCTGATTCCGCAATTCACGCTGGCTGCCGATACCCGCAAAGGCACCCGGGCCAGTTTCTCGAAAGCGGCGCCGCCGGAGCAGGGCGAAGCATTTTTCGACCTGCTCGTCGACGAGTGCCGGAGCCACCTGGGCCGGGTTGAAACAGGCCGTTTCGGCGCCGATATGAAGGTTTCGCTGGTCAACGACGGGCCAGTGACCTTCTGGCTGGAGGCCTGAATCCCCACCTGCCCGAAAAACGGGCCGGCGACAGCATCCACCTGAACGAGAAGCAGTCGACACTGTCGCACATAACATCCGGGTAAAATCGGGTTTCCGGGGGTATGATTCCCGGCCCGGATACGACGAAACAGGGGTTGTTACGCCCCAGGAGAGAGAAGATGTTTTCCAACATCGGCCCGGTACAGCTTTTGATCGTGCTCGCGATCGTCCTCGCCATATTCGGCACCAAGCGGCTGCGCACGCTGGGTTCCGATCTGGGCAGCGCCGTGAAGGGCTTCCGCTCGGCAGTCAACGAAGCCGATAAGGCAGAGCAGATCACCGACAAGCCCGACGCTGACTTCGACAACACACCTGTCGAAGAGTCCCGCGAAGAATCCAAGCCTTAAGTCGAGCGACGCATGGGCGCCAGCTGGAGCTTCGGCGAGGTATTTCTTCTGTTCCTGATCGGGCTGATTGTGCTCGGCCCGGAGCGTCTGCCGCGCGTGGCTAATCAGCTCGGCACCCTCGTCGGCAAAGCCCGGCGCATGACGCGAGTCATGAAGCGCCAGCTCGAGGAAGAACTCGACGTCGAGAAGAACCTCGGCTTCGATCCCAAGAATCTCGTCGACACACCAAGCGACGACGATACCTACTCACCGATGCACGAACCCGAGGTCGAAAGCATCGCGCAGGCGGCCACCGATGCGCTGGACGTCGACACCGAGAAACCCCGTGAGCAACAAGGAAACAGCTAACGAGGAGTTGGCCGAAGGTACGCTGCTATCGCACCTGGTCGAGCTGCGTGGCCGATTGATCAAGGCATCGGTCGCGATCCTGGTGTTCTTTGTTCCCCTCGTCCCTTTCTATCAGCGCCTGTTCGATCTCGCCGCGATACCAGCACTTGCCGCGATTCCAAACGGCGAGCTGATTGCGATAAACGGCCTCGCTGTCGTGTTCACGCCGTTTAAGCTGGCGTTCTACTTTGCGCTGCTTCTTGCCATGCCGGTGATCCTTTACCAGCTCTGGGCGTTCATAGCGCCGGGCCTGTATAGAAAGGAAAAGCGGTTTGCCTTTCCGCTGCTGCTAACGAGCATTGTGCTGTTCTATCTCGGTGCCGCGTTCGCCTACTTCGTGGTCGCACCGCTGATCTTCAATTTCGTCGCGCTGATCGCCGAGCAGAGCGGCAGTATTCAGTTGATGCCCGACGTAGTCCCCTATGTCCAACTACTGATATCGCTGGTGCTAGTTTTCGGCTTTGCCTTCGAGGTGCCGATTGCTGCGGTGTTGCTGGTCTGGACGGGCCTCGTGTCGGTGGAAAAACTCAAGAGCGTGCGGCCCTATGTGTTCCTTGGTGCCTTCGTCATCGGCATGTTCCTGACGCCGCCGGACGTCATCAGCCAGACGCTGCTCGCCGTCCCGGTCTACCTGCTGTACGAGCTCGGCATCCTGATGTCGCGACTGTTCTCTCCAAGACGCAAGGCGGACGAAGATCCCGTCACTGAGGGCGAGCAGGCCTGACACGACCGTTTCGCCCGACTCCCTACTCGTTAAGGCGGTTTCCCGCCAGTAGAAAGTTACGGCTGGAATAAGGTATTTT
>JBCCNM010000021.1:0-30360 GCA_039025835.1 Pseudomonadota bacterium | reverse complement strand
CTCCGGTCACCGCATGGGGACGGCCGAAATCGAATCCGCGCTGGTGTCGCACGACAGTGTTGCCGAGGCCGCGGTCGTCGGTTACCCGCACGACATCAAGGGGCAGGGTATCTACGCCTACGTCACGCTGATGGAGGGCAGGGAGTCCAGCGATGAGCTGCTGGGCGAGCTTAAGCAGTGGGTGCGCAAGGAAATCGGCCCGATCGCCAAACCGGACCTGATCCAGTGGGCCCCGGGCCTGCCGAAAACCCGCTCGGGCAAGATCATGCGCCGCATTCTGCGCAAGGTCGCGGCGAACGAGTACGGTGAGCTGGGCGATACGTCGACGCTGGCGGATCCAGGCGTCGTCGGTGACCTGATCGAAAATCGCCAAAACCGCTGACCCGGGCTCAGGCATGCAGGGTGTCGATCGCTACAAGTTGCTGCTGATTGCGTTGGCCGAGCTGCTGATTTTTGCCGCCGGTGCCGTGTTGTACGTCTCCGGCAGCACGCTGTTCGGCATCCTGGTCATCGTGATTGGCAGCGGTGTGACGTCCATGCTGCTGGTGCTTCTGATCCTGAATGCCCGCAGACACTAGCCGGAAGCGGCACTAACCCTCACCGAGTTGGACTGGTGCTGAACGCCAGGGTGTTGGGAGAGCGGCTTGGTGCTGTCGCTACAGCGAATTGCCGGCCTGTTCGAACCAGCCGATCACGGCACGCCAGTGAGCGTCACCATAAACCTTGCGAAACCGCTTGGTCGTGTCCGCCTGTTCGTCACGCCAGATCTTGAGGCGTTCATCGACGAACTCGCGGGTCAGCGGAATACCGCACTCGACAGTAATGCAGTGATGCCACTGCTCGTAGGTGCGGGGAATGGTGTCGTAGCGCATGAGGTCGCGATACCGGCCGGTTGCAGTGTGCGACCGGCCGGCGCCGAAAGGCTTAGCTGCGCTTGTAGCGCTGGTTGAACTTGGCGATGCGACCGTCGTTCTGCGAGACGCGCTGCTTGCCGGTGTAGTGCGGATGCGACGCGCTGGAGATATCGATCGTCATGTACGGGTAGGTTTCGCCCTCGTACTCGGCGGTTTCGCTGGTGGCTACCGTCGAGCCGACGAGGAAGTAAACGTCAGCCGTGGTGTCATGAAACAGCACGTCGCGGTACTCGGGGTGTATGTCAGGTTTCACGGGGGTGACTCCGGAGAAAAACAGTTTAATTGTTATATTGTATCGGCATTGTGCCCGATCGGGTAGTGCCGTTGCGTCGGACTGCCTGAATCGGTGGTGTGGCAGTCCACCATACGTTGCAGCGCTAGTCTCAAAGCGTCTGACTACAAGGTTTTGACAGCACTCGAGCGGTACGAAAGCGGATTACAAGGCCGCTACAGAATTCGCCGCCCGGACAGACTTCAGTCAAGCGCTCTTTTCTTCCGGGTTCGGCAAAGCTTCCAGTTCCGCGCTGATTTCCGGGTCGACCTTCTCGTCGGGAAAGACCTGGGTTTCCGCGTGGTCTGCGCCCTGGTCCTTGATGATCGGCTCCCATCGCTGGGTCTTGTCGACATTCGGCCGATTTGCATCAGCGACGTAGCGCTCGTAGGCCTTGACGAATTCTTCAGCCAGCATATGCGGGAAGCGTCCACCGCCGGTTTCGGTCAGGATCGGGTAGAGCTCCGTATACAGCTGCCAGTATTTCTGCTCACCGAGCAATTTCAGCTTCGGTTTCTTGCCCATGGTCTGATCGAAGCTGTGGGTCAGTTCGGCCGGATCAAAACGATCGGCGAAATCAGCGAACGCGGCAGACATCGCCTCGATGAACGCGTCCTGGTGCACCATCAGGTCGAGGCTGATTTCCCGCACTGCGTCTTTAGGACACAGGTATTCGCCGCCTTCCTTGCCGACCAGTAGTTGCTTGATCGAGTCGTCGGTGTTCTGGGACAGCTTCAGCGGGTTGTTGTTGCGCGGCAGGACGGTAGTCTGGTTCAGGTTGAAATTAGTCTTCAGGTTCGACCGGTTGACGAGCAACTGCTCGGTGCCCTTCACGTACTCGCGGAGCACCTCGCCGGCCTGTTTCATGACCTCTTTCAGATCGATGTCAGCGTGCAGGTCGCTGCGCTCGATGCCGAGTCCGTCGAGGAATGCGGCAAACACGCCTTCGGGCGTGTCCTGCGGCTGGCCAACGTCGATAATGTCGGGTTGATTCGGGTCCGGTCGCTTCGGCTCATTGGCCGGCTTGCCGAACACGGCGCGCTCGAACGCATCACCGCCGGTGATGGCCTCCTCATCGATCAAGTCGACGCCGGTGGACATCGGTGTGATCATCGTGGCCTTGCGCGCCATGTTGTCGTGATGAACCATCGCGCCGGCGTCGTCCGTGATCGACAGCGTCTCGCCGTTGTCGTCCAGCGCGACCTTGATCTTGAAATCGCCCAGGTGCAGCGTGTCGCCGTCAAACAGCCTGCGGGTGTTGCCCTTGCCGATAGGTTCGTTGTCGTGGTTCAGATAGACGCCGTTGGAGCTCAGGTCCGTCAGGTAATAAATCCCGCCGCGGTAATCGATGGCCGCATGCTTGCCCGAGATATAGCGGTCCGGGTCCGGCAGAATCCAGTCGTTATGCAGCGATCGTCCGATCGTACCGCCGTCCTCCCGAAACTCGCGGACGGCGTCGTCTCCGACCAGCTCTTTGTGTTCGCTGACAATTTCAAGTTGCAACGGCATTGGCGTCCCTAGAGCAGCGATCCTGCTGCATTTATCCGTACGTTAGTTTGCGTGCGGACGCGCTTACAGACTGCCAAGCAGTTCACATAATCATAATCCGTGGTTAAATCCACCTCTCGGTCAATTTTCGTTACACTACCGCGCCTCCGGGGCCGCTTCTCTCTCCTGCATGAGCACCAAAACCCTGTTCAAGGTGATTTTCCTGAGCCACGGCCAGGTCTACGAAATCTACGCACGTCAGGTTGGACACGGCGCCATGTTTGGCTTTGTCGAGGTCGAAGAGCTGGTGTTTGGCGAGCGCAGCTCCGTGGTCGTCGACCCGTCCGAGGAAAAGATCAAGTCCGAGTTCGAGAATGTGCGCCGCACGTATCTGCCGATGCACGCCATCATCCGCATCGACGAAGTCGACAAGCAGGGCAACGCGAAGATATCCAAAGTGGAAGGCGACAACGTGTCACCGTTCCCGATGCCGATCTATACGCCGGGTGACGGTCAGTGACGCCGGTTGAAATGCTCGTTCTCGCTGGCCAGCCAGCGTTGTCGAGCTTTCGCAGCCAACGGCTGGAGTCCGAGCTCCGGGCTGTCTTACCGTCTTTGACGTCCGTGTCCGCACGTTATGAGTATTTCGTTGAGCTGTCGTCGCCGCTCACGGACGGCCAGCGCGCACGGCTCGAAGCCCTGTTGCTGTACGGCGAGGCGGTCGCCAGCCAGCCGCGCTCGTCGCTGTTGCGCATCGTGGTACCGCGCCCCGGAACGATCTCGCCATGGTCCAGTAAAGCCACGGACATTGCTCGCGCCTGCGGCCTCGATGGCGTCAAACGCATCGAGCGTGGTGTCGCTTACGCGATCGACACGCGCAACACATCACCGCGACTCGCCGATATCGATGCCCGCCTGCACGACCGCATGACCGAGGCGGTGCTCGACGCGTCTACGGATGCCAGCCGTTTGTTCGAGGCGCAGTCACCCGCGCCACTCGGCGTTGTCCCACTCGGTGACGACGGACTCGAAGCCTTGCGCACGGCCAATACCGAGCTGGGCCTGGCGCTGTCGGATGACGAAATGGACTACCTGCTCGAGAACTATCGGGCTCTCGAGCGAGACCCGACCGATGCGGAGCTGATGATGTTCGCGCAGGCCAATTCCGAGCACTGCCGACACAAGATCTTCAACGCTGACTGGGTGATTGACGGCGAAGCGCGCGATGAGCGACTGTTCGGCATGATCCGCACGACCACCGAGGCCGCGCCGGACGGTGTGCTGTCGGCCTACTCTGACAACGCCGCGGTGATCGAGGGTGCCAGCGGCCAGCGACTGATGCCGGATAACGACAGCCGCGACTGGCATTACCACGACGAGCCTATCCATATTCTGATGAAGGTGGAGACGCACAACCACCCAACGGCGATCTCGCCCTTTCCGGGTGCAGCCACCGGCTCCGGAGGTGAGATTCGCGATGAGGGCGCGACCGGACTGGGCGCGAAGCCGAAGGCGGGGCTCACCGGTTTTTCAGTGTCGCACCTGCGACTGCCCGAGATGCCGGAACCGTGGGAATCGGACTTCCCGCACCCGGAGCGTATGGCAACGCCGCTTGAGATCATGATCGACGGACCGATCGGCGGCGCCGCGTTCAACAACGAGTTTGGCCGGCCGAACCTGCTCGGCTATTTCCGCACCTACGAACACGCGTTGCCGGGATTGGCTGACAACGAGATTCGCGGCTACCACAAGCCGATCATGATTGCCGGCGGTGTCGGCAACGTCCGTGCAGAGCATGCAACGAAAATCGATGTGCCGGCGGGCGCGCGCGTCGTCACGATTGGCGGCCCGGCCATGTTGATCGGTCTCGGAGGCGGCGCGGCCTCCAGTGTTGCCAGCGGCACGTCCAGTGAGGATCTCGACTTTGCGTCCGTGCAGCGCGGCAATCCGGAAATCCAGCGGCGCGCCCAGGAGGTTATCGATCGCTGCTGGGCGATGGGCACCGACAACCCGATCCTGCTGATCCACGATGTCGGCGCCGGCGGCTTGTCGAACGCCGTGCCGGAGGCGGTGGATCACAGCCAGCACGGTGCGACGATCGAGCTGCGTGACGTCGACAATGCCGAGCCCGGCTTGTCGCCGATGGCAATCTGGTGCAACGAGGCGCAGGAGCGTTACGTGCTCGTCATCGCCGACGAACGGCTCGACGAGTTTCGTGCGTTGTGTGATCGAGAACGTTGCCCGATGTCGGTGCTCGGCACGCTCGAAGACGATGGTCAGCTGACTGTGTCGGATCGTGATCTGAGCAACAAGCCGGTCGACATGCCGATGCAGATGCTGCTCGGCAATCCGCCGAAAATGACCCGCGATGTCGCGCGCGTGGACGAAGTCGACCAGCGGCTCGACCTTGACGGCATCGAGCTGGTGGATGCCGTGCATCGCGTGTTGCGCTTCCCGGCCGTGGCCAGCAAGGCGTTTCTGATCCACATTGGCGACCGCACCGTTGGCGGGCTGAGCGCCAGGGACCAATTGGTTGGTCCGTGGCAGGTACCGGTCAGCGATGTGGCGATCACAGCGTCCGGCTTCGAGTCCATGACCGGCGAGGCGATGGCCATGGGCGAACGCACACCGCTGGCGAGCTACAACGCCCCTGCGTCCGGTCGCATCGCAGTGGCCGAGGCCATCACCAACATCGCGGCAGCGCGCATCGATGATATCCGTCGCATTCGACTGTCAGCCAACTGGATGGCCGCGGCCGGTCATGCCGGCGAAGACGCCCGCCTGTTCGACACCGTCAAGACGGTGGCCGAGGACATGTGCCACGCGCTGGGTATTGCGATCCCGGTCGGCAAGGATTCGCTGTCGATGCGTGCCCGCTGGTCCGAGCAAGATGACGAGTATCAGGTGGTTGCACCGGTCTCGCTGATCGTTTCGGCGTTCGCGCCGGTGACCGATATTCGCCGACAGCTTACGCCTCAGCTCCAGGCGGTCGATGAGTTCTCCTACCTGCTGCTGATCGATATCGGCGAGGGCCGTGACCGGCTCGGCGCATCGGTACTCGCACAGGTGTTCGACCGCGCTGGCGGTGACACACCGGACGTTAATGATGTCGATCTGCTGAAGGGCTTTTTTGCGGCGATCCAGGAAATGAACGAGCGCGACATGCTGCTCGCCTACCACGATCGCAGCGACGGTGGGCTGCTGGCGACCGTAGCGGAGATGATGTTCGCCGGTCGGCAGGGTGTCAGTCTGACCCTGGACGGTCCGCGCGACGCTGTACTCGCGAAGCTGTTCTCCGAAGAGATTGGCGCCGTGCTGCAGGTTGCGAAATCGCGCCTGCCGCAGGTACAGATGATCCTCGACCGTCACGGTGTGAAAGCCTCGGCGGTCGGCCGCGTAGAGCCGGAGGCCCGGCTGACCATTCGCCTGGGCGACGAGGTTTTGTTTAGTGAGACGCGCGCAACACTGCAGCAAAGCTGGTCAAAGGTCAGCCACCGGGTTCAGGCGATGCGCGACAACCCGACCACAGCGCGCGAGGAATACGACAGCATTGTCGACGATGCGGACCCGGGCCTCAGCCCGATGCTGACATTCGACGTCAACGACGACGTCGCGAGAGCGTATCGTGGCGTACAGCCGACGGTGGCGATCCTGCGCGAACAGGGCGTCAACAGCCAGTATGAGATGGCGGCTGCGTTCATGCGGGCCGGATTCCGGGCTGTCGACGTGCACATGAGCGATCTGCTCGAAGGTCGCGACAGCCTGGCGAATTACCAGGGCATCGTGGCCTGCGGCGGGTTCTCCTTTGGCGACGTGTTAGGTGCCGGTGGCGGCTGGGCGAAGTCGATCCTGTTCAACAACCGGACGCGTGACGAATTTGCCGAGTTTTTCCTGCGTCCCGACAGCTTCGCGCTGGGCGTCTGCAACGGCTGCCAGATGTTCTCGCAGCTTAAGGACCTGATTCCGGGCGCCGCTCACTGGCCACGCTTTCTGCGCAACCGTTCCGAGCAATTCGAAGCGCGGTTGAGTCTTGTCGAGGTGGTCGAGAGTCCGTCGCTGTTTTTCGCCGGTATGGCCGGTTCGCGTCTGCCGATTGCCACGTCGCACGGCGAAGGTCGCGCGGTGTTTGACGTCGACGCGGACCGCTACGCGGCGTCCTACGCCGTGGGACTGCGCTACGTGGATAACCGTGGTGACGTGACCGAGCGCTATCCGGCCAACCCGAACGGGTCTGTCGATGGGATCTGCGGCTTGTCGAATGACGACGGGCGGGTCACGATCACAATGCCGCACCCCGAGCGCGTCGCGATGGCTCGACAGCACTCCTGGTGTCCGGACGACTGGAACAACGACGGTCCGTGGATGCGTATGTTCCGCAATGCGCGGGTAGCGGTCGGCTAGTCGTCTGCTGAGCTCGTGCTCAGGCGGAGTTCGCTGCGTCGTCACGCACGAACAGGTTGCGCACCTTGATGGCTCGCGTGAGCTTTCCGCGGCGCACGAAGCACTGGTAAAGCAGATCTTTCAGTAGCTCGAGCAGGATGCCGGTCTGGCGCCGATTCAGTATCGGCAGCTCGTCGTCGCGGCCGCTTTCGAACAGAATAGTCTTGATCGGCTCGAGCGTCGCATCGTCAATCCCGGCTATTTCCTGGGCAACGATCAGTTCCTCAAAGGCCTGCAGTCGGCCGGAGTCGCCAAGTTGCTCCATGGTGCTTGCTGCTGTTCTGCGGCACATCGATGCGAACGCGTTGTAGGCGTGATTGGAATAACAGATCAGCGCCTCGCGAAACAGGGATTCGGTTGGCTTCGGCAGATAGGCAAACGGGAAGCGCTCCGGCGGCCGTTCGAGTTCGACGAAATTGTCATTCAGCTCGATGCCGGACGCATCGGCACGTTTCAGCGCGTAGCGCATGAATACCGGTGCGTGGCAGGCGTCACACTGGTAGACAATGCCAACGTGTTTCGGCCGGGTCCTCCGAAGCAGCTCGATGTCCGGCAATGATTCGGGAGTCATGCGGGCAAACACATTGCAGTACGGACAGTCGGTCGCAACCTGCAGCCGGTCGCGCGGATCATCGCCAGAATTGATCGTGATCGACATGCTGTGTGCCCGGGAAACGCTATCGTCGAATTATGCCAAAAAGGTCACCCCCGTGATGGGGTAAACCAAGCTTACTGCGCGCGCCAGCTACCGACGGCGCGCACGGCCTGCTCGTTAACGGGGCGGGCCACCAGCGCGTCGCGGGTCATCGACACTTCGTAACGCGCACCGTCGGCCATCGGCAGATAGGTGGCTGTGCCGTAGTAGGCATCCACGCCCGGCATCAATGTCGGGTAGCGGCGCGCAAAACTCCACAGGTCCACAGCCGGTGCATCCGTCAGCGCGAACACCGTCCGTTCCTCACTGCGCTCTCGTGCGATATCGGCGTAACGCCCGCTGATCCGTTCCAGTTCAAACACCGGATCCAGGCCGAGTACCGTGGCCGGTGGCGACCAGCTGATGATGCGGGCATCCATCTGCCATTCGTCGCCCTTGAGTTCAAAAAATCGGTCTGTCGCATCAGCACGCATCAGTCGCACAGAGTAGGTGTCCGGATCGGTCGCAATAAACTCGACCTGGCCGATCACGGTTTCGTCCGTCAGGCGATCGTACCCGTAGTAGCTGCCACCCATCAGCAGACCGAAGCCACCGAGCGATGCGGCGACCGCGCCGCCGGCAAACCGCGAACTCGCGGTGCCGATGCGCCGGTGTCGCGCGTGTCGCACACAGCCGACCAGCAACACCACCGCCGCCAGCGACAGCAGGGCACTGAGTGTCAGCAGAGCGATCAGCATCTATCCGTCCAGTCGCTTGTATTTGATGCGGTGCGGATTGGCTGCGTCGGCACCGAGACGGCGTTTGCGGTCTTCTTCATAGTCCGCGTAGTTGCCGGGGAACCAGACTACCTCGGAGTCGCCCTCAAAGGCGAGGATGTGGGTACAGATGCGATCGAGGAACCAGCGATCATGCGAAATCACAATGGCCGAGCCCGGGAATTCGAGCAGCGCCTCCTCGAGCGCGCGAAGCGTCTCGACATCGAGATCGTTGGTGGGCTCGTCAAGCAGCAGCAGGTTGCCGCCTGATTTCAACATCTTCGCCAGGTGCACACGGTTTCGTTCACCGCCCGACAGCAGGCCAATTTTCGACTGCTGGTCCTGGCCCTTGAAGTTGAAGCGGCCGACGTATGCGCGCGACGAGGTTTCGTAGTTGCCCACCTTGATCATGTCGAGGCCGTCGGAAATCTCCTCCCAAACGGACCTGTCGTTGTTGAGGCTGTCGCGGCTCTGGTCGACGTAGGCCAGTTGCACCGTGTCGCCAACGCGGACTGCGCCGGAATCCGGCTGCTCTTCGCCGGTGATCATGCGGAAGAAAGTCGACTTGCCGGCGCCGTTGGGTCCGATGACACCGACGATGCCACCCGGCGGAAGCTGGAAGCTGAGGTCGTCGATCAGCAGGCGATCGCCGAAGCCTTTTTGCAGATTCTCGACTTCGAGCACGACATCACCGAGGCGCGGTCCGGGTGGTATGTAGATTTCGTTGGTCTCGTTGCGCTTCTGGTAGTCGGACGATGACAGTTCTTCAAACTGTTTGAGCCTGGCTTTGGATTTCGCCTGGCGGCCTTTCGGGTTCGAGCGCACCCACTCCAGCTCGGCGTTCATCGCCTTCTGCCGGGCCTTTTCGGTGGCTTCCTCGCTCTGCAGCCGAGCTTCCTTCTGTTCCAGCCATGACGAGTAATTACCTTCCCACGGGATGCCGTGGCCTCTGTCGAGTTCGAGAATCCAGCCGGCCACATTGTCGAGGAAGTAGCGATCGTGGGTCACGGCGATGACCGTGCTCGGGTATTCGTCGAGGAAGCGTTCCAGCCAAGCGACCGACTCGGCGTCGAGGTGGTTGGTCGGCTCATCGAGCAGCAGCATATCCGGCTGCGACAACAGCAGACGGCACAGCGCTACACGACGGCGCTCACCACCCGACAGCTTCGTCACGTCGGCGTCCCACGGCGGCAGGCGCAGGGCGTCGGCGGCGATTTCGAGCTTGCGCTCCAGTTCCCAGCCACCGGCGGAGTCGATCGCGTCCTGCAGCTTGCCCTGTTCCTCGAGCAGCGCGTTCATCTCGTCGTCGTCCATTGGCTCGGCGAAGCGTTCGCTGATTTCATTGAATCGATCCAGCAGGGCCTTGGTCTCGCCGACGCCTTCCTCGACATTGCCACGGACGTCCTTGTTCTCGTCGAGCTCCGGCTCCTGCGGCAGATAGCCGATATTGATGCCCGCCTGTGGCCGGGCCTCACCGTCGATCTCGCTGTCGAGGCCGGCCATGATGCGCATCAATGTGGACTTGCCGGAGCCGTTAAGGCCGAGGACGCCGATCTTGGCGCCGGGAAAGAAAGACAGGGAAATGTCGCGAAGAATGTAGCGCTTGGGCGGAACAACCTTGGCGACGCGGTTCATCGTGTAGATGTACTGAGCCATACCGCTTCGTGAGACCTTAGGTGACAGTTGAGCAGGGCGCATTATCCGGTATGCTGGCGGCTTAGCAAACCGGCACTGCAATGATTGCGGGGTAGCGAAATGAGTGCGGTTTTAGAACCAGATACACCTTCGGTGCTCGTCTACCGTGGCAGCGAGATCGCCCGCTACGGTTTCGGCGACCCGCATCCCTTCGGCACCGACCGTCACGACGTGTTTCAGGCTGAGCTCGAGGCCGAGCGGCTTGGCGCCGCCGTGGCTTACGCCGCACCGCGCCGGGCGAGCGTCGACGAATTGTTGCTGTTCCACAGCGCGGAGTACATCGACCTTGTGTCGCGCAAGTCGCAAAGCGGCCTTGGCTACCTGGATGAGGGCGACACGCCGGCGTTTCCGGGTGTCTTCGATGCCGCCTCAGACGTGGTCGGAACCACTCTGGCTGCCGTCGACGCGGTCATGGCCGGCGACACCCGCCGCGCTTTCGTGCCGATTGCCGGTCTGCACCACGCGGCGCGCGGACACGCGGCCGGCTTCTGCGTGTTTAATGACTGCGGCGTGGCGGCCGAATACCTGCGCAGACACTACGGCCTGCGACGCATCGCCTATATCGACATCGACGCGCACCACGGGGACGGCATGTTCTACGGCTTCGAGGACGATCCGGACCTGATTTTCGCCGACATCCACGAGGACGGCAGCCACCTGTACCCCGGCACGGGTGCCGAGACCGAGACTGGCACCGGCCGCGCACGCGGTACCAAGTTGAATATTGCCCTTGCGCCCGGCGCCGACGACGCTGAATTCCGCCACGCCTGGCGCCGTGTTGAGGCTTACCTCGATGCGGCCAAACCGGAGTTCATCCTGTTCCAGTGTGGTGCGGACAGCCTCGAGGGCGACCCGATCACGCATCTGTGCCTGACCGAGCAGGCGCATGCCGATGCCGCCGCGACCTTGTGCCGTCTGGCCGACAAGCACTGCGACGGGCGTATCGTCGGCACCGGCGGAGGGGGGTATAATCGACGCAATCTGGCCCGCGCCTGGACCCGCGTGGTCCGCTCGTTCGCCGAAGCCGGCTGAGCGCCCGCCAGACAACAGCATTTTTTCTACACCGTTAGCCCGGAGATCCCATGCTCGCCAGCAATCCCGAGATCGAGTCCTTCGATCCAGACCTCGCCGCCGCGATGGCGGCCGAGATGAAACGTCAGGAACAGCACATTGAACTGATCGCGTCGGAAAACTACGCGAGCCCGCGCGTCATGGAGGCGCAGGGGTCGGTGCTGACCAACAAATACGCCGAGGGTTACCCCGGTAAACGCTACTACGGCGGCTGTGAACACGTGGATACCGCCGAGGATCTGGCGATCGAACGTGCCAAGCAGCTGTTCGGCGCGGACTACGCCAATGTGCAGCCGCATTCCGGATCGCAGGCCAACGCCGCCGTCTACCTGGCGCTGATGAATCCGGGCGATACGCTGCTCGGCATGTCGCTGGCTGAAGGCGGTCACCTGACGCACGGTGTGAAGGTCAATTTCTCGGGCCAGGTGTTCAACGCCGTCCAGTACGGCATCGACCCCGAGACGGCACTGATCGACTACGACCAGGTGGAAGCGCTGGCGAAAGAACACAAGCCGAAGCTGATCATCGCCGGTTTCTCGGCGTATTCGCGCGTACTCGACTGGCAGCGTTTTCGCGATATCGCCGACAGTGTGGGTGCCTGGCTGCACGTCGACATGGCGCATATTGCGGGTCTCGTGGCGACCGGCCACTACCCGAGCCCGATCCCGTTTGCGGATGTCGTGACGACAACGACGCACAAGACCCTGCGCGGTCCGCGCGGCGGCCTGATCCTCGCGAAGAAAAACGACGAGATCACCAAAAAATTCAATTCCAAAGTATTCCCCGGCACGCAGGGCGGACCGCTGATGCACGTTATCGCGGCCAAGGCCGTAGCGTTCAAGGAAGCGCTGGAACCGTCGTTCAAGGACTACCAGCAGCGGGTTGTCGACAACGCCAAAGTCATGGCGAATGTGCTGCAGGAACGCGGCTACCCGATTATCTCCGGCGGCACCGATAACCACTTGATGCTGGTCAGTCTCGTTGACAAGGGCATCACCGGCAAGGATGCGGACGCGGCACTGGATCGTGCGCACATTACGGTCAACAAGAACGCTGTCCCGAACGATCCGCAGTCGCCGTTTGTCACCAGCGGTCTGCGCCTGGGTACACCGGCGATCACAACACGCGGTTTCGGCGAGGCCGAAGTGCGTGAGATGACCGGCTGGATAGCCGATGTGCTCGACGACCTGGACAGCGAGGAAACCAACGCTCGTGTGCGTGAGCAGGTCATCGCGCTCTGCAAGCGCTTCCCCGTGTATGCCTGACAGGTCTGATGCACTGCCCGTTCTGTAACCACGAAGAAACCAAGGTTATCGACTCACGCCTGGCCGGTGAGGGCCGGCAGATTCGCCGGCGGCGGCAGTGTCTCGCTTGCAACGAACGCTTCACGACCTTTGAGTCCGCGGAACTGGTCATGCCGCGTCTCGTCAAGAACGACGATACGCGGCAGCCGTTCGATGAAGCCAAGCTGCGTAGCTCGATGGTCCGGGCGCTTGAGAAACGCCCGGTGTCGTCCGACAAACTCGAGCAGGCAATCGGCCGACTGATTCACAAGTTGCGCACCCTCGGCGAGCGCGAAGTACCGTCACGCCTTGTTGGCGACCTCGTCATGGAAGAGCTGCGTGCACTCGACGAAGTGGCCTATGTCCGGTTCGCGTCCGTGTACCGGAGCTTCCAGGACGTCACCGAATTTGAAGAAGAGATCAAACGCCTGCAGCGCATTTCAGATGCTGCGGCCAATCGCGAGCAAATGTCGCTGCTGCCCGAGCTATTGGATCGCCAGAAGAACAAGGACTAGGTGGCTGCGATGACGGCTTTTACCGCCGCAGATTCCCGCTACATGGCGCGCGCGCTGCGCCTCGCTGATCGCGCACGCCTGACCGCTGCGCCAAATCCGATGGTCGGTTGCGTGTTGGTGAAGCGCGGCACGATTGTGGGCGAGGGCTATCACCGGCGCGCCGGTGAGGGTCACGCCGAAGTCAATGCCATCGCTGATGCGGGCGAGAGTGCGTCGGGTGCCACGGCGTATGTGACCCTCGAACCCTGCGCAGTCACCGGACGCACGCCGCCGTGCACCGACGCACTGCTCGAGGCCGGCGTTGCCGAGGTCGTGTTTGCCGCGGCTGATCCGTCGCCGTCGGCCGCTGGTGCCGGTCTGGCCCGTCTCGAGGCGGCAGGCATCACCGTCCGGCAGGGCTTGATGGCGGCGCAGTCTGAGTTACTGAATCGCGGGTTTTTCTCGCGCATCTCGCACGGTCGCCCGTTTGTCTCGTTGAAGCTTGCCGTCAGTGTCGACGGCGCCATCGCCATGCACAGCGGTGAAAGTCATTGGATCACCGGACCTGCGGCGCGCGCCGATGTGCAGCGCCTGCGCGCGGAATCCGCGGCGATACTGACCGGGATTGGTACCGTGCTGGCCGACGATCCGTCGATGACCGTGCGTGACCCTCGATTTGCCGCAGCCGGGCAGCCGCTGCGAGTGGTGGTTGATTCCAGGAGCCAGTTGCCCGGCGATGCACGAATTCGCCGCGAGCCCGGCGAGTTGTTGCACGTTACCGCACGCGACGGACAGGGCGATCTCTGCCTTCCGGATAGCGCGGGTCGCGTGGCGCTTGCGCCGCTGCTGCAGACGCTTGGCGAGCGCGAAATCAACACACTGCTGGTAGAATGTGGCCCGCGGCTCGCTGGCAGCCTGCTCGATGCGGAGCTGGTCGATGAGCTTGTGATTTACCAGGCCCCCCATATGATGGGTAGCGAAACCCGCCGCATGGCCCTGACCCCTGGCTGGCAACACTTGAGCGACCGACTCGATCTCTCGATCGTCGATCGCCGCCAGGTCGGCAGGGACACTCGACTCACAGCAAGGATTTCCTGACATGTTCACCGGCATCATCCAGGCCAAGGGCCGGATTGACAGCATGACGCCCACTCAGGGCGACGTGCGTTTACGCGTCGTGTCCGAGGGGCTTCCGTTCCGCAGCTATGCGCTGGGCGACAGCATCTCGGTGAATGGCGTGTGCCTGACGGCGGTCGAATTGTTCGACGACGGTTTTTCGATGGACGTCAGCAACGAAACGCTGCGGGTGACGGCGCTGAGCAATCTCGCAGAGGGTGCCGAGGTCAACCTGGAGCCGGCACTGGCGGTCGGTGATCGGCTTGGCGGCCACCTGGTCAGCGGTCACGTCGACTGCGTGGGAACCGTGGTCCGCCGCGACAACGAATCACGCTCCATCACATTCACGATTGAGATTCCCGATGCCTACGCGCGTTACATCGCGAAAAAAGGCTCGGTATGCGTCGACGGTGTCAGCCTTACCATCAACGCGGTATCGGGCTCCCGATTCGAGCTGAATATCATTCCGCACACCGCCAGTGAGACCATTATCGACAGTTACAAGGTCGGTACGACGGTCAACATCGAGGTTGACCTGCTCGCGCGTTACATCGAACGTCTGCTGGGCAAGGACGACAACAGCCTGAGTCTCGATGTGCTGAAAGAACACGGCTACGCCTGAGCCGCGTTGCCTCCACAGAAAGAGAACGGCTATGCCTGACAACACCCAAGCCATCAACAACGGCGATGTCACCTTCAGCGATATCGAGGACATCATCACCGACATTCGCGCCGGCAAGATGGTCATCATGGTGGATGACGAAAACCGCGAAAACGAAGGCGACCTGTTGATGGCTGCCGAAGCGGTTCGACCGGAAGACATCAACTACATGGCCACCCACGGCCGCGGCCTTATCTGCCTGACCCTGTCGCGCGATCGCTGTGCGCAGCTTCGCCTGCCGCTGATGGTCAATGACACAGACCAGCATCACGCGACCAATTTCACGATCTCGATCGAGGCCGCTGAGGGCATTACGACCGGGATATCCGCGCACGACCGCGCGAAAACGGTACTCGCGGCGGTAGCGCCCGATGCGAAGCCCGAGGATCTCAGCCAGCCGGGGCACATATTCCCGGTCATGGCGCAGCCGGGCGGTGTGCTGACGCGCGCCGGCCACACCGAGGCGGGCTGTGATCTCGCGCGTCTCGCCGGCATGGAGCCGGCCGCCGTGATTGTCGAGATTCTCAATGAGGACGGCAGCATGGCGCGGCGCCCGGATCTCGAACGCTTCGCGCGGGAACACGGCATTCGTATCGGTACGATCGCCGATCTGATCCGCTACCGACTGGAGAAGGAACGCAACGTTGACCGCATCGCCGAGCAGCAGGTCACAACCGCGCACGGCGATTTCCGTTTGCTGTGCTACGACGATCGTATCAATCGGGCAGTGCATCTTGCGCTGGTCAAAGGCAATGTATCGACTGTCGATGCACCGCTGGTGCGGGTACATATTGCCGATACGCTCGGCGATGTACTCGGTGTCGACAGCGACACGCTGGGCTGGCCGATCGATTCGGTGATCGAGCGCGTCGCCCGGGAAGAGGCGGCCGTCATCATCCTGTTGCGCGAGCACGAGTCGTCGCGCGATGTTGTTGAGGCCGTCAGGGGCTTGAGCAAACCCAACGACGAGGTGACCCGGCGGCGTACCGGCGATTCGGTGTTGCGCACCTACGGCGTTGGTGCACAGATCCTGCGCGATCTCGGTGTGTCGCGAATGCGTGTATTATCGGCGCCCAAGCAGATGTACGCGATCTCGGGCTTTGATCTCGAGATCACGGAATACGTGGAAAACTGAGCATGCCGGACGTCCGACTCACCGAATCCGACTTGAACGCGCGCGATATGCGCCTTGCAATAGTGGCGTCGCGATTCAATGACTTCATCGTTGAGTCGCTGATCAAGGGCGCGCTGCACGCCCTGAAGCAGCACGGTGCCAGCGAATCCGATCTCGAGATTATCCGCGTCCCCGGCGCCTACGAAATGCCGCTCGCTGTTTCGCGGGTAGCGCAGTCACGCCGCTTCGACGGCATCATCGCGCTCGGCGCTGTGATTCGCGGTGGCACACCGCACTTCGACTACGTGGCCGGTGAGTGCGTGCGCGGACTGTCGTCGGCGATGCACGAGCACGGTGTCCCGGTCGGCTTTGGCATCCTGACGGTGGACACCATTGAGCAGGCCATCGAACGGGCCGGTACCAAGGCTGGCAACAAGGGCGAAGAAGCGACGCTGGCTGTCATCGAAATGGTCAACCTGCTGCGACGACTCGACTGATCTATGGCAGACAACACGTCAAGTGGAGCTCGCACGCGTGCGCGCGAGCTGGCTGTGCAGGCGCTCTACCAGAAACAGATCGCCGGTCACGACCTTGCCGAACTCAAACGCCAGTTCGTGGAACAGGTCGCCTATGAACGCGTCGATCAGGACTACTTCCTGGAGTTGCTGTCCGACGTCATCGGCCGCGAACCCGAACTCGGCGACAGCATCGACGGGTTTATCGATCGTCCGCGCGACCAGCTTGACCCTGTCGAATACGCCGTACTGCTGATCGGCACCTGGGAGCTGCAGTCACGTATTGACATTCCGTATCGCGTGGTGATCAACGAAGGCGTGAATCTCGCCAAACGCTTTGGCGCCATCGACGGCCACAAGTACGTCAATGCCTGTCTCGACAAGGCGGCGCAGAGCCTGCGCGAGATCGAGATTCGGGCGGGCATGTAGCGGTCACGCCGATGGACGAATTCGAGCTGATTCGTCGATACTTTTTGCGCGAAGCCGGTGCGGACGTTGTGGTTGGTATTGGCGACGATGCTGCCGTGATCGACGTGCCTGACGGCGAGCAACTGGTCACGGCGACCGATACCATCGTCGAGGGTGTGCATTATCCGAGCGGCCTCGACCCGGCCGACATCGGCTACCGGCTGGCGGCCGTAAACTTCTCCGACATGGCCGCCATGGCCGCAACGCCGCGCTGGATGCTGTTGAGCCTGAACCTACCCTCCGTAAATCACGACTGGCTCGATGCGTTTGCATCGGGTTTGTTCGAGGCTGCGTCACAGCATGAGGTTGTTCTGGTTGGCGGTGATACCACCGGTGGCATGATGCCGGTGATGAGCCTGCAGGTTATCGGTACCGTAAAATCCGGCAAGGCGGTTTTGCGCAGTGGTGCAAATGCCGGTGACGGAATCTATGTGACCGGCAATCCGGGCGACGCGGCGGGTGGCCTCGATCAGTTGCAGCTCGGCCACGACAGTCACTCGCTGTGCCGCTCATTTCTGCGCCCCGCATCGCGTGTCAAGCAGGCGCTGTCGATCACGATGTCATCTGCCATCGATGTGTCCGATGGCTTGTACGCCGACCTTCAGAAACTGCTCTACGCGAGTGATTGCGGCGCAGAACTGCATCTCGACAACCTGCCGCTGTCGCGCGCGCTTCTGGACACATACGGTTCTGCGAAGGCTCGACAGTTCGCGCTGACCGGAGGGGACGATTACGAGCTGTGTTTCACGGCCGCGTCGGCGCCTTACGTCGACAGCGCTCCGATCACGTGGATCGGCAGTGTCACGAGCGAGCCCGGCATTCGCTGTCTCGATGCCGGGCGAGTCGTCGAGTTTCATGACACCGGCTACAGGCACTTTTCATGAGTGAGCGTGTGTCTGCAAAAACGGTGTTTTCCGACCCGGTGCACATCCTGGCCTTCGGTTTTGGCACCGGTCTGTCGCCGTTTGCGCCGGGCACGGTTGGCACCCTGGTCGCGTTGCCGATTGCCTGGCTGACGCTGGACCTGGGACTTGCCTCGCAGATTGCTGTCGCTGCCTTGCTTATCCTGTCTGGCATCTGGATCTGTGGCGAGAGCGCAAAGCGCATCGGTGTCCATGATCACGGCGGCATCGTCTGGGACGAGGTGGCCGGGATGTATGTCACACTTTTACTGGCGCCCCCGACAATCCTCGGTTGGGCCTTGGCATTCCTGGCTTTCAGGCTGTTCGATATTGTTAAACCATGGCCGATCCGAGACCTTGATCACAGAATGAAAGGGGGCCTCGGAATTATGCTGGACGACATTGCTGCCGCCCTCTACGCCATGATTTTGCTGGCTTTCTACGGGTGGTTTATGAACTGACTCGCGAGACCCCATGGCCAGCCCCGTCACAGAGATATCACGCCCGAAAGACGTCCCCGAGAAAATCGGTAAGTACGTCATTATCAACAAGATCGGCAAGGGCAGCACCGGCGAGGTTTACCTGTCGCACGACCCGTACTACCGCCGCGACGTCGCTATTAAGGTCTACAACCTCGAGGAAGATTCCGATCCGCAGCGCGCGAGTGTCTCGCGCAAGATGTTCTACAACGAAGCGCACATGGTCGGGATGCTGCAGCACCCGAACATCATGCCGATCTATGACGCCGGCCAGGAAGACGGCAAGTACTACGTCGTCACCGAACACATTCAGGGTGCACGCACGCTCGCGGCTTACTGCAAACCGGACAACCTGCTGCGCGTCGACGACGTCGTGGAAATTATCTACAAGTGCGCCAAGGCACTGCACTACGCGCATGGTCGTGGTGTTATTCACCGCGACATAAAGCCGAGTAACGTCATGCTGACGATCGACAATGACGTCCGCATCATCGACTTCGGCATCGCGATTGTCAGTGATTCGGACGTGTCGCGCATCGAAGGCATTGCCGGTTCGCCGAGTTACATGAGCCCGGAGCAGGTGCAGTCCGAGGACCTGACGCCTCGCTCCGACCTGTACTCGCTCGGCGCGGTCATGTACGAACTGCTGACTGGTTTCCGGCCGTTCCGCGCCGACAATCTGTCGAAGCTCCTGCATCAGATTGTTTACGCGACGCCGCCACCGATCCACACGTACCGCGAAGACCTGCCCGAGGAACTCGAGCACGTCGTCGCGATGACGATGCAGAAGAACCCGGATACGCGTCCGGCCAGCGGTGCCGTGATGGCCGCCGAGCTGACCCGCGTGTACAAGGACCTTCGCCAGAAATACGACACGCTCGATAACCAGGAACACTTCGACCTGCTGCGTACACTTCGCTTTTTCCACGAGTTCTCGCACGCCGAGATCTGGGAAGTCTTGCGCGCGTCCGACTGGGCCGAGTATCGTGACGGCGACGACATCGTGCGCGAAGGGGATTCGGACGATCGTTTCTACATCATCGTCTCCGGCAACGTCGACGTCGTGAAAACCAACGAGTTTGTCGGCGAGCTGACCGCCGGCGACTGTTTCGGCGAGACGAGTTATGTTCGCGGCGCCAAGCGACAGGCATCGATCGTCGCCAAGGGGCCGGTCACCATGCTGCGCGTGAGTTCCACGCTGATGGAGCAGGTCTCGTCGAGTTGCCAGCTGCGTTTTAACAAGCGTTTCCTGCGTGCGCTGATCACGCGACTGCAGGGCAACGACGACAGCGCAAACCTGTAACACAGTAACACCGGTCGGCTTGCCGCCGCCCACCTGCCAAAACCAATCGGTTACACTCCGAGCGACTCACGCCGGAGATGATCATGACGTTACGCCTGTTTTTCCTTTTCGCCTTGCTGTCTGGCTCGATCGCGCAAGGAAGCGAGCTGCGCGAAACCATCCAGCGCGACTACGACGATTACCTCTGGCCGCTGTTCGATCACTTCCATCGCAATCCCGAACTGTCGCTGTTCGAAACCAGGACTGCGGCACGCATGGCGCAGGAACTGCGTCTTGCGGGTTTTGATGTTACCGAGGACGTTGGCGGCACCGGCGTTGTGGCCATGCTGGAAAACGGCGACGGACCGCTGGTCATGATGCGAGCCGACATGGACGGGCTGCCGGTCGAGGAAAAGTCCGGTCTCGAGAATGCATCGACGGCACTGCAGAAAGACCCGATTTCCGGGCAGATGATGCCGGTGATGCACGCCTGCGGGCACGACGTGCACATCACCAGCCTGGTCGGTACGGCACGCTACATGGCCGGCAACCGGGATGCCTGGAGCGGCACGCTGATGCTGATCGTGCAGCCCGCCGAGGAGCGTGTACTGGGTGCGCGCAACATGCGTGACGACCAGGTCTACGAGCGTTTTGGTACCCCGGATTACGCCCTGGCGCTGCATGTGTCAGCCAGCGACGTGGCCGGCGTTGTCAATGTCACCGAAGGCAGCCCCTATGCCGGCGCCGATACGGTCGACATCATCATTCACGGCATCGGCGCGCACGGCGCCAGTCCGCACCGCGGCAAAGACCCGATCGTGCTCGGCAGCCAGATCGTGTTAGCGCTGCAGACACTGGTCGCGCGTGAGTTGCCGCCGCGCGACCCGGGTGTGGTGACCGTCGGTTCGTTCCACTCCGGCACCAAGCACAACATCATTTCGGATCGTGCGCATCTGCAGCTCACGGTGCGCAATACGAGTCTGGAGACGCGGGCGATCCTGCTCGACGGGATCCAGCGTATCGCCGAGAACATGGGTCGGGTTGCGGGCCTGCCGGAGGACAAGCTGCCGCAGGTAATCATCTCCGAGGAAAGCGTTCCGCCGACGATCAACGATCCGGCGTTGGCCCGCCAGCTTAAGGCGGCGTGGACTGAGGCGATGGGCGATGAACGCGTCGTGGATATCCCGACGAAGGGCATGGGTGCAGAGGACTTTCCGTTTTTCACCGTCAACCCGGACATCCCGAGCGTGTACTGGAAGATCGGCGGTACCCCGCAGGCCGATTTCGACCGGGAGGCTGCCGGCGGTGCACCGGTGCCGAGTCATCACTCGCCGTTGTTCAAGATCGCGCCAGAGCCGTCGGTTACTGCCGGCGTTGAATCGACGGTCATAGCGTTGTTGAGCATTTTCAACGCCGGGTAAGCGTCTCCGCAATTACGACGATGCGCTGCGCGCCTCGCGGACGAGGTCGACAAGTTTGGGGCGCAAAGCGGCGGCGTCTTCAAGCGCCTCGTCGTAGTTCAGACGGCGATGCAGGTCGCCGAGGGCAATGTCGACGCCGTCCGGGTCGAGTCCGGTAATGATCCAGTCGCCGTCGTCGGCACCCAGTAACACCGTTGCGTATAGCTGCGTAGCGTCGCGGTGATCATCGTTCATGTGTTCGACCGCACCGGCTTCCATGGCGTGCCAGGCGTCCCAGTCGGCGCAGCTTGTTGTGACGTCATCCCCGCTCATCTGGCAGGCGCGACCGAAGCCGGCGATGAAGGAGACGCGTTCCGGCTCAAGCCGCCACAGCGAAAAGTCGTCGAAGTCGATGTACGTTGCGGCCGATGGGTGGCGTGCAAGATAGCGGCGACGGGCTCGCTCATGTACCTCGCCGTCCAGCAGTCGAACCTGTCCTTTTAGCGAGACGCGCGGATGCGCCAGCGGATCACCGGCGCCGGGATCGCCGAGCAGCAGCGAGGTCCGGCAGTCTCGCGTCATGGCCTCGACGCGTCCGGACAGTGCGGACACCGGGAAGACCGGCCAGCCGTTGGTGTCCGTGGCGATACCGACTCGTACGGCAATCGGCGACTGGTCGTCGTCGAGCAGCGCCAATGCACCATGGCGAGCGCTGCGAATGACGCTCTTCGCTTCCGACCGAAGATCGTCATCCACGGGCAGAAACACCGCCTTATCGGATTTTTTCGGCATACAGAGCGTCGCTCGCCTGGCGGTTACCCGGATTTGATTGCTGTGTCGTCTTGCAGCCTTGGGTGACTCGCGCCAGGTAACAACATTGGCGCCAAGCACGCATCAGTCGACCTCGTCTGCTGCATCAAAGTTCTCGAGCGATTCGTCGCCGCCAGCGCTCTTCAGCAGGATTTCGACTTTTTGCTCGGCGTCTTTCAATGCGGTCTGCGCGTTCCGCGTCAGTTTGATGCCCTGTTCAAACTTCTTCATCGCGTCTTCGAGCGGCAGGTCGCCTTCCTCGAGTTCCTCGACGAGGGTTTCGAGGTCGCCTAAGGACTTTTCAAGGTTGGTTTTCTTGCTCATCGCTAATTCCCGTCACTTTCGCGGCACGTTAGCGGCAGGCAGACCGTGCGTCAACGACCGGCCAGTTGTCCGGTTCGTCCGACAGCGCCGGCACAGCAACACAGTGCACCGACAGTTGCAAACCGGCGGCCAGGCTGCCGGTGGACGCCGGTGTTCGTAACGCGTTCGGGCATTGCTCGGGCCGCGTTCCGGTGTTGGACGTGCTATCCGGTCACGATCGGCAACGGGATAATGAAGCAGGAGCCAGCTTGTGTTGAAGCCTTGGAACTTTTTACTCGTGATTGCAGTCTTTTGGGGTGTAAGCGGGTGTGCGGGCCTGTCTGCCAGCGAGCAGATGGACAGGGATTACAGGAAACTCGAGTATTCCGAGCAGTTTAAGGCGGAACGCAGGCGCTGCTTTGCCCGGGGCGGTCGAATGATTGTCGATGCACTCGGCCAGCCGGGACGGGACGGTGTCCCCAAACACGGTGCGCGCTATCTCTGCGCGACCTGACGGAGGGGGATGACGCAACGCGGTTTGCAACCCTTGATCGGCTGACGGGCATCCAAACAAGGTAGGAACCTTTAAAAGGGGCTAGGACGCATGCCGGTCGGTTCGCGTTTCACACTGGAAGACAACCGGGTAGATCTTGATCGCTGCATCGTGGAGCGGGGCGGCGAGACCCGGCGGCTGAAACCCAAGTCGGCTGAGGTACTCGCCGTGCTGGCGCAGGCCCACGGGCAGGTCGTGCCGCGCGCTGAGCTGTTTGACCGGGTCTGGCCGAACAGCGATGTCAGCGATGACGTGCTGACGCAGTGCATCACAGAGCTGCGCCGGGTATTCGAGGATTCAGCTCGCCAGCCCCGGTTTATCGAGACGGTGCCGCGTCGCGGTATTCGTCTGATCGCAGAGCCGCGAGCGATCGCTGCTGCCTCTTCGAGACGGCCGCTTATGCGGCGCTGGGCAGGCGTCGCGCTGGTCGCCCTCGCGTCGGTGGCCGTGGCGCATGTCGTACTTAACCCCTCAGCGCCGACCGTGGAGCATGACGGTGAGCGGGCGCTGGCGGTCCTGCCGTTCGCGGATCTGAGTCGGAACGGCACCTACGAGTATTTTACGGATGGCTTGACGGAGGAGCTGATCAATCACCTGGTCAGCGTCGAGGGCCTGCGGGTGACCGGCCGAACGTCGGCGTTTTACTTTAAAAACCGCAATGAGGACCTGTCTGACATCGCTCGTGAACTGGGCGTTAACCACATCCTCGAGGGCAGCGTCCGCGTCTCGGATGCCGAACTTAGAATCACAGCGCAGTTAATCGATGCGGATTCCGGCTTTCATCTCTGGTCCGAGACCTTCGACCGATCGCTGTCGGACATTTTCGACGTGCAGGAGGAGATCGCGCGTAATGTGGCGCAATCGCTGCAGCTCGAGCTCGGCGTTGGCGTGTACAGCGAATTCTCCAGTGGCACGGACAACGCTGACGCCTATCGCCTGGTGATGGAAGGCAACGGCTTGTACAAGAGCGGCTTCGAGGAGGGTGGTGTCAGCGATCTGTTCCAGGCTATCCAGATGTTCCAGCGGGCCACGCAGATCGACCCCGACTATGCGATGGCCTACGAGCGCATTGCCGCCGCGTATCTCTACGGGCGACTCCGACTGGGGCCGGAATACTGGGAATCCGTGGCCGGACCGGCGCGCGTTGCCATCGACCGCGCGCTGTCGCTGTCGCCGAATTCCGCCGTTGCGCTCGAGACTGCCGCTTACCTGCGCGTGGTCGAAGGTGATTTGTCCGGCGCCGACGCCTTGTTCGAGCGCTTCCCGGAAGCCGATGTGCCGAAGTCGCTTGATCGATCGGAGGCCTATATCGACATGCGTATGAAGGCCGGCTACATCGCGGACTCCGAACGCATTATTCGCGAGAATGTCCTGATTAATCCGAAAGACTGGAGCAGCAGCATCTACCGGGCGCACGGGATGATCTCGGCCGGACGTCCTGAGGAAGCGATCAGTCTGCTGGAGCGCGTCTACGCCGGTGGGCAGGCGCACGGCTCGGTCAGTTTCGAAGGGCTGGTTGCCGCGCTGTCGGTCGGTGAGTCACGCGGCATCGATCGCTGGCTGAACCGGGCAATCACCGACGCCTCACCGGTTGAGCGCGAAATCCTGAAGAGCATCCGTCGCCTGAACGGCTCGCCTGATGAATTGGTTCGCTACCTCGAACAGCTCGCCACGGAGACGCGCGATCACGATTTTATCGTCGCGGTATTCGCCGGCTTCCATGGCGATACCGAATTGGTGCTCGAGACGTTTTTCCGTACCACGGATCTGTGGGTGTTCTGGTACCCGCTGTTTCAGGAGGTTCGCCAGCGTGAGGAATTCACTCTGCTGGTGCGCGATATCGGGCTGGTCGATTACTGGCGCGCCAACGGCTGGAACGACTATTGCCGGCCGCTAGCCGGAGAATCCTTCGCCTGTCGCTGACCGCGTGCCAAAGGTGCACAGCGAAATCATTCCGGCTACACTTTTCGCTTGAGCTTTTCTCTGGCACTCGCAACCTATGAGCAGACGATACGACGCTGCGGACATTGAAGTCCTTAGCGGGCTTGAGCCCGTGCGTCGGCGCCCGGGCATGTACACCGATACGACCCGGCCCAACCATCTTGCCCACGAGATCATCGACAACAGCGTCGATGAGGCTCTCGCCGGGCATGCGAAGAAAATCGACGTTACGGTCCACAACGACGGTTCGCTCGAAGTGAGCGACGACGGGCGCGGCATGCCGGTCGATATCCATCCGAAGGAGAAGATCCCGGGAGTCGAACTCATATTGACCCGCTTGCATGCCGGCGGAAAGTTCTCCAACAAGAACTACCAGTTTTCCGGCGGTCTGCACGGCGTAGGGGTGTCTGTCGTCAACGCGCTGTCAAAGAATCTCGAGGTCTGGATCCGGCGCGGCGGCAAGGAATACAACATGAGCTTTGCCGGCGGCAAAAAGCGCGGCAAGCTCGACGTCGTCGGCACCGTTGGCAAGGCCAACACCGGCACAACGCTGCGTTTCTGGCCGGATGCGCAGTACTTCGACTCGGCCAAATTCTCGGTCAATCGGCTGAAGCACGCGCTGAAGGCCAAGGCGGTTCTCTGCCCCGGTCTAAGAGTTCGCCTGAAGGTCGAAAAGCCGGCCGAGAAAATAGAATGGCTGTACGAAGGCGGACTTGAGGAATACCTGAAGGAAGCGATGGGTCCGGCTGAGCGTCTGCCGTCTGAGCCGTTTTCGGGCGCGGTCAGCACCGACTCGGAAGCTGCCGATTGGGCTCTGGCCTGGGCGGTCGACGCCGGGCAGATGGTCACCGAGAGCTACGTCAATCTGATCCCCACCGCGCAGGGCGGGACGCACGTGAATGGCCTGCGCACGGGCCTGACCAACGCGATTCGCGAGTTTTGCGATTTTCGTTCACTGCTGCCTCGCGGCGTCACGCTGGCGCCGGAGGATGTCTGGGACGGGCTGAATTTTGTGCTGAGCACCAAGCTTGAAGACCCGCAGTTTTCCGGCCAGACGAAAGAACGCCTGTCGTCTCGCGAATCCGCAGCCTTCGTTTCGGGTGTGATAAAGGACGAGTTCGCGGTCTGGCTCAACCAGCATCCCGAGACTGGCGACCAGATCGCACAACTGGCGATCGGAAAAGCACAGTCGCGCCTGAAGGCGGCCAAGAAGGTCGTTCGCAAGAAAGTCACGACGGGTCCGGCGTTGCCGGGCAAGCTCGCCGACTGCACCTCGCAGGAGCCCGAGTTCTCCGAGTTGTTCCTGGTCGAGGGTGACTCGGCCGGTGGCTCGGCGAAGCAGGCCCGCGACCGCGCAACGCAGGCGATCATGCCGCTGCGCGGCAAGATCCTGAATACCTGGGAAGTGGACTCCGCAGAGATCCTCGCGTCGCAGGAGGTGCACGATATCAGCGTCGCGCTAGGTATCGATCCCGGTAATCCCGACTTGTCCAACCTGCGCTACCACAAGATCTGCATCCTCGCTGATGCAGATTCGGATGGGCTGCATATCGCGACACTGCTGTGTGCGCTGTTCCTGCGGCATTTCCGTGAGCTGGTACTGGCCGGACACGTTTACGTTGCGATGCCGCCGCTGTACCGAATCGACGTCGGCAAGGACGTGTTCTACGCACTCGATGAATCGGAGCGCAAGGGAGTGCTCGATCGCATTGAGGCGGAAAAAAAGAAGGGCAAAGTTAACGTGACTCGTTTCAAGGGTCTTGGTGAGATGGACCCGGAACAGCTCCGCGACACAACCATGAACAGGGATACGCGTCGTCTCGTGCAGCTAACGGTCAGCGGTCGTGACAAAACCGATCAGATGATGGATATGCTGTTGGCGAAGAAACGATCAAAAGACCGACGCGAATGGCTGGAGACCAAGGGCGACCTCGCTGAGGTGTAAAGAGCGGACTCATGCAGAATTCACTGAATCTCGAAGGCGTCGAACAGCAGTCGCTGAAGGAATACACCGAGAAGGCCTACCTCGATTACTCGATGTACGTCATTCTCGATCGTGCACTGCCACAGGTCGGCGACGGTCTGAAGCCGGTGCAACGTCGAATCATCTACGCGATGAGCGAACTGGGACTGTCGGCGACGTCCAAGCCGAAGAAGTCGGCACGCACCGTTGGCGACGTCATCGGCAAATTCCACCCGCACGGCGATTCAGCTTGCTACGAAGCCATGGTACTGATGGCGCAGGACTTCTCGTACCGCTATCCGATCGTCAGCGGCCAGGGCAACTGGGGCTCGACCGATGACCCTAAGTCATTCGCAGCGATGCGCTATACCGAGTCGAAACTCGCGCCGTACGCCAAGAGCCTGCTGCAGGAGCTGGGGCAGGGAACCGTTGACTGGGAGCCGAATTACGACGGTGCCTTTCAGGAGCCGTCACTCCTGCCGGCGCGCCTGCCTAATCTGCTGCTAAACGGAACAACGGGCATTGCGGTCGGCATGTCGACCGACGTCCCGTCGCACAATCTCAACGAAGTGGTCAGCGCACTGATTCACCTGATTGACTCGCCGAAGGCCACCGTCGAGGATCTGATGACGCATATCCCGGCGCCGGACTTCGCGACGGGCGGTGAAATCGTATCGCCGGCTGCTGACATCCACGAGATTTACACGACCGGTTCGGGCACGCTGCGCCTGCGTGCGAGCTACCGAGTCGAAAGCGGCAGCATTGTCATCTCGCAGCTGCCCTACCAGATTTCCGGCAAGAAGGTGCAGGAGCAGATCGCACAGCAGATCACGAGCAAGAAGCTGCCGCAGGTCACCGACATACGCGACGAGTCTGACCTTAATGAACCGACGCGCCTCGTCATCGAGAAAAAGCGCGGTGTCGATGTCGAGCAGCTCATGTCGCACCTGTTTGCAACGACGTCGCTGGAGCGCACGCTGCGCGTCAACATGAACGTGATCGGCCTCAACGGTCGACCTCGCCTCTTCAATCTCGCGGAGATACTTGGTGAGTGGCTCAAGTTCCGCAAGGAAACGGTCCGGCGCCGCCTTGAACATCGCCTGGGCATTGTTCGTGACCGCCTGCACATTCTTGACGGGCTGCTCGTTGCCTACCTGAATATCGATGAAGTCATCGCAATCATCCGCAGCGAAGACGAACCGAAACCGGTGTTGATGAAGCGATTCAAGCTGTCAGATCTGCAGGCTGAGGCCATCCTCAACCTGCGCCTGCGCAATCTGGCCAAGCTGGAGGAAATGAAAATCCGCGGCGAGCAGGACGAACTCAATGACGAGCGCGATAGGCTCGAGAAAACCCTGAAGAGCGCCGCACGCTTGAAAACACTGATCAAGAAGGAACTGCTCGAAGACGCCGAGGCCTACGGCGATGAGCGCCGCACGCTGATCGTCGAGCGCGAGACGGCACAGGCGCTCGACGAAACCCAGCTCGTTAGCAGCGAGCCGGTGACGGTGGTGTTGTCGAAGCGCGGCTTCGCACGCGCTGCCAAAGGGCACGATATCGATCCGACGGCGTTGAGTTACAAATCCGGCGACAGTTATCTCGCCTCAGCGCTGGGCAAGAGCAATCAGCAGGCGATGTTTATTGACAGCACCGGCCGCGTGTACAGCGTCATGGCGCACAGCCTGCCGTCGGCGCGCGGGCAGGGCGAGCCGCTGTCCGGCCGTTTCAAGCCGCCCGACGGATCGGCATTTTGCGGCGCCATGATCGGCGATGCCGAACAAAAGTACCTGCTGGCGAGTGACGCCGGTTACGGTTTTGTCTGCCAGTTGTCCGACCTGGCGTCGCGAAACAAGGCCGGCAAGGCCGTACTGCGCGTGCCGGCCGGTGGCCGGGCCATCGTTCCGGCGCCGGTTCCGGCGGGCTCGGAATGTGTGATTGCGGCGGTGAGTTCCATCGGCCGATTGCTGATGTTCGAGATGGACGAACTGCCGGAACTGGCCAAGGGCAAAGGCAACAAGCTGATCAATATCCCGACGAAGAAATACCAGTCGGGTGAGGAAAAACTCATCTCCGCCACGGTCGTGCCGGAGGATGGCAAGCTGCTGGTCTACAGCGGCAAGCGAATCATGACGCTGAAGTGGAACGACATCGATGCGTACTATGGCGACCGCGGTCTGCGAGGTGCTCTGCTGCCGCAGGGCTGGCGTAAAGTTGATCGACTGGTGGGCGTCGCCCAATAAATCGCGGCGGCCGGACGCTGTCCGCTAGATCGCTTTCGTATCGACGCGGCCGCTTTCGACTTCCATCTCAACTGTGTCGTCGTCGCGAGTGACCACTTCCACCGTGTGCGTGTGGTCGCCGTCCGACGTCATGACTTCCAGCGTCTTGTCTTCATCCTCGCCATCGAGCGCCGGCATTTCGGCCGTGGCGTCCATCGCGGGCATTTCTGCGGTCGCCTCCGCGGCCGGCATCTCGACCGTGGAATCATCGCGCTGCATGTCGACGGTTTTGTCTTCGGCGGCCAGCCTTTCTGTATCGTCGTAGTCCGCCGGGTCCAGCGTCTCGTTGACGTTGGTGTCATCGAGATCCGATATCACGTCTTCGTTCGGTGCCGGCACTTCGGCGGTGACGTCGAGTTCAGCGATGTCGGAGATTTGCACGTTGGTCGTGGCGTCGACGTCGTCTTCGTCTTCCATCAGGCGGTCATTCAATTCGCGGGCAGCCTTCTCAATTTCCATATTGAGCGCCTGCGTCGCCGTCAGCTCGTCCTGGTAGTCCTGCTCGAGGATGTCGTAGTCGATCGCATCGTTGAGCGTGTATTCATCGTCGTCGCTGCTATCCACTTCGACAGCCTGCAGGTCGCGTTCGGTCACGTCCTCCGCCGTGGGCATTTTGGTCACGTCCACTATCACGGACATGTCGTAATCGTCGTCTTCCGGCAGGACCTCTGACGCGAGTATCGAGGACTCCTCGATTTGCGGCGGCGGGATAATGTCGGTGGATTCGTCACGTTTCGCCGTGGCTTCGCCCTCGGGCAATTCAAAGTCGATGGCCTGTGTGGCATCGAAGCCGTCGTCAAAGTTCACATCGACTTCGCCGTCGAGGTCGCGGCCCAGCAGGAGGTCAGCCTCGAGAATCGGGTTCTGGTCGGTCGGACTGTCATCGTCGATGACAAAATTCGACTCTTCCACTTCCATCGTGGTTTCAGGCTCCAGCTCGCGACGTCGCACCGGCGGTGTATCCACCGCGACCGGTGTGGATCCGAAGCGGCTGAAAATGCCGCGACCGAAAAACAGCAGCGCGATCAATAAACCCAGGCCACCGCCGGTAAACAGCAGGGTCCGGTTCCAGTTGCTGCTCTCAGTCGGTGCAACCGCCGCGGTCGGCGTCGCATCGATGCGCGCAACGGCGCGATTCGGGCTGTCACTGACCGCCGGCGCTTCCAATGCTGTATCGGGAATAACGATGGTCTCATTGGCCTCGTCGGCAAACGGATCCGCGCTTGCTGCCGCGGCGACTGCCGTCGTGTCGGTCGTGTCAACCGGTGTTACGTCGGATGCTGCGGTGGCTTCGACGGTCTCGACGATACTCGTATCGCCGACGGCCGTATCGGCGGTGTCGACCGGTGTCGCGCCCGACTGGGGTTCCGCGACGGCAAGCGGTGCATTCGTGCCTGTTTCCATAGAACCGGACGGTGCCGGTGCTGCCGCCGGTTCGAATCGTGCGACTTCATTGCCGATGAAGTCCGGGATGGTCAGCCAGCTGCCGGCTTTGAGGCGGTTTGGAT
>JBCCNM010000020.1:0-31604 GCA_039025835.1 Pseudomonadota bacterium | reverse complement strand
CTTGTCGCCGAACACAAACGGACCGCCGTTGGCGGCAATCACGGTCTCGGCCGAGTCGAAAACCCGATGCACCCAGTGGGTGTACCACGCATCTCGCGCTGCCGCGTCAGCTCCCAGTTCGCTGCCGAGGTAGGTCAGCACGCTGACATTGTTCAGCGGATGCACGTCACAGGCGATGTGCTGGCAGAACGCACGCACATCGCCGCGAGCCTGTACGTCGGTCGGCAGCAGCTGAGGGTCCGGATATCGCTCGTCGAGGTAGTCGAGAATCGCCATCGACTGCGCCAGTGATACCTGGTCGTCCTCGAAAAACGGCACGAGACGCTGCGGGTTGCGCTCGGCGTAGCTGCCCGTTCGGTTGGCGCGCACAGTCGGTGCCAGGTTGATGCTGACCGTGTCGAACGCCACGCCTTTCAGGTTCAGCGCGATACGCACCCGATACGCCGCCGTTGAGCGCCAGTAGCTGTACAGCGTCGCTGTCATCAAGGACCTTCGTAGCGCTCAACGACCTGGTCGATGAGTCCGAAGATCGACTGGCCGTCACCGTCGGTCATTTCAATGCGGATTCGGTCACCGAACTGCATGAAAGGCGTCGACGGCTTGCCGTCGTTGATCGTCTCGATCATGCGAATCTCCGCGATGCAGGAGTAACCCACGCCGCCGTCGGCGATCGGCTTGCCGGGACCGTCGTCGAGCTTGTTGGAGACGGTGCCGGAACCGATGATCGTGCCGGCCGCGAGCGGTCGGGTTTTCGCTGCATGTGCCACGAGCTGGCCAAAATGGAAGGTCATGTCGGTGCCTGCATCAGTCTTGCCGAATGCGTCGTCATTCAGGGTCGACAGCATCGCTTGGTGCAGTTTTCCGTCGCGCCAGGCGGTTCCGAGTTCGTCCGGCGTCACTGCAACTGGTGAAAACGCGCTTGAGGGTTTAGCCTGAAAGAAGCCGAAACCCTTGCCGAGCTCAGCGGGTATCAAGTTGCGTAATGAGACGTCGTTCACCAGCATCACCAGCCGGATCGCGTCGAGCGCATCGTCGGCCGAGACACCCATAGGCACATCGCCGGTGACCACGGCGACTTCAGCTTCGAAGTCGATGCCCCAGGCGACATCCGCCATGCGGATCGCATCGCGAGGACCCAGGAAACTGTCCGAACCGCCCTGGTACATCAGCGGATCTGTCCAGAAACTCTCCGGCATCTCCGCGCCGCGCGCCTTGCGCACAAGCTCGACGTGGTTCACGTACGCGGATCCGTCGGCCCACTGGAAGGCGCGGGGCAGGGGCGATGCGCAATCGCTTTGCGAAAACGTATCGCCGCCACCGGACTCGAGCTCTGTCGCGCGCGCCGCCAGTGCGGCGTGTACGTCATCCCAGCGATCGAGCGCCTCCTGCAGCGAGGCGGCGATGTCGCTGGCGTCAATGCAGCGTTCAAGGTTGCGGGATACGATGACCAGGCGCCCGTCGCGGCCGCCCTTCAGTGAAGCGAGTTTCATTGTGCGTCCCCGTCGAATTCCAATTCGTGCAGCCAGGCCGCATGTCGCGGAGCCTTCTTGGTGCGACTCCATTCCTCGAGCATGTCCGGCGCGACGCGCTTGAGTTCGGCGAGCTGCTCCTCGGTGCCGTTGTTCCACACGAGTTCGACGCGGTGACCGTTCGGATCAAACAAGTAGATGGACTGGAAGATGCCGTGGTTGGTGGGCCCGACGACATCGATGCCGGCCGCTTCCACGTGTGCCTTGGCGTCGAGCAGGTCCTGCCAGGTCTCGACCTCGAACGCGATGTGCTGGACCCACGCGGGCGTTTTCTCGTCGCGGCCCATGTCTTCTTTCGTGGGCAGTTCGAAGAAAGCCAGTACATTGCCCATGCCGGCGTCCAGAAACACGTGCATGTACGGGTCCGGTTCCTTCGTCGACGGGACCTGGTCCTCGGCAAAGGCCATCGTGAATTCCATGCCGAGCAGCTTCTGATAGAACTCGACAGTTTCTTTTGCGTCCTTGCAGCGATACGCCACGTGATGGATGCGCTTTAGTGTCATGCTGCGTGATCCTCGGTGTCGACGACGCCGCGAGCGATCTGGTCGCGCTCGATCGATTCGAACAGGGCCTTGAAGTTGCCTTCACCAAAGCCCTCATCCTTCTTGCGCTGAATAAACTCGAAGAAGGTCGGGCCCACCATGTTGTTCGAGAATATCTGCAGCAGCAGACGCGGGCCACCGTCGGTGGTGCCGTCGAGCAGAATGCCGCGCGATTTCAATTCGTCGACCGGCTCGCCGTGGTCGGGCAGGCGCTCCTCGAGCATGTCGTAGTAGGTGTCCGGCGGGGCGGTCATGAATTCCATGCCGCGAGCCTTCAAGCGATCCCAGCAGGCGACGAGATCGTCGCAGGACAGCGCGATGTGCTGGATACCTTCGCCGTTGAACGCCATCAGGTATTCCTCGATCTGACCGGTTCCCTGCGAGGCTTCCTCGTTCAACGGAATGCGGATGCGGCCATCCGGCGCGGTCATCGCCTTGGAGGTAAGGCCGGTGTATTCGCCCTTGATGTCGAAGTAGCGAATCTCGCGGAAGTTGAACAGGGTTTCGTAGAACTCTGCCCAGTACGCCATACGGCCGCGATAGACGTTGTGCGTCAGGTGATCGATGACGTTAAAGCCGCAGCCTTTCGGGTGTCGATCGACACCGTCGAAGAACTCAAAGTCGATGTCGTAGATCGAGTTGCCTTCTTCGTAGCGGTCGATCAGGTACAGCGGTGCGCCACCGATGCCCTTGATGGCCGGCAGGCGCAGCTCCATCGGTCCGGTCGGGATCTCGATCGGCTGGGCACCGAGTTCGAGCGCACGCTCGTATGCCACGTGCGCATCACGAACGCGAAACGCCATGCCGCAGGCCGACGGGCCGTGTTCCTGGGCAAAGTAGTCGGCCGCGCTTTTCGTCTCCTCGTTGAGGATGAAGTTGATTCCACCCTGACGATACAGCGTAACTTGCTTTGAGCGGTGCTTCGCAACGGCGGTGAAGCCCATGAGGTCGAAGGCGTCGCGAATGGTTTGCGGGTCGGGGCTGGCGAACTCGACAAATTCAAAGCCGTCGAGGCCCATCGGGTTTTCAAACAGGTCGGCCATTACTTCGGTCTCCACAAGGCGTTAATGCAGCGAGCAGTATGGTTGAAATCTTTGAATAATGATTTCAAATGGGCAATAAAACCGCCTTATATTGAGCGAAAAGACAGAAAATCATGAAAAACCGGGTAGAATGACCAATATGAGACTAACCCGCAGTGACAGCCGTCTGCTCGACGAATTGCAACGTGACAATACGCGCAACCAGAGCGACCTGGCGGAACTTGCCGGCATGTCGCGCTCCTCGGCATCCCGGCGAATCCGCGAATTTGAGGAACAGGGCTTGATCGAGCGCCAGGTTGCGCTGCTCGATCCGAGGATGGCCGGTTTCAACATCCAGGTGTTGTTGTCGGTGTCGATGACCGAACACACCGACGAGAACCGGCTGGCGTTTGAAAATCACGTCAATCGTCTCGACGAAGTCACCGAATGCTTCACCGTGGCGGGTGACCGGGATTATGTCCTGCACGTGTTCGCTCATGATATGGAGAGCTACACGGAATTCCTGAATCAGGAGATTCTCAAGCACCCGGCCGTTCGTTCCGCCGGCTCCACCTTCGTTCTCAGACGGGTGAAGTACACAACACGTTTACCGGTGAAGAGCGGCTGAGCCACCGGAATACACGCGCATGGCGGTTGATTTCCGATCGACTCCACACTACCGACTGTGAGCGGGCTCACAATTTCACAAAATGCAGGGCCTGTTGCGTGAATGCAACAGTCGTCCGGTAGCTCAGCTATTTTTAACCCCGACCTGTGGCTCGAAAGCACTTTAACTTGGCGTTGCAATTGGCAACGCATTTGTGTGGCGCAGTTCACCGTTCCTCGCCCGCGCGCTCTGTTACTTCATGGAGCGTCAGCAAACCGGGTAACCCACACGCGAGGTACAAACGATGAAAGTTCTGGGAGTATTGGCAGCGATGCTGCTGCTAACCGGATGCGGGTCGATCAAGAGCATGGATGAACTCCAGCTTGAGGCCAGCATTACGGGTGATTGGTCAGAGGTTGAAAAACGCGAGCGGATGATTGCGCGGCGCAAGGAACGTGAAGGGCCCAGTTGCCCGAAAGGCTACATCACGTTTTGTGAGCAGAGCGGCGGTGAAAAACGCTGCGGCTGTGTGTCCCGCCAGGGTGTCCGCGAGGTGTTCGCCGGACGCTAGTCCCATCAACGCCTATCGGTGACCAGCGCAATTGATCGCGCCGGGATACCCACGACACGGTCATTGATAGCAACCGCGTCACCGTGAGTGACGAACGCGACGCGCCAGTCGCAGCCATGAAGCGCCTCTGGCAACGCAACCCTCGCTGCCTTTCCATCGCGGTTAACGACAATAACCGCAAACCGCCGGTCCTCGGCGGATGCTGCTTCAACATACGACACCGCAAACACTGACGCATCGCTCCAGGCGTGTTCGCTCATCGGCAGTCCGTTTCTATCCAGCCACTGGATATCGATTACGCTGAGACCGGTATCGACCTGACCGTGCACATAGCGCTGCTGGCGCAGCAGCGGCAGGCTGCGTCGCAATGCGATCATTTGCTTTACGCGCTCGAGAAAATCGGCATCGTCGAACAGTGTTGACCAGTCCAGCCAGGCAATTTCATTGTCTTGTGCGTACGCGTTGTTGTTGCCACTCTGCGAGTGACCCATCTCATCGCCGGCCAACAGCAACGGTGTACCCTGGGCAAACAACAGGGTGGCCATCAGGTTGAGTCGATGCTTGCGACGCAACGAGATGACTTCGTCGAGATCCGTACCGCCTTCAACACCGTAGTTGACGCTGTAGTTGTGTGCATGACCATCGCGGTTGTTTTCGCCGTTGGCTTCGTTATGGCGATGCTTGAAAGACACGAGGTCCGACAGCGTAAAACCATCGTGCGC
Source organism: Pseudomonadota bacterium (assembly GCA_039025835.1). Classification (GTDB taxonomy): domain Bacteria; phylum Pseudomonadota; class Gammaproteobacteria; order Steroidobacterales; family Woeseiaceae; genus UBA1847. The sequence goes on along the minus strand of JBCCNM010000020.1, from coordinate 26,611 downwards.
AGTAATGAAATTCACGCTGCTGTGCGGTGCGCGGCCGTGCACATCAAACAGGTCGGCTGAGCCGTGCAGGCGTTTCGCCAGCTCGCCGGCAACGTCGTGGTCACCGCGCCAGAAACGACGGGCCGTATCTCGAAACCGGTCGTTCCATTCGGCCCACGGTGGTGGAAACTGGCCGAGCTGGTAACCACCGGGACCGGGATCCCAGGGTTCGGCGATCAGTTTGGTGTTTTTCAAGACCAGATCCTCACTGATCGAGCACAGCAGCGGGTGTTGCCGTGAGAATCCGTCACTGTGCCGGCCAAGCACCGGCGCCAGATCAAAACGGAAGCCATCCACGCCCATCTGTGTCGTCCAGTAGCGCAGGCTTTCGATGACCAGCTGGCGGACCCGGGTGTGGTCCACGTTCAGCGTGTTACCGGTGCCGGTGTCGTTAATGTAGTTAGCCGGATTGTCAGGCTCTGTGCGGTAGTAGGTGAGGTTGTCGAGTCCGCGAAAGCCGAGTGTGGGTCCGCGCCCGTCACCCTCACCGGTGTGGTTGTAAACGACGTCCAGTATCACCTCAAGACCGGTATCGTGGATCGCGGAGACCATGTCGCGAAATTCCTGCACTGGATTGTCGCCGCCCAGTCTCGGCATCGGCGCGAAAAAGGCCATGCTCGCGTAGCCCCAGTAGTTGCGCAGACCCTGTTTCGCCAGATGGTGTTCGTCGATCCACGCGTGCACCGGCATCAACTCGATCGACGTGATGCCGAGACTCTTGATGTGCTCCAGCACCTCACGGCAGCGCAGACCGGAAAACCGGCCACGGTCGATTTCGGCAACCGCGGGATGACGCATCGTGTAGCCGCGCACATTGGCCTCATAGAAGATCGTCTCTTCCCAAGGAATACGCGGTGACGGGTTAACGGGATCGGCGAAGTCGTCAACGACAACACACTTCGGCACCCAGCGGGCGCTGTTTCGCGAGTTAGCACCGCCGCGCTGCGTGTAGCCGAAAATCGACGGGTGCCAGGTGAACTCGGCATCGAGCTGGCGTGCGTAGGGGTCGATCAGCAGTTTGGCCGGATTACAGGTCAGGCCCGCGTCGGGATCGTAAGGTCCGTGCACGCGAAAGCCGTAACGCTGGCCCGGCTGGCAGCCCGGCAAAAACCCGTGCCAGACCCCGGCATCGCAGTGCGTGAGTTCGTGCCGAGACTCCTTGTCCTGCTCGTCAAACAGGCAGAGCTCAACGCGCTCGGCCACCGACGAGTAGACGGCGAAATTGACGCCGCCTTCGACCGGTGTGGCGCCCAGCTGTCCCGGATGACCTCGTTGCATCAACGTCCGTTGTCGAGCCGGATGCCTTCGAGATGCCAGATGTCGTCGTTGTAATCCTGCATTGTCCGGTCGGTGGAGAAGCGTCCGGACATCGCTGCATTCAGGATGCTCATTCGCGTCCAGCCGTCGACGTCCTTGTACGCTGCATCGACGCGGCGTTGTGCGTCGATGAACGACCGGAAGTCGGCAGCGGTCATCCATTGATCGGACGGTTCGCGGATGGACTGGATGACGGCATCCAGGCAGCCTGGCTCGAAGCGATTGAAGTGCCCCGAATCCAGCAGGTGCATGACGCGCGAAAAGTCTTCATCCGCATCGATGATCGCCTGCGGATCGTAATGGCCGCGCGAGGCCTCAATCTCATCGACGGTCAGCCCGAACAGGAAGAAATTGTCCTCGCCCACGGCTTCGCGAATCTCGACGTTGGCGCCATCCAGCGTGCCGATGGTGACTGCGCCATTCATCATGAACTTCATATTGCCGGTGCCGGAGGCTTCCTTGCCGGCCGTGGAGACCTGCTCGGAGAGATCCGCAGCGGGGCAGATAATCTCCATGGCTGAGACGTTGTAGTCCGGCAGGAATACCAGACGCAGCCGCTCGTTCATCAGCGGATCCGAGTTAATCACCCGGGCGACGTTGTTTATGAGCTTGATGACGTTTTTCGCCATCACGTAGCCCGGTGCAGCCTTGCCGCCGATAATGATGGCACGCGGCACAAGATCATCGCCGTTGCCACGGCGCATACGATCGTAGAGGTGAATGGCGTGCAACACGTTCAGCAGCTGGCGCTTGTATTCGTGAATGCGCTTGACCTGCACGTCGAACATCATTTTCGGCGCTACGGTTACACCGCAGTGTTCCTGCACGTGGCGGGCCAGTCGCAGCTTGTTGGCGAGCTTTGCCCGGCGCCAGTCACTGCGGAAGTCGTCGTCATCGACGTGGTCTTTCAGCTTTTCAAGCTGCGACAGTTCGACAATCCAGCCGTCACCGATGCGATCGGTCATCAGCCGTGACTGGTCCGCGTTGCAGGCGGCAAGCCAGCGGCGCTGCGTCACGCCGTTGGTCTTGTTGTTGAACTTCTCCGGCCAGAGCTCGGCGAAATCGCGGAACAGGCCTTCGGTGAGCAGCTTCGAGTGCAGCTCGGCCACGCCGTTGACCGAGTAACTGCCGACGATCGCCAGGTAGGCCATGCGCACCATCGGCTCGTGTCCTTCCTGGATAAGCGACATACGGCGGACGCGATCGGTGTCGCCCGGCCAGCGCTGCGAGACTTCGGTGATGAAGCGCGCGTTGATCTCGTAAATGATGTCGAGCAGGCGTGGCAACAGCCGACGGAACATCGACACCGGCCACATTTCCAGTGCTTCGGGCAGCAGGGTGTGGTTGGTGTACGCCATCGTGTTGCTGGTGATTTCCCACGCCTCGTCCCAGGTCAGCCTGTGCTCGTCCATCAGCAGGCGCATCAGCTCTGCCACGGCGACGGCCGGGTGCGTGTCGTTGAGCTGATAGCAATTCTTGGCGGCGAACTCGGTGAAGTTTTCGCCGTGGTGCAGCACCCAATAGCGGATCGAATCCTGCAGGCTCGCCGAGGCGAGGAAATACTGCTGGCGAAGCCTGAGTTCCTGACCGTTTTCCGTCGCGGCATTCGGGTACAGCACCATCGTGATGTTTTCAGCCTCGTTCTTCGACGCGACCGCATCGGCGTATGAGCCGGCGTTGAATTCCTCGAGGTCAAACTCGTCGGTGGCCGCGGCCGACCAGAGCCTGAGTGTGTTGACGATGTCATTGCGATAACCCGGGACCGGCACGTCGTACGGGATGGCCAGCACGTCGTTAGTGTCGACCCACTGGAAGCGTGTTTCGCCTTTTGCATCCTTAATGGTCGTCGTGTGGCCGCCGAATTTCACGGTCTGTGAAAACTCGACGCGTTCGATTTCCCACGGGAAACCCTCGCGCAGCCAGGCATCCGGCTCCTCGACCTGGTGGCCGTTGCGAATACGCTGGTGGAACATGCCGTAGTGGTAGCGAATGCCGTAGCCCATGACCGGCAGCCCGAGCGTGGCGCAGCTGTCGAGGAAACAGGCGGCGAGACGGCCGAGCCCGCCATTACCCAGGCCGGCATCCCACTCGCGGTCGTAGACCTGTTCGAGTTCCAGGCCAAGGCGATTGAGTGCCTCGCGGGTTTCGTCCTCGATACCGAGACTGAGGAGCGCGTTATGCAGCAGACGTCCCATCAGAAACTCGAGCGACAGATAGGCGACGCGTCGATTGCCGTCGCGCTCGATGGCCATGCTGGTCTTCGCCCAACGCTCCATTAACCGGTCGCGCGCCGCGTACACCACCGACTGATACAGGAACGGCGAATCCGTCTTGATCGTCCGACGGCCGAGCATGCGGCCGAAGTAGTGAGTAAAGTCTTTCAGGATCGCATCGGTTGTCATCGGCAGCTCGGGCGCCTGCAGCAGCTCGATATCACCTATTCCGGCGGTCTTTTCCTTGTTCGCGGACATTTACGTCTCCTGAAGCGCCGCCTGGCGCTCCGGTATCAAAATCAGTGTCGACAGAGGCGGCAGCGTCAAAGTCAGGGCATGCGGCCTGCCGTGTGCGCCGTCGCCGTCCGAATGCGTTGGTGGGTTGCCGACATTGCCACCACCGTAGAATTCGCTGTCGGTGTTCAGAATCTCGCGGTAACTCGTGTGTTCCGGTACGCCAATTCTAAAGCCCTCGCGAACCACCGGTGTGAAGTTGGTCACGCACAGCGCATGTCCGCCGCGGCTGTCGCGGCGCAGCCAGCTCAAAACGCTGTGGTCGCGATCGCCCCAGTCGATCCACTCAAAACCGGCGTCGCGAAAATCGATTTCGTGCAGTGCCGGCGTGTCCCGATACACCGAATTCAGATCGCGCAGCAGGCGCTGGATACCGGCATGGAAGTCGTACTGCAGCAGGTGCCAGTCGAGCGAGCGGTCGTGAGACCATTCGCGCGCCTGCGCGATTTCGGAGCCCATAAACAGCAGCTTTTTGCCGGGGTGCGCGAACATGCTGGCGAAATACGCACGCAGGTTGGCAAAGCGCTGCCATTCATCGCCCGGCATGCGTCCGAGCAGCGAGCGCTTGCCGTGCACCACCTCGTCGTGCGACAGCGGCAGCACAAAGTTTTCATTGAAAGCGTAGACCAGGCCAAAGGTCATCTTGTCGTGGTGGTATTTTCGATGCACCGGGTCTTCGCTCATGTAGGCGAGCGTGTCGTTCATCCAGCCCATATTCCACTTGTAAGTAAAGACGAGGCCGCCGCTTTCGATCGGTCGAGATACGCCGGGCCAGGCAGTGGACTCTTCGGCGAATGACGTGGCGCCGTGTGCGTGCACCTCGCGATTCAGAAGACGCAGGAATTCGACCGCCTCGAGATTCTCGTTGCCGCCGAACTCGTTCGGGATCCACTGGCCGTCCTCGCGCGAGTAATCGAGATACAGCATGGACGCGACCGCGTCGACGCGGATGCCGTCGATGTGGAATTCACGAATCCAGTACAGCGCACTGCCGAGCAGGTAATTGACGACCTCGCGGCGGCCGAAGTTGAAGATCAGCGTGCCCCAGTCGGCGTGCTCGCCCCTGCGGGGATCTTCGTGCTCGTACAGCGCCGTGCCGTCGAAGCGGCGCAGGCCGTGTTCGTCGCGCGGGAAATGCGCCGGTACCCAGTCGATGATGACGGCGATGCCGCGCTGATGGCAGCGATCGACAAAGTAGCGGAAATCATCCGGGCTGCCGAAGCGGTGCGTCGGTGAGAACATGCCAATGGGCTGGTACCCCCAGGAGCCGTCGAACGGATGCTCGGACACCGGCAGCAGTTCGATATGGGTAAACCCCATGTCGGCGACGTAGTCGACGAGTTCATCCGCCAGCTCGCGGTAGCTCAAGTAGCGGTTGCCGTCTTCCGGTTTGCGGCGCCAGGACCCCAGGTGCACTTCGTAGATACTGATCGGGCCGTCCATAACCGGCGTCGGCGAGCGTGCGGCCATCCAGTCGTTGTCATCCCAGCGGTAATCGCTGTCGAACACGATCGAGGAGTTGCCCGGCGGCGCCTCGTGGTAGCTGCCGTAAGGGTCGGCGCGCAGCGGCAGCAACTCGCCGGCCGCATCGAGCAATTCATACTTGTACAGGTCACCCGACTGTACGCCGGGGATAAACAGTTCCCAGATACCGTTTGCCGGGTGCAGGCGCATGACGTGGCGACGACCGTCCCAGTCGTTGAAATTGCCGATGACGGACACCCGCGACGCATTCGGTGCCCAGACGGCAAAGCGCGTACCACTGACGCCGTTCACCGTGATGACATTCGCGCCGAGTTTCTCGTAGATCTCCTTGTCGGAGCCTTCGCCGAGCAGGTACAGGTCGAGGTCGCCCAGCGTCTGGCCGAAGCGGTAAGGATCGTCGGTGACGTACGTGTCGCCGGAGGGCAACGTTACCTCGAGTCGGTAACCGCGCTGCCGGGCAGGCAGAGTCGCGGCGTACAGTCCGCCGTCGTGAACGCATTCCATGTCGACGAGCGGTGCATTGTCATTGCCGACCAGGCGAACGGAGGCCGCTTGTGGCTGCAGCGTGCGTACGATGCGGCGGTTGCCGGCGCGATGCACGCCCAGCAGCGAAAACGGATCGCTGTGCCGGCCCGCGACGAGTGCGTCGAATGCATCCGTGTGTCGCTTAACGTCCCTGCTGATCGTGCTCATGATTACGGGTCACCCGGGGCGCCTTTAGCGCGTAAAGTGCAACTGCTGGCCTAGCATTTCCGGCGTCACCAGCGTGATGCCTTTGTCCGTGATCCGGAAGCCGCGGGCCTTGTCCGCCTCCGGGTCTTCGCCAATGACGCTTCCCGCTTCGATCCGGGTTCCCTTGTCGATGATGCATTTCTTGATGCGGCAGTTTTCGCCGATGTCGACCTCAGGCAGGATCACCGAGTCGCTGACCTCGCTGTAGGAGTGCACGCGCACATTGGAAAACAGCAGCGAGCGATTGATGACCGCGCCGGAGATCACACAGCCACCGGACACCATGGACTGGATAGCCGTACCCTTGCGATCGTGCTCGTCGAACACAAACTTCGCCGGCGGCACCATCTCCTGATAAGTGAATATCGGCCATTCCTTGTCGTACATGTTGAGCTGCGGTGTCACCGATACCAGCTCCATGTTGGCTTCCCAGAACGCGTTCAGCGTACCCACGTCTCGCCAGTACGCCTGCTCGCCGGTCTCGGGGTCGCGAAATGGATAGGCGTGTACCTTGTAGTCATTGATGATCGCCGGGATAACATTGCGGCCGAAATCGTGCTGGGTATCGGGCGTGTCGGCGTCCTTGATGACCTGCTCATACAGGAATTCGGTGTTGAACAGATAGTTGCCCATCGACGCCAGGCAGTAGCCGGGCTTGCCGGGAATCGGATCCGGCTTCTCGGGCTTCTCGCGAAACTTGATAACGCGACCATGCTCGTCGACGGTCATGACGCCGAGCTGACCCGCGGCTTCCTCGATCGGGACTTCCAGGCAGGAGACTGTCATGTCGGCGCCGGTCTCGTAGTGCGCGGCAAGCAGGTGACCGTAGTCCATCTTGTATATGTGGTCGCCGGCCAGCACCAGCACGTATTCGGGACCGTTGGTGCGGATAATGTCGAGGTTCTGGTACACGGCGTCGGCTGTTCCGCGATACCACTCACCACCGACGCGCTGCGACGCCGGAAGAATCTCGACGAACTCGCGATTGCCGCCGGCCGAGCGGGTGCTGGACCAGCCCTGCACGAGGTGACGGATTAGTGAGTGCGCCTTGTATTGCGTCAGCACACCAATACGCCGAATGCCGGAGTTGATGCAGTTTGACAACGGGAAATCGATAATCCGGAACTTGCCGCCGAAATACATGGCCGGCTTGGCCCGCCAGGACGTCAGTTCGTGCAGTCGGGAGCCCTGGCCGCCTGCCAGGATCAGCGCCATCGTTTGCCTCGTCAGTCGACTGACGTAGCGAGCGTCTTCAGTTTGGCCTATTGCTTTCATCGCGATGAGTCCCCGGTGCGTTGTTATTGTCAGGATCGCCGCGTGGCGAACCGCACCGAGCCGGGGGGCTCGTGACTCCCTAGCCGATACCGCGTCCGGACGCGCTGACCATCTGCGCAACATTGTCGCAGACTTCCGGCGTCAATTGGGCATCGGTGACCCGCCAGCGCCAGTTATTGGCCGAGGTGCCGGGGACGTTGATGCGGGCTTCGGACCCGAGGCCGAGGTAATCCTGCATCGGCGCGACGGCGAGCCGCGCCTTGCTGGCGAATGCCGTGCGAATCATGTCGGTGTGGATGGTCTCAGGGCGACCGTCGGTAAAGTCCAGTGCCATGCGCTGCGCATTGGCGATGGCGTCATCCGGGCGAATGTCGTCCGGGCTGCCGTGAAACCAGCCGAGCGTGGTGTCGTTGTCGTGGGTGCCGGTGTAGCAGACGGCGTTCTCATCCACGTCATTGAGGTCGAATTCCGGATCGGTCACATCGAACTGCAGAACGTGCATGCCGGGGATATGGTGACGAGTCCGCAGCGCGACCACCTCCGGTGTGATGACACCGAGGTCTTCCGCCACGATCGGCAGGCTACCCAGTTCGCGCTTCATCGCATCGAACAGGGCGTCGCCGACGCCCGGTTCCCAGGTGCCGCTCTTTGCTGTGTCGGCGTCTGCCGGTACCGACCAGTACGCCTCGAAACCGCGGAAGTGATCGATGCGAACAATGTCCGCCAGGTCGGCCGTGGCGCGGACCCGGTCCACCCACCAGCCGTAGTCGTCGTCGGCGTGGCGATCCCATGCGTACAGCGGATTACCCCAGAGCTGACCGTCTTCGCTGAAGTAATCGGGCGGTACCCCGGCCACCGCTTCCGGATGGCCGCGATCGTCGACTTTGAGAATGCCGCGATTCGCCCAGGCGTCCGAGCTGTCGAGCGCAATGTAGATCGGCATGTCGCCAAACAGGTGGATGCCCTGGTCATTAACGTAGGTTTTGAACCTTCGCCACTGATCGAAAAACAGATACTGGATCGTCTTGATGGCATCGATCTTGTCGGCGTCCGTTTGCGCCAGCTTGCGCAGTGCTGCATCGTCGCGCTGCGCGTAGTGCGGATCCCATTCATTCCACGGTCGCTCTCCGTGCCGCGATTTGAGGATGCGGAACATCGCGTAGTCGTTCAGCCACGCGTCGTTGTGCGTCTCGAGGAAAGCGTCGTAGCCGGCTTTCTGCGCTGCCGTGGCCTGGCGCGCGAATCTGGACGCAGCGATCGCCAGCAGCGCCTGTTTGTGCGGGATGAGCTGTCCGTAATCGACCGTGTGCCGGGGCAGCTGCCTAAGCGGCGCGACCTCTTCGTCGGTGAGTAGCCCGAGCTGCAGCAGCTCGGCGATGTCGATCAGGTTTTCGTTGCCGGCAAACGTCGACAAGGGCTGGTAGGGCGAGTCTCCGTAGGCCGTCGGTCCGGTCGGCAGGAACTGCCAGACGCCGATTCCCATAGCCTTCAGCGCATCGGCGAACGCTCGCGCCTGGGCGCCGATTTCGCCGACACCGTAATCGCCCGGCAGCGACGTGATGTGCAGACTGACGCCCGCGCGTTGGTCGGCGAGCAGTGATTGGCCGTTATGAGACATCGATTCAGATTATATTTTGAGCCGCGAAGCGGAACCGGGTCAACCGGCGCTTGTGCCGGCCGACCTGGCTCGCTACTTCCCAGGAGTCCCCTCCGAGCCATGACCCCCCGGGGTGTCCCCGGCATGGCTGCGTATCATCCCCGTTCTAACGTTTTGAAATCTAACAGCACCGGCGGCCGTGATTTAAGCAATGAATACGTATTCACTGCATGAATACGTTTGCAGTTCTTGCTGCGTGCGGAGGCCATTACTTACGATGCTTGGGCAAATTTTAATCTACGACCTTGCGGGGGGAAGCCAAATGGTCAAATCAAAGCGCAATTCTGCGCCGTCTGCCTCGGACGCGTCATACAAGCCGTCCGTACGCCGCACAGCGCTATCACTTGCGATCGCCGCAGCACTGCCTGGTGCCGCTCTCGTTCCAGCCACCGCGCTGGCCCAGGACGATTCGAACGAAGTCATCGAAGAGGTGGTAACGGTCGGCTATCGATCCAGTCTCGCCAACGCGATCGCGACCAAGCGGGACAGCTCGTCCATCGTCGAGGCGATCTCGGCAGAAGACATCGGCAAGCTGCCGGACAACTCGATCGGTGAGTCGCTGGCGCGTCTGCCGGGACTCGCTGCACAGCGATTTGACGGCCGCGCCAACCGCATCTCGATTCGCGGTCTTGCGCCGGACTTCACGACGGTGACCCTGAACGGTCGCGAACTCGTGTCGTCGGACAATAACCGCGCCGTGGAATTCGACCAGTTCCCGTCAGAACTGATTACTGGTGCAACTGTCTACAAGACGCCGGATGCCGGCCTGACGGCGCAGGCCGTTGGCGGCACCGTCGACATGCAGACGATTCGCCCGCTGAACTACGCGGATCCGATCCAGGCGGTCGGCCTTCGGGCAGAGCTCAATGATGAGGGCAAGCTGAACCAGGACACGGACGACAAAGGCTACCGCGCGAACATCGCCTGGGTAGACCAGAACGATGCCGGCACCTTCGGCTGGGCACTGGGCTACTCACGCATGCTGCAGCCGATCCAGGAAGAGTACGTACACTTCTGGGGCTACGACACGATCACCGACGCGGACGGTGACACCGGCCAGTTCATCAACGGCATCAAGCCGTACGTTAAATCCAATGAACTGACGCGTGACGGCTTCCTCGCCGTGCTCGAGTACGCGCCCAGCGATCAGCTGCGAGTTCGATTTGACTCCTTCTACTCGCGTTTCGACGATGCGCAGACCCTGCGCGGCGCCGAGGTAGCCGGTTACACGGCCGCCGATCGTGACATCACGAGCGTGGATGGCACGCTGGTCACCGAGGGTACGTGGAACAACCTGTTCACGCAGAACCGCAACGACTTCTCGGATCGCGACGTTGAGACCACGGCCCTGGGCCTGAATGCGGTCTACGACATCAACGACAACTGGCGTCTCGAGGGTGACTTGAGCTTCTCACGCGCCGATCGTTCCTACGTTGCCAGTGAGGTTTACATCTCCGACGGTCGTGGCCAGGGCGGCACGCCGGACAACTTCAGCTACACGCTGGGTGCCGGCAACGGTGTGATCATCCAGACCGATGCCGACTTCTCCGATCCGGCTCGCTGGAGCCTCGGCGATAACCTCGGCTGGGGTGGCCCGCTGTGCACCGAAGCCCTCGGCTGGCAGTGCGACAGCCAGGACGGTTTCCGCAACTCGCTGACCTCCGATGACGAAATGTCGGCGCTGAAACTGGCCGCGTCGCGACTGGTTGATTCCGATTTCGTGCAGAATGTTGAAGTCGGTATGCGCTACGCGATTCGCGAGAAAGGCGTGTCCCGTCGCGGTGAGTTCCTGACGCTGAACGACTACCCGAACCTCACGCAGATTCCGGATCAGTTCATCATCGGCTCTACGTCGCTCGATTTTGTCGGCCTGAACGACATCATCAGCTTCGACGCTCGCGCGATCGTTGACTCCGGTGTGTACTACACGTCGCCGGAAAACCTGGTTGCACAGGCTGCCAATGCCTGGGCCGTCGAGGAAGACGTGGTCAACCTGTACGTACAGGCTGACTTTGAGACCGGTGACTGGAGCGGTAACTTCGGTCTGCAGGCGGTGTACACCGACCAGTCCTCGACAGGGGTCCAGGCGGGTACGACGTCGGCCGGTATCGAGTTCAACACGGTCACCGAAGGCACCGACTTCTGGGAGATCCTGCCGAGCCTGAACGCGTCCTACCACATCAACGACGACTGGAAGCTGCGCCTCGGTGCGGCACGCATTCTGGCCCGTCCGCAGATGGAACAGATGCGCGCCAGCAAGGAGTTCTCGTTCAACGAGCAGAACATCGACGCGACGGAGCTTGAGGACTCACCCTGGGGTGGTAACGGCGGTAACGCCTTCCTCGAGCCGTGGATGGCCATGCAGTTCGACGTGGCACTGGAGACCTACTTCGGTAACGCCGGTTACGCAGCGTTCACCGTGTTCCACAAGGAACTTGAGAACTACGTCTACACCCAGCAGGTGCTGACGGACTTCTCGACGGTGGATCTGCCGGCGATTCTCGATCCGACGCTCGACCAGGGCTTCGTCAGTGCGCCGGCCAACGGCGAAGGCGGCTGGATCCGCGGTGTCGAAGTCGCGGCCTCTGTCCCGTTTGATCTGTTCAGCGACACCATGCGCGACTTCGGTGTCTTCGTCAGCGCGTCATTCACGGACTCCGAAGTCCAGGAAACGCCTGACAGCGATCCGCTGGAGCTGCCGGGTCTGTCCGAAACCGTTGTCAACGGCACGTTCTACTACGAGAACGACTACGGACTGCAGGCCAGGGTCAGCGCCCGCTACCGCGATGACTTCCTCGCGGATGCGTTCGCCATCGGACTGTCTCGTGAATTGACGACAGCCCAGGGCGAGACGATCGTCGATGCGCAGATTTCCTTCGACGCATCGGAGACGCTGATGGAAGGCCTGACGTTCTACGTACAGGGTTCTAACCTGACCAACGAGCCGTTCGTCCAGTTCCTTGACGGCGACGAGCGGAAAGTGAAGAACTACCACACGTACGGACGCAGCTACATGGTAGGCTTCAACGTAAGGCTGTAAGCAGACCTGGTCCGACAAACCGACCCCCGTCAGTCGTCAGGCTGGCGGGGGTTTTTTCTTCAGCGGGGGGGAGAAAAATGACTGATATCTCAATTGACCGACTGGTGATCGTGGGCGGCGGTACCGCCGGCTGGATGACGGCCGCGCTGGTCAGCAAACTGTTCGGCGACGCGTTCGAGATTCGACTGGTGGAATCTGACGCCATCGGCACCGTCGGCGTCGGGGAAGCCACCATTCCACCCATCCAGATTTTTAACGATCTTGCCGGCATCGACGAGGCGGAGTTCCTGCGCGACACGAAAGCCACGATCAAGCTGGCGATCGAATTCCAGAACTGGGGCGCCGTTGGCGACAGTTACATGCACGGCTTCGGTTTTGTCGGTCGCAAGGTTGGCCCGGTGTCGTTCCAGCACGTTTACCTGAAGGCGCTGGCCGAAGGCACTGCCGGCGAGCTCGGCAGCTACTCACTGAACAACACCGCGGCGCGCGCCAATCGTTTCGACCGTCTCGCGCGAATCGAGGGCACCCCTTTGCCGGGCATTTCCTACGCCTACCACTTTGACGCCGGACTGTATGCGGCGTTTCTGCGCAAGCAGAGCGAACAGCGCGGCGTGGTGCGTATCGAGGGTCGCATTCAGGACGTGGAGCTGGACGCTGAATCCGGCGACGTTGCCAGTCTGACGCTCGAGGACGGTACGACGGTGGACGGTGATTTCTTTATCGACTGCAGTGGATTCAACAGCCTGATCTTCAATCGCGCACTCGGTGTCGACTACGACGACTGGAGTGAATGGCTGCTGTGCAACCGCGCCGTCGCTCTGCCGTGCAGCCTGGAATCGAAGTCGCTGCGACCGTACACGCAAAGCATTGCCCACAAGGCGGGTTGGCAGTGGCGCATCCCGTTGCAGCATCGCACGGGCAACGGGCACGTCTTCAGTGACCGCTTCATCAGCGAGGACGAAGCGACACAGACCCTGCTCGACAACCTCGAGGGTGAGCCGCTCAAAGACCCCATCTCGTTGCGTTTCACGCCGGGCTGTCGGCAAAAGCTGTGGCACAGGAACTGCGTCGCACTCGGCCTCGCCAGTGGCTTCATCGAGCCACTGGAAAGCACCAGCATCCACCTGATTCAGATCGGCATCACCAACCTTGTGAAGCTGTTCCCGACGAAGACCGGCAACGCGGCGAAGTCGCGCGAATACAATCGTCGTATGCGCTACGAATACGAGGCGATTCGCGACTTCATCATCCTGCACTATCACCAGACCAGCCGGGACGATACGGAATTCTGGCGTGAGGTCCGCACGATGAGCGTACCGGACAGCCTGTCCGAGAAGATGTCGACGTTCGAGGAATCCGGGCACTTGTTCCGCATCGACGAGGAGTTGTTCACCGAAGTGGGTTGGTTGCAGGTCATGCTGGGCCAGGGTCTGCGACCGAAGCGTTACAACCCGCTGGCCGATACGCTGGACTCCAATGACGTCAGTGAGTACCTCAAGAACCTGCAGAGCATCCTGCAGACCACGGTGTCGCGCCTGCCGGAATACCCGAGGTTTGTGCAAAAGATCGCGGCGTGAGAAACCGACGCTTTTCGATTGGCGTCTTAAGCGGTGACAGCCTGACCCTCGAGCCTATCCAGCCGTCGCACTGGGAGGGTCTGTATGCAGCGGCAGCGGACCCCGGAATTTGGGCGCAGCACCCGGCGAGCGATCGCTACCAGGAAGCGGTCTTTCGGCAGTACTTTGACGACGCGCTGGCCTCGGGTCTCGCCTTTGCTGTCGTGCACACCGCAAGCGGCGAAATCATTGGCTCCAGTCGCTACGCCATCGGGGACACGTCGGACGATGAAATCGAAATCGGCTGGACCTTTCTGGCTCGCGCATTCTGGGGTGGTGTCACCAATCGCGAGCTCAAACACTTGATGGTGCACCACGCCTTCGAATGCTTTGAGACCGTCGTGTTCTGGATCGGTGAAAGCAATCGACGCTCGCGTCGCGCCGTTGAGAAACTAGGCGCGTCACTTCGACCCGGCTCACAGGTTCGCGGCGGCTCGGTGCACGTGGTTTATGCGTTGAGTAAAGCTGACTGGCAGCAAAGCGGAACGACCTAGCGGCGATCAGCGAGCAGGAAGCGCAGCGGAATATCGACGCGCGCCTGCCAGTCACGTTCGTGATGGCCGGTGCCGTCAAACACCCGTGTCTGCCAGTTGTCTGCTGTGTAGCCGGACTCGCGCATCACCTCATCGACGCGCAGCTGGAACTCGCCATAGGTGGCGTCCAGTTCGGTGGTGCCGTGATCGAAGTAGATACGGAAACGATCTGGGTCGGGCAGCGTCGCGGTCAGCGCGCCCAGTGTTTTCTGCTGCAGTTCCGCGTTGTCCGGATGAAAAATGCCGGACCAGTGCATGGATAAACAGGCAGCAGCGGCGAAGGTGTCACCGTGGCGCATCAGACCGTCAAGTGAAATCAGCCCGCCGCGCGATGAGCCCATCAAAAAGGTATGGTTTCGGTCGATTTTGACACGGAAATTCGCGTCGATCATCGGTTTCAGTTCTTCGGTGAGGAATCGATAGTAGCCTTCCGACAGAGGCTCACCGCCGATGCTCTGTTCAAGCAGGCCACGCTGCTCCGGTGGAATAGCATCCCAGGCAAATACCGGCATGTAATCGCGACTGCGGTCGGCGGTGTTCCAGGTGCCGACGACGACGGTCTTTTGCACGTCGCCGCTGTCGATCAGTCGCTGCAGGGTTTCATCGATTCCCCATTCAACACCGGTAAAAGACATGTCGGCATTGAACAGATTTTGTCCGTCGTGCATGTACAGGACCGCGTAGTTATCGTCGTCTTCGTGGTAGCCATCGGGCAGCCAGATATCGACGTGTCGCGGCAGGATGCCGAAGCGGGACTCCATGTTGTCGTAGCGCACGATATCCTGGCGGCCGACCCGCAATACCACGGATTCCAGCGGACCGAGGGTGACGTCGAAACGACCCACGCCGTTGTCGACGATCAGACGACCGTTGCGTTCGCCGTACAATTGCTCGTCGAGCACGTAGCGCCCGTTGTCGAGACCGAACGCATCGACGATCTCGGCCGGTAAGGTCATGCTGACCGTGACCGGTGAATCGTCAGCGAAGCGGCTGACTACGATCAGTCGTTCTTCATCCTGCCAGCGCACAAACGAAAACAGGGTCTCGTCGTAAGCGTCAGTCACCGCGCGATTGACACTGTGAATCTCGGCGTAGTCGCCATTGAGTGCGGCGTTCGTCGCACTGAAGGACATCAGTCGCTCGTAGAAATCGCGCAGCGCCCGTTCATCCGATGTCGACCGGCCGCCGTCAAAGGTGCCGTCATTCATGTAGCGCTGGTGCGTCGGCACCCCCCAGTAATCAAAAATGGTGGTGCGCGTCGGATCTCCGAAGCCGGCGTCACCGTCACCGGGCTCACCAACATCCTGGCCGAAGTACAGCATGGTCGGTGAGCGACTGATCAGCGCGGACACCACCATGGCCGGTTTGCCTTTCCCGGCATCACCGGCAAAGCCGGGACTGGCGATGCGTTGCTCGTCGTGATTCTCGAGAAAGTGCAGCATATGCGCTTCAATATCGAGCACTTCGGCGTGCACCGGCGCCAATTCGTCGGTGCTGCCGGTTCCCTGCATGACGGGCTTCAAGGTGTCGTAGAAGCCGACCTTGTCGTACAGAAAATCCATACGGCCGAGCTTGAGGTAATCGCGGTACAGATCCGGGTTGTAGACCTCGGCGAGCAGAAATGCGTCCGGGTTTCTGGCTTTGATGCCCGAGTTCAGGTAACTCCAGAATTCAACCGGTACCATTTCCGCCATATCGTAGCGAAAGCCGTCGACGCCCTTGTCCGTCCAGTACAGGACAATGTGCAGAAACTTCTCCCAGCTGTCGGGCACATCCTTGTCGGCCCAAAACTCAGCATGCTGTTCGATGCTCCAGTTGCGCGCCGCATCCGGCAGGCGATCGAAATCGTAGCTGCCATCCGGTCGCACACCGTAATTGACTTTGACGGTTTCGAACCAGTCGTTGAAGTCGGGCTTCGGCGAGCGTGCGCCGTTGCCGGTCCATTTTGCCGGTGATTCCTCGAAGCGGCCGTCGGACAGCGGATGCGCATCACCGCCTAGCGGCGCGTAGCCTTCCGGCGAATCCGGGACGGCGAAGTCTTCGCCGACCACGTAGTAGAAGTTGTTATCACGCGCATAGGTCACCGAGGTGTCGTCGCTGGCGCCGAAATCCTCGACCCCGTCGGGTTTCGCCAGCGATTGGTAACCACGCGCCACGTGATTCGGCACGATATCGATCAGCACCTTCATTCCGTGTGCATGGGTGCGCGCGATCAGCGCTTCGAATTCTTCCAGGCGTTTGGCGGGATCGTCCGCGAGGTCGGGATTCACCGTGTAGTAATCCTTGACGGCGTACGGGGAGCCGGCACGGCCTTTGATCACGTCCGGGTCGTCTGCTGAAATTCCGTAGGCCGTGTAATCCCGGATCACACCGTGATGCGGAACGCCGGTGTACCAGATATGTGTTGTGCCGAGTTCACGAATGCTCTGCAGTGCTTCGTCGGTGAAATCCGAAAACTTGCCGACACCGTTCTCCTCGAGCGTCCCCCACGGTGTGTTGGTCTTTGTGGTGTTACCAAACAGTCGGGTGAAGACCTGGTACACCACGGGTTTGCCGGCGGGCGTGTCGACACTCGCAGCGGGTTCGGTCACCGGGTCGTCAGTCTGCGGTTCGCCGCAGGCGGCGAGGGCAAGGCTGCCCGCGGCAAGCATGGCAATTCTGCGCATGGATGGATCTCACTGTAGGTTGAGAGTGGTGCTGCTGTGGTCCCAGTCGAAACGGACCGTCAGGGTCCGTTTGTCTGCGTCCCAGGCAGCGGCGCTGCCGCGGCGCGGCAGTCGGCGATTGATGCGAATGGTCTCGTCGCCGAAGCGAACGTCAGCGACGGGCTGCTCCCAGTTGTGCACGACCAGCGTGATCGTGCGAGACGTCGGTTGACCTTCATAGCTGCCCTCCTGCGAGAAGGTGATCGACAGACTGTTGTCAGACTGCTCGGCTGCGAAGCGCAGGAGTTCATAATCACCCCGCTCAAGGTTTTGGCGCGTCAGGCCATCGTCCTCATACACCTGCCCGAATGCGGTATTTACGCTTTCGTCTGCGTAGTAGTGCAGGCTTAAAGCATCGCTGGAATAGTCGCGCGTCGTCTGCACCAGCGGAACGGTCGGAACGAACGATCCGGCACGGACGTACACCGGGATGGTCTCGATATCGATGGCCGTGTCGACAGTCTGCTCACCGTCGTGGCGTTCGCCGGTCCAGTAGTTAAACCAGACCCCGGCCGGTAAATCGACCGGCACCGACGCCAGTCCCGGTTCGGTGACCGGCTTGACGAGAAACGCATCCCCCCAGAGATAGGTGTCGGTAATATCGATAAGTTCCGGTCGCGTTTCGTCCTCGAAAAACACGGGTCGCATCAGCGGCATTCCGGTCGTCGAGTTCTCCCAGGCCAGCGTGTAGTTGTAGGGCAGCAGCCGGTATCGCAGCTCGATAAAGTCGCGGACAATGCGTCGCGTCTCACGGTCGTGGAACACCGGTTCTGACGGTATGTGTTCCTGAGCATGCGGGCGATACACCGGCTGGAAGACACCGTATTGCAGCCAGCGAATGTACATCTCCTTGTCGAAGGTCTCGCCGCCGGCGAAGCCGCCGAGGTCCGAGTGCGTGTAAGCAAGCCCGAGGAGCCCCATCTGCAGACTGAGCTCAAGCTGTGGCTTCAGGCCGTCCCAGCTCCGACTGACATCACCGGTCCACGGAATCATGCCGTAGCGTTGAGTGCCGACAAACCCGGAGCGCATCATGACGACCGGACGTACATCGGGCTGATGTTCAATCTGGTTTTCATACACCATCTGTGCCCAGCGATGACCATAGGCGTTGTGCACCTCGTCGGCCGTCGCTGTACGGTTTACGTCGCTGACGAAATGCAGGCTGTCGGACGGATGCACCTCCGGTTCGCCGAGGTCGCCCCAGTTGCCAGCGATGCCCTGGTCGTACAGCCGGTTGTAAAATTGCGCAAACCAGTCGCGCGCCTCCGCATCGAAGACATCGATCAGACCGGTGTTACCGAAGTAAAAGTCGAAACGGCGCGGTTCCCCGGTGACGCTCTTCGCCAGCACGTCATTGTCCACGGCGTCGTCCCAGTTGCTCGACTCATGCAGCACAAACGGTTCGGTGATCGTGATCGTCTGCACGCCGTCCTCGGCGAAATCACTGATCATTTTCTCCGCCGTCGGAAACGCGTCCCGGTCCCAGTCCAGGTTGCCCATGAAGCCCTGGATTTCCGGGCCAAACCAGTACAAATCGAGAATGACGGCATCCAGAGGAATGTTCTGCCGTCGAAAGCGCTTTACTACGTCGCGCGTCTCTGCCTCGCTGCGGTAGCCGAAGCGCGACGCAAAATTGCCGAAAGCCCAGCGCGGCGGCAGGGGTTGCTTGCCGGTGGCGTCGGTGTAGTTGTCGATCAGTTCCGGGTAGCTGTCGCCGGCAACGACGAGATAGGCTGTGCGGCCCGACACCGCTTCGAATTGCAGCACGTCCGCTTCGGTTTTGCCGATGTCCAAATGACCGCTTGCCGAGTTGTCGAACACGAGGATGTAACGATCACTCGACAGCACGGCGGGCAGTCCGTAGTACATCTGGTTCGACTCGGTGGTGTAACCGTAGTGCGCACGGTTGTACAGCGGCAGGCGATGTCCACGTCTGTCCATGCCGAGAACGCGCTGTCCGCCGCCCAGGAGTTTTTCGCTGTCGTCGAGCGAGAAACGAAATCCGCGCAGGGTGTCGAGCGCGAAGTACCCGTGCTCCTCCGCCAGCAGTGGCTCGCCGCGCTGTTCGAAGGCGATTCGCAGCGGTGACTTATGCACGACGGCGGTCAATCCGTCGATCGCAAATTCCAGTTTCTGGTCATTCTCCCGGAGCACGGTGATAACCGGGTCCGGAATACCCTTCAGTGCGAACGACGGCAATTGCTGGATGTCATCCTCGACGTAGTGCACGTAGAACGCGGCGTCGTCGACCGCGGTGATACGCACGGAACCCCGGTCTGTCTCGACGAGCAGTGACTGGCCGAGAACAGCGTGTTGTTCGTAGTCACCAAAATCGGCCGAGGCGACCGGGGAGAGGGCCAGCAGCAGCGGCAGCAGTCGTTTCATGATCATTCGAGTTCGAGCAGAAGAACCGAGCGCGGTTCAAGCTCGATGGTGTTACGGATGTCGACGGTGCGGCCGGTCAGCACGTCCGTGCCGCGTGTGGCGGATTGTGTCCTCTCGGCAAAGCGCTGCATGTCGAGTGTCGTCGCCGCGTCGTCGCGGTTGAACACCACCATAACGGTCTTCTCGTCGTTGTAGCGGAAATACGCAAAGACCTCATCGATCGGTGCAAAGTGCATATAGTCACCGGTATGAATCACGCTTTCGTCGCGGCGCCAGGTAAGCAGCTGACGCACCAGCGCCTGAGCTTCCAGTGCCTCGTCGCTGAGGCCTTCACCGTAGAAGCCGTTTTGTGCATCGTCGTCCCAGCCGCCCGGGAAATCCATGCGCAGCGCGCCGTGACTGTCCGTGCCGGGGTGCGACATCAGGATCTCGTGACCGTAGAAGAACTGCGGTATGCCACGCATTGTGGCGTAGAACACCATCGTCATACGGAACAACGCGAAATCCTCGTTAAGCTGCGTGTAGGTTCGGTTCATATCGTGGTTGTCCGGGAAAATCACGATATTGCTCGGGTCCGGGTACAGGAAGTCGTTTGCGACGGATTCGTAAACCGACGTCCACGGGCTGCGCCAGTCCGGTCCGTCTTCGGTCAGCGCCTCGACCAGCGCCGCCTGCAGCGGAAAATCAAACACCGAGGGCAGGTGTGACACATAGCCGTCCGCATTGACCTTGCCGCGCTGCCAGTAGGACACGATCGCAGGATTCACGCTCCACTCTTCGCCAACGATATTGAAGTCCGGGTATTCCTGCATGATGCGACGGGCCCACTCGGCCATGAAGTGCTTGTCCGGGTAGGGCCAGGTGTCCATCCGGATGCCGTTCAGTCCCACGTACTCAATCCACCAGATCGCGTTCTGAATCAGGTAGTCGGCAAGCAGGGGATTGCGCTGGTTGAGATCCGGCATGGTTGTCACGAACCAGCCATCCACATGCATCTGACGGTCGTAGTCGGAGGCGTATCGGTCCTGGTTCACGGTGCGCGCGTGGCTGGTGATGACCGGTGCGCCCTGGAAGTTCAGCCAGTCGCTGGTCGGCAGGTCGTGCATCCACCAGTGACCGTCGCCGATGTGGTTTGCGATCATGTCCATGATCATGCCAAGGCCGCGCTCGCCTGCCGCCTCGGTTAACGCTGCGAACTGCGCATTGCTGCCAAAACGTGGATCCACCGTGTAAAAGTCGGTGGTCGAGTAGCCGTGGTACGACGCCCTGGCCACGTTGTTTTCAAGAATCGGGTTAAGCCAGAGTTGCGTGTAGCCCATGTCCGAGAGGTAGTCGAGATGGTTGGCGATGCCGGCGAGGTCACCGCCGTGGCGTCCGTAGTCATCCGCACGATTCAGCCCGTCCGCATATCCCTCGACCGTGTCGTTGCTTGTGTCACCGTTGGCAAACCGGTCCGGCGTCAGCAGGTAGATCGCGTCTTGCTGAGAAAAGCCGCGGGTATGCTCCGGGTCCGGGTTTTTCTGCTTCAGCTCGTAGGTCTGCTCAATCACCTGGCTATCGTGTTCAAACCGGATCGTGAATGCTCCCGGATTCACAGACTCGTCAATGACCAGATACAGGAACAGGTAGTTTTCGCTGTCCACACGCTCGACCCGTTGTATACGGATGCCCGGCTGGTCGATCGACACGGCCATATCACCGATGTCATCGCCATGCACCATGAGCTGCAATTCACGGTGTTCAAAGCCCGTCCACCAGAACGGTGGTTCGACTCGCTGGATGTCAGCTGCCAAAACCGGCGCGGTGACTACAAGCAGTACAGCAAGGGTCGTGAGACGACTGATCATGGATTCCCCCCGGAGACGAGTTCGGATGCAACTCCAGCATCATTCTAGTCGTAGCGGGTTTGGGCGTGAACACTGAATACGTATTCATGGGGAGCGCCAAGCCCCTGTTGTTAGTATGAAAATTCAAACCATCATTGAGGGGGATGATGGGAGTCCAGCCTTGTTAACGGCCGCATTCCGGCACGCGACCCGTCGTTTTATCCGGCTCACATTGATCGTTGTGATCGGCGTGATGCAGACCGCCTGCGACGACGCGCAGCGCGACGTGACGGTGGCATCACCGGATGGTCGACTGGCTTTCAATTTGTCCATCGATGCGGACGGACAGCCGCATTATCGCTTGAGCCACGACGACCAGATACTGATCGACACCTGCGCACTTGGATTGACCTTCACAGATGGCGGTGTTCTGCAGCGCGGCCTGTCGATCCGCCGTGTGACGGATACGGAGGTTAACGATCAGTGGGAACAACCCTGGGGCGAGCGGCGCCTGGTCCGCGATCACTATCGACAGTCACAGATAGAGCTTGAGTCCGACGACGGGGCGTTTGCCCTGGTCGTGCGGCTTTACGATGACGGTGTCGGATTCCGTTACCGCCTGGCAGGCGAGGGTGAACGCGACATCGCGCAGGAGCTGACGGCTTTCTGCGTGCCGGCAGACGCCACGGCCTGGTGGCAAACCGGTGACGGCGACGAGGGCTACGAACATCTGTATCGCGAGACGCCCATCGGCGGTGTGAATGTTGCTCATACGCCGCTGACCCTGCAAACCAACAGCGGCTACGTCTTGTCGATCCACGAAGCGGCGCTGGTGGACTACCCGGCGTACCGGCTGCAAGGCGACGGGACAGGCGTACTGCGGGCGGCGCTTCGGGGGTGGAACGGCGGGCCGGCCGCGCATGTCAGTCTGCCTTTTCAGACACCGTGGCGCAGCATCCAGGTGGCGACGACCGCCGCCGGTCTGCTGGACTCCAGCCTGATCCTGAATCTTAATGAGCCGAATGTCCTCGGCGATGTCTCATGGGTAGAGCCGGGCAAATACACTGGCATCTGGTGGGAGATCCACCGCGGACTTGGCACCTGGCGCAGCGGGCCTGAGCATGCGGCAAGCACCGATGCGGCGCTGCGGAAAATAGACTTCGCCGCGGACTATGGATTCAGCGGCGTGCTGGCGGAGGGCTGGAATATCGGCTGGGACGGCGATTACGTCGGCCGTCCGACGCAGGACTTCCTGAGCCCGGCGCCGGATTTTGATCTCGACACGGTCGCGGCCTACGCACTGGCGAAAGGCGTGCGCCTGGTCGGCCATCACGAAACCGGTGGGCACGTGTCGCATTACGAAGGGCAGATGGACGACGCCTTCGACCTGCTTGCTGAGCGCGGCGTACGACAGATAAAAACCGGCTACGTGGGCAAGACCGGGTCTCTGAAACGTGTCGACGACGCGGGCAATACGATCCTCGAGCACAAGGACGGCCAGTTCGCCGTTCGCCATCACCAGGCGGTCATCGAGTCTGCCGCGAGGCGTCGTATCAGCATCAACACTCACGAGCCGGTCAAGGACACCGGGTTGCGCAGAACGTACCCGAACTGGATTACGCGTGAGGGCTCGCGCGGACAGGAGTTCAACATCTGGGGCGACCCCGGTAACCCGCCCGAGCACGAGGTCAATCTCGTTTTTACCCGGCTGCTGGCCGGCCCGATGGATTTCACGCCGGGTATCTTCGACCTCGACTTCGAGGTTCGCGGCAACCCAAGACGGGTACAGACGACACTGGCAAAACAGCTGGCGCTTTACGTCACGATATACAGCCCGATCCAGATGGTGCCCGACCTGCGTGAACACTACGAGCAACACCGCGATGCGTTCCAGTTTATCGTCGACGTGCCCACCGACTGGGAGACCAGTGTCACCGTCGCGGCTGAGATCGGCGACTACGTGGTGACGGCACGCAAGCAACGTGGCGGCGACGACTGGTTTTTGGGTGCGATGACCGATGAGTCCGAACGCTCGTTGTCGTTGCCGCTGTCGTTTCTGGATGATGGCGATTACCACGCAACGATCTATCGCGATGGCGCAGCCGCGCACTGGGCATCCAGACCATACGATTACGTCATCGAAACAAGAACACTGAATAACAAGAACAGGCTTGAACTTCGCCTCGCCCCAGGGGGCGGTGCGGCCGTGCATTTCGAGCCGAAGGGGTAAGCAATGAATAACAAACCGGCGCTGTCGTTCTGGCAGATCTGGAACATGTGTTTCGGCTTTCTGGGGATTCAGTTCGGCTTTGCGCTGCAAAATGCCAATGTCAGTCGCATCTTCCAGACACTGGGTGCCGAGGTGGAGGACCTGCCGATACTCTGGGTGGCGGCGCCGTTGACCGGTCTGATCGTGCAGCCGATCATCGGTTATATGAGCGATCGCACCTGGGGTCGTTTCGGTCGACGTCGGCCGTATTTCACGATCGGTGCGGTGCTCGCCTCGCTGGCACTTTTCGCCATGCCGAATTCTCCAACGCTGTGGATCGCGGCTGGCATGTTGTGGGTCATGGACGCCAGTATCAACGTCGCCATGGAGCCGTTTCGTGCATTTGTCGGCGACAATTTGCCGGAGAAGCAACGCACCAAGGGCTTCGCGATGCAGTCCTTTTTTATCGGTATCGGTGCGATCGTCGCTTCCGCGCTGCCTTGGATGATGGCCAACTGGTTCGGTATCAGCAACACCGCCCCCGAGGGTGTCATTCCGGACTCGGTGAAGTGGTCGTTCTACCTCGGCGGAATCGCTTTCTTTGGCGCCGTCATGTGGACGGTCGTGAGAAGCTTTGAGTATTCACCGGAGGAGCTGGCGGCGTTTGATGCGGCACGTCCACCGGCACATGTCGCGGAGACAACCACGCACCGCGCGGCCAGCCGCTACCTGAATGGCGGCCTGGTCTGGACCGTAATCGGTGTCGCGGGCTGGTTCGCGATCACCCGTTTCGGTCTGCAGAAGGAGCTGTATGTCATGGCCGGTTGTTTCGCCGGGTTTGGCATCCTGCAGATCATTACGGCGCAGCTTGGCAAAGCCGGTAAAACCGAATCCGGCCTGTACGAAATCGTGCACGACTTGTTTCACATGCCACGGGTTATGAAGCAACTCGCGGTTGTGCAGTTTTTTCAGTGGTTCGCTTTGTTCGCGATGTGGATCTACGGTACCGCTGCGGTCACCAGCTATCACTTTGGTGCTACCGATGCGGCGTCCGCCGCTTACAACGACGGCGCCGACTGGGTCGGTGTGCTGTTCGGTGCCTACAACGGCTTTGCCGCCCTTGCGGCGATTGTGATCCCGCTGATGGCGAATCGCTTTGGCTGTCGCTTCAGTCACATGGTGAACATGTCGATCGGCGGTGTCAGCCTGATCAGCTTCTACTTCATTAAAGACCCGACGATGCTGTTGATTCCGATGATCGGCATCGGCATCGCCTGGGCGTCCATCCTGTCGTTGCCGTACGCCCTGCTGTCGTCAAATTTGCCGGCGCACAAGATGGGTGTGTACATGGGGATCTTCAATTTCTTTATCGTGATCCCGCAGCTGATCGCCGCCAGCATACTCGGCCTGATCGTCGGCAGCCTGTTCGGCGGGGAGGCTATCTATGCCTACGTGGTCGGTGGCGTGCTGATGTTCCTGTCCGGTGCCGCGGCGATGCTGGTGGACAAGGACGCGGAGCCCGGCTGACGCCCGGGTTTCGCGCTAGGCGCCGCAGGAGCGGCGTACGATGAGTCGCGGCGCCATCAGAGTTGATTCGACCGGTTTGCCTTCAATCAGACCCACGATGCCACGCACCAGCCCTTCTGCGGCGAATTTTGCGTTTTGCTGCATCGTTGTCAGGCCCGGGGAGACGTGGCTGGCGAGCGGCATGTCGTCAAAGCCGACTACGCCAAGATCTTCGGGGATGCGCACACCCCTGTCCTGGAAGGCCTTCATTGCGCCGATGGCGACAAGATCCGTCACAGCGAACAGGCCGTCCACGGCCTCGCCGCTGTCCAGTAGCTCGAGCGCGGCGCTGTAGCCTTCGCGTTCCGAGTTTCGCGCCGTCAGCACGAGCTTCGGATTAACCTCGATTCCGCGCTCGTTGAGGGCCCGAACGTAGCCGTTGTAGCGGGCGGAAAGCTCCGGGCTGATCCTCGAGGTCGTTGCACCGAAGAACGCAATGTTGCGACGCCCGAGATTCAACAGGTGGCGAGTCGCCTGAAATCCGCCGTTGTCGTTGTCGCAGCCGAAGGAGTGCCCCGGCTGATCCCGGATGACCGGCCCCCAGATCATGAAGCGCGTGTTGGCCTCCGACAGCGCCGTGAGTTTGTCGTGGTACTCATCGTAGTCGCCATAGCCGAGCAGGATCAGACCGTCGGCCCGATGGCTGGCCTGGTACTCGATGTGCCAGTCGTCGTGCAGCTGCTGCAGTGAGACCAGTACGTCAAAGCCGTGTTGTGCCGCCGAACGGGTGATGTAGTCGAGCATCGACAGCAGGAACAGGTTTTGCTTCGGCCGACTGGCGCCCTCCGGCGTATCGTCGAACATCAGCAGCGCAAGTGTGTGACTTTGGTGGGTGCGCAGACCGGCGGCATTGCGGTTAACGAAATAGTTCAGCTCGCGGGCGATTTCCTGGATGCGGTCGCGGGTTTCCTTGCGCACCAGTGGGCTGTTCCGCAGGGCACGCGAAACGGTCGCCTGCGATACACCGGCGATATCGGCTATGTCTCGAGATGTCGGATTCTCGACTTTGACCTGTTTCATACTCCCCCGAGCGTGTCCTTCACGATGCGTCTGTATCGGGGTCGCAGGAGTGCCGTCACAGCGTCTAAGCTGCATTCCGGCCGCCCCCGCTGCGCCGGCAGACCGCGATCCGTAGCGGCCTTATGTCGACACCTTAGCCCAAGGCCAGCGCTCAAGTCGACATCTGGGTGCTCAGTGCATGCTTGGTTTTGGCGAGGTTTTCGGCCGCCGGATCGCCGAGAATCAGTGCGCTGGCGACCTGCAGCACGTCCAGAACCGCCAATTGAGCAAGCCGGGAATTCATCGGCGTATAGACGCCGGTGTCCTCGTGAAAACTGCAGGGAATGGCAATTTCTGCGGCTTTCGCAAGTTGCGATTCCGGGTCGGTGATCGCTATTACCGAGGCGCCGCTGCGGCGGATGCCGTCAGCCGCGTCGCGCAGTGCCGACCAGCGACCGCTGTTGGATGTAATAACGAATACGTCGCCAACAGTCGCGATCGATGCTGCCTGCCGGATGCTCGGAATGTCGGTCAGCGCCGAACAGGGGATGCCCAGGCGGAAGAACTTGTGGCAGGCGTCGGAGGATACGTGTCCCGATCCGCCAATGCCGGCGAACACGATTTGCCGGGCGCCAGCCACAAGTTCTTCCGCCTGGGCATCCCCTGTTCGGCGCTGACCGACATTCCGAGCATCCGGCAGGCAGCATCGATCGCGACTGT